>DASZVN010000139.1:0-35007 GCA_035547055.1 Hyphomicrobiales bacterium
GCGCTCGAACAGGTCGGGATTGTACTCCAGCGCCATGCGCCAGCCGGTCGGCCACCACACCAGGAAGAAGTTGAGGTCGTAGAGCGAGCCGGCCGAGAGCGACGGCTTGCCGGTGAGCTCGATCGGGCCGTAGCGGGCGTCGTCCATCACCTCGTGCAGCACGGTGAAATTGACCGAGATCAGCGGCGTGCGGCTGGCGTCGCGCGGCGGGTTCAGGATGGTGACGAGGCGGTGGAACGGCATGCGCTGATGGATCAGCGCCTCCTGCACGGTGCTGCTGGTCCGGGCGAGGAAATCGGCGAAGGCGGGATCGCCCTGGGCGTCGAGGCGGATCACGAGGTTGTTGATGAAGACGCCGATCAACCCTTCGAGGTCGGGCTCGTCGCGGCCGGCGATCTGGGTGCCGACCACGATCTCCGGCGCTGCGGTCACGCCGTGCAGCACCGCGGCGGTGATCGCGCAGCCGAGGCTGAACAGGGTGACGTTGTGCCGTTTCGCCGCTGCCTCCATGCCCTCCGACAGCTCGGGAGGCAGGATCTCGGCCAGGATGATGCCGTTGTAGGTCGGGACCGGCGGGCGCAGCCGGTCGGGCGGAACCTCGAAATAGGGCGCGCCGGCGAGCTGCCTGCGCCAGTAGCCGGTCTCCTCGTCGAAGCCGCCGCTCGCGAACCACGCCTCCTGCCAGCGGGCATAGTCGCCATATTGCAGCGGCAGCTCCGGCAGGTCGGGCGCGCGGCCCCCGGCAAGCGCCGCGAAGAGGGCGCCGAACTCGCGGGCGATGATGCGGATCGACCAGCCGTCGAAGCAGATCTGGTGGACCGTGACGAGGAGGACGGCGTGGTCCTCCGCGAGGCGGACGAGGTGAGCCCGGACGAGCGGCGCCTTGGCGAGGTCGAACGGCACGTGGGCCTCGCGGCTGCCGAGGGCGAGCGCGGCGTCCATGCGCTCGGCAGCGGGGCGGTCCGTGAGGTCGGTCACCGTGAGCCTGAAGGGAGCGCTGTCGGCGACCTCCTGCACCGGCTCGCCGTCGATCTCGACGAAGCGGGTGCGGAGGATCTCATGGCGCTCGATCAGGCCCTGAAAGGCGCGCTCGACCAGCTCCGGCGTGAAGACGCCTTTGATCTCCCAGCGCAGCGCCACGTTCAGCGCCGGATTGCCCGGGTTCATCTGGTCGATGAACCAGCAGCGCTGCTGCGACGACGACACCGGGAAGCGCAAGGGTTCGTCTGCGGCCGGAGCGACCGGCGGCGCCTCGTCGATGACGGCGAGGTCGGTCATGACGCGGCTCCCCCGTCGTTGCGAGGAGCAAAGCGACGAAGCAATCCAGGGCGATGGGCGCTGGCGCTTGCGGCCCTGGATTGCTTCGCTGCGCTCGCAATGACGGCCGTCATGTCGTCACCCGGCTGGGCTCGCGGGCGGGGCGGCGGAAGCTCTTGAGCGAGGGCAGCGCTTGGCGCTTGCCGGCGGCCTCGGGCTCGGCCAGCGCCAGCTCGGCGATGGTCGGGTGGCGCAACAGGTGGCGGGCTTCGAGGCCGATGCCCTGCTCGATCATCTTGGCGGCGATCCGGAACAGGTGGATCGAATCCGCGCCGAGCGCGAACAAATTGTCCTCGACGCCGACCTCCCGGAGGCCCAGCACCTCGCGCCAGATCGCGGCGAGCCGCTCCTCGGTGGGATTGCGCGGGGCGACGATGGCGCGGCCGGCGACCGCCGCCGACGGATCGGGCTCGGGCAGCGCCTTGCGGTCGAGCTTGCCGCTCGGCGAGAGCGGCAGCGCGGCGAGCTTCGCCCACAGCGCCGGCACCATGTAGTCGGGCAGGCTCGCGGCGGCATGAGCCGCGAGCGCCGCCGGCTCCACGGCCGCGCCGGCGGCCTCGACATAGTAGCCGGCGAGGCGCTGTGCGCCGCCGCTCTCGCCGGTCAGCCTGACGGCTGCGCCGGCCACGGCGGGGTGGGCCCGGAGCACCGCCTCGATTTCCTCCAGCTCGATGCGGAAGCCGCGCAGCTTGACCTGCTGGTCGGCCCGGCCGAGGAGCTGGATCTGCCCGTCCGGCAGGCGCCTCGCGAGGTCGCCGGTGGCGTAGAGCCGGCGGGCGTGGCCGTCGTCCAGCGTGACGTCGCGGAACGCCGCGGCGGTGAGGTCGGGCCGCATGAAATAGCCGCGGGCGAGGCCGTCGCCGCCGATGTGGAGCTCGCCGGGCACGCCGGTCGGCGCGAGGCGGCCGCCCCGGTCGAGCACGTGGAACGTGGTGTTCAGCACCGGCTCGCCGATGGTGATCGGACCCGAGCCCGGCGTGACGCGGCCGGCGCTCGACCAGATCGTGGTCTCGGTCGGGCCGTAGACGTTCCATAGCTCGGCGCCGTTCGCGAGGAGCTTGTCGGCGAGATCGCGCGGCAGCGCCTCGCCGCCGGCGAGCATCGTCAAGCCGGGCCGCGGCTTGAAGCCGGCTTCGAGCAGGATGCGCCACAGCGACGGCGTCGCCTGTACGACCGTCGCGCCGCTGTCATCGATCAGCTTGACCAGGCCGAAGCCGCCCTTGACCTCGTCGCGCCCGGCGATGACCAGCCGGCCGCCGGTGACGAGCGGCAAATAGAGCTCGAGCCCGGCGATGTCGAAGGAGACCGTGGTGACGGCGACCAGCGTGTCCGACGCGCCGAAGCCGGGCTTGCGCGCCATCGACCACAATAGATTGGTCAGCGCGTGGTGGGTGATCTCGACCCCCTTCGGCGTCCCGGTCGAGCCCGAGGTGAAGATCACGTAGGCCGTGGCGTCGCCCGCCGGCGCGGGCAGCGCCGCGTCGGGGCAGGCGGCGATGGCCTCGGCGTCGGCATCGAGCCGCACCACCGGCAGGCCGGAGGGCGCGATCGCCGCGGTTTCCGGACTGTCGGCAATCAGCGCGGCAACCGCAGCGTTGTCGAGCACGAGGCCGAGCCGCGCCGCGGGATGGGTCGGGTCGAGTGGCACATAGGCGTGGCCGGCCTTCATGATCGCCAGCAGCGCCACGACCATGTCGAGCGAGCGCTCGGTCGCGAGCGCGATCCGCGCTCCGGGCTCGGGCACGACTTGGCGGAGGTGGTGGGCGAGGCGGTTGGCGCGCCGCTCCAGCTCGCCATAGGTCAGGGCTTCGCGGTCGCGGATGACCGCGACCGCGTCGGGCGTCCGCGCCGCCTGGGCGGCGACCAGAGCCGGCACCGGGCGGTCGTCGTAGTCGCGCGCGGCGGCAGGCGCTGCGAGCAGGCTGCGGCGCTCGTCCTCCGCGAGGAGGGGTAGCGTCGCGATGCGCTCCGCCGGGTCGGCGGCGATGGCGGCGAGCAGCGTCCGGAGATGGCCGAGCCAGCGGGCGATGGTGGCTTCGTCGAAGAGGTCGGTGTTGTAGTCGACGTCGATGCGGAGCCCGGTATCGGACTCGATGAAGTTCAGGAACAGGTCGTAGTTGCTGAACGCCTTCGGGTTGGGCGCGAAGCCGGCGGTGAGGCCGGGGAATTCGAGCCCGGGCGCGAGCTTCTCGAGGTTGAACTGGATGTCGGTCAGCGGCAGGCGCGCGGGGTCGCGCTTCAGGCCGAGCGTCCGGACCAGCGTGCCGAGTGTGTAGTCCTGGTGCTCGTAGGCTTCGAGGACGCGTTTCTTGGCCTGCTGGAGGTGGTCGGCAAAGGTCGCGCCGGGCGCGATCGGCGCGCGGACCGGCAGGAAGTTCACGGCGTGGCCGACCAGGACGGCGTCGTCGACCAGGCTCTGCCCGGCGGTCGGGACCGCGATCACCACGTCGTCCTGGCCGGAGAGGCGGCTCACCAGCACCTGGAGCGCCGCGAACAGGGTCACGAACAGGGTCGCGCCCTGGCGCGCGCCGGATTTCTTGACCGCGCGGTAAAGCTCGGCGTCGATCTGGTCGCGCCAGGTCGCGCCGCGAAAACTCTTCTGCGCGGGGCGCGGCCGGTCGGACGGCATGTCGAGCACCGGTGGCGGAGCGGCGAATTCGGCACGCCAGAACGTCTCGGTCGCGGGGCGGGGGCCGGCGGCATTCTGGTCGAGCGCATAGCGGCGGAACGGCATCGGGGCCGGCAGATCGGGTGCCTTGCCGTCGCGGCGCGCGGCGTAGCAGGCGGCGAGCTCGGACAGCATCACGTTCATCGACCAGCCGTCGCAGACGATGTGGTGGCCGGTCAGGACGAGCGCGTGGCGCGACGGGCCGAGCGTCGCGAGCCTGGCGCGCACCAGCGGGCCTTTGGCGAGGTCGAACGGCGTGCGGGCGTCCTCGTCGACGAGGTCGGCGAGCGCCGCCTCGGGCGACGGCGCCGTCGAGAGGTCGACCGCCGGCACATCGAGCGTCAGCGCAGGAAGAACCCGCATCGCCTTGCCGCTCCTGCCGAAACAGGCGCGGAGCGCGTCGTGGCGGGCGACCATGTCGTTCAGCGCGGCGACGAGCGCCGGGGTGTCCAGCGCGCCGTCGAAGCGCACGGTGACGCCCTCGTTGAAGCTGCACGAGGCTTCGTCGCCGAGCTGGGCCGCCATCCACACCTCGGCCTGCGGCTCGGTCATCGGCACTTCGTCCGGCAGCGGCGCGGCCAGGGCCGGCTCGGGCGGCGGCGCCGGGACCGGCGCATCCGCGGGCGCGAGGATGCCGGCGCGCTGAAGCTCGTCGAGGCTCGCGACGACGGCCCTGAAGATGCGCTCGATGTCCTCGTCGGAATGCGCGGTCGTGAGGAAGCAGGGGAAGCCGTCCTGGATGTGGACGCCGTTCAGCCGCATCAGGTTGAAGAACAGGGTGCCGAGGCGGTCTTCCGCGCTGAAGTTCAAATAGAACCAGCTCGCGTAAGTCTCTGCGCGTGTTTTGATCCCGCGCTGGTCCAGCTCGGCATTGAGGCGGCCGACCAGGGCCTCGGTGCGGGCCGTCAGGCGCTCCTGCAGGGCGGGACCCTCGGCCTTGAGGTGGTTCAGCACCGCCCGGGCCGCGGCCATGACCAGCGGGTGGCGGACGAAGGTCCCGGCGAAGAAGGTCGGCGCGATCTCCGGGAACGACTCGTCGCCATAGCGCCACTGGCCGCCGTCGAGCGCGTCCATGAAGCGTGCCCTGCCGGCGAGGACGCCGATCGGCATGCCGCCGCCGACCACCTTGCCGTAGGTCGCCATGTCGGCGCGGATGCCGAACACCGCCTGCATCCCGCCGGGGTGGACGCGGAAGCCCGTCACCACCTCGTCGAACACCAGCGCGGTCTCCGACGCGGCGGTGATCCTGCGCAGCTCCTCCAGGAACTCCTTGGGCCGCAGGTTGGGGTGGCGGCTCTGCACCGTCTCGACCACGACGGCGGCAAGATCCGGCGCGTTCGCGCGGATCCATTCCAGGCTCTCGGGCTTGCCGTAGGGCAGCACCACCATGTTCGAGACGGATTCGGCCGGGATCCCGGGGGCGACCGGCAGCGCCTTCGGCGGGCCGTTGCGGCCGCCGGCCTTGGTCAGGACCTCGTCGAACTGGCCGTGATAGGCGCCGTTGAAGACGACCACGCGGTCGCGCCCGGTGACGGTGCGGGCCACCCGCATCGCCGCCATCACCGCTTCCGAGCCGGTGTTGCAGAAGGTGACGCGCTCGTTGCCCGTCATCTCGGCGAACATCGTCGCGACGTCGTAGGCGAGCGGCGTCTGCGGGCCGATGGCGAAGCCCTGCGCCATCTGCGCCGACACCGCCTCGAGCACGAAGTCCGGCGCATGGCCGAACGCGGTCTGGCCGTAGCCGTTGACGAGGTCGACATACTCGTTGCCGTCGACGTCCCAGATCTTCGAGCCCTTCGAGCGGTCGGAGACGATCGGATAGACCATCTCCTTCCATTCCTGGCGGAAGCCGGCGGCGGCGCGGGGATCGGCGAGCGCGGGCCGGTTGGCGTCGGTCGAGGCCTTGGAGCCCGGCGTCCTGGCGGTGTAGCGGCGAACCAGGTCGTCGATGAAGGCGTGCTGCGCCGGCGTGAGGTCGCCCTTGGCTCCGCCGCCCGGCTTGTAGACGCTGAAGCGCGACGGCGTGTCGTCGGCCGGGAGGGGAACTGCGGCAACGACTGGCGCTGACGGCCCCTCACCCGCTCGCCCTGCGGGCGAGTCGACATCTCCCCGCTGGGGAGAAGTGACGGCGGGCGCCGCCGTCCCTTCACCTCTCCCGGAGGGAGAGGTCGAGTCGCTGGCAAGGCCGGCGGCCGGGTGAGGGGTTGCGACGCCTGAGAGGGACGTGCCGGACAGCACCTGGAGCTGTTGCGCGATCAGGCTCTGCATCGCCTGGAGCTGCTGCTGCATCAGCCCCTCGACGCCGGCGCCGAACGCGACCGGCTGAGCCGCCGCCACCGGCATCGGAACATCTGCTGCCGCGATCTGCCGCCGCCCATCTGCCGCCGCGGATGCGGCGGCAGATGGGGCGGGGTCGGGCGGCAGCGTCGCGTCGAGGTGGTCGGCGAGGCTGTCGATCGCCGGATAGTCGTTCAGGAGCTGGCGGAAGGTGATCTTGATGCCGAACGCCTTCTGCAAGGCGGTCGCGACCTGCGCGAGGAACAGGGAGTCGAAACCGAGCTCCAGAAAGCTCGTGCCATAGCCGTCGGCCGGCACCTTGTCGCCGGAGAGGTCTTCGAGGATGCGCGCGATCTCCGCGGCGAGGCGCGGCTTGCGCGAGGGGGCGATGGTCGGCAGCGGAGCCGGGGCGTTCATGACGGCCTCGTCGGGGGTGAAAATGGCGGGAGCCTCTGCGGCGGCCGGGGCCGAGATCGCCGGTGCGGCGGCCTCGGCGGCGCGGCGCGGCGCCTCGATCCAGTGGCGCTGGCGCTCGAACGGATAAGTCGGGAGCGATATCCGGCGGCGCGGCGTCGGATGCAGCGTGCGCCAGTCGGGCGCGACGCCGGCTGCCCACAGCCGCCCGGTCGCCTCGGCGAAGGCGCGGTCGGCCGCGACGTCGGCATTGGCCTCGGGCAGCGACGCGATCAGCGCGCCGGCGGCGTCCTTCGGCACCGCCTGGGCGGCGAGGCTGGTCAGGGTCTTGCCGGGGCCGACTTCGAGCAGCACCGGCTTCGCGCCGGCGACCGCGGTCGCGAGCGCGGCCGCGAAGCGCACCGGGGCGCGGCAATGGCGTGCCCAGAAATCCGGCGCGGTCGCCTCCGCGGCGGTGATCCACGCGCCGGTGACGGCCGAGACATAGGGGATCGACGGGCTCTCGAAGCGCATCTTTGCGGCGCGCTCGGCGAGCGGCGCCACCACCGGATCCATCATCGCGGAATGGAAGGCGTGGGAAGTGTGCAGGCGGCGGTGCTGGACGTCGCGGCCGGCCAGCGCCTGCTCCAGCGCGGCGATCGCCTCGTGCGGGCCGGCGGCGACGCACATCGACGGCGCGTTGATCGCGGCGATGTCGACCTCGGGCGGCAGCAGCGGCTGCAGCTCGGCCTCGGGCAGCCGCACCGCGAGCATGGCGCCGCCGGGCATGCCCTGCATCAGGCGGCCGCGCTCGGCGATCAGCGTCAGCCCGTCCTCGAACGACATCACGCCGGCGAGCGCCGCGGCGGCGAACTCGCCGACGCTGTGGCCGACCATGGCCGCGGGCCGGATGCCGCGGCTCATCCAGAGGCGCGCGGTGGCGTACTCGATCAGGAACAGCGCCGGCTGGGCCACCACCGTCCAGCGGATCGGATGGGCGCCGTCGCCGCCGGTCGCGGTCTCGTCGTAGAGCAGGCGGCGCAGATCCTGCCCGAGCAGCGGCTCCAGGAGCCCGGCACCACGGTCCACGATGTCGCGGAACACCGGCTCGTTCCGGTAGAGCGCGCGGCCCATGCCGGGGTGCTGCGCGCCCTGGCCGGGAAAGAGGAAGACGACGGGCGGCGCCTCGGCCGGCGCCGTGCTGCCCTTCACGCCGGCGCGGAGCGCGCGTGCCGCCTCGGCGGTGCCGGCAGCGACCACCGCGGCGCGCTGCTCGAAGGCGCGGCGGCCGGTCTGAAGCGTCCAGGCGACATCGGCGAGCGGCAGCGCCGGGTCGGCGTCGAGCCGGTCGGCGAGGCGGGTCGCCGCCGCCGCCAGCGCCGCGGGACTCCTGGCCGAAATCGGCAGGACGTGCAGCCCGGCCGGCGCCGCGGCGGCCGGCGGCGGCAGGCACGGCGGCGCTTCTTCCAGGACGAGATGGACGTTGGTGCCGCCGACGCCGAAGGCGCTCACCCCGGCGCGCCGGCGCGTGCCCTTGCTGCGCCATGCGGCGGGGGCCGTGTTGACGTAGAACGGGCTCGACTCCAGCGCGATGCCGGGGTTCGGCGTGGCGAAGTTCAGGAGCGGCGGAATCTCGCCCTCGCGGACGGTCAGCGCCGCCTTGATCAGGCCGGTGACCCCGGCGCCGGCGTCGAGATGGCCGACATTGGCCTTGGCGGAGCCGAGCGCGCAGAATCCCTTGCCATCGCTCGTCGCGCGGAACGCCTTGACCAGGCCGGCGAACTCGATCGGGTCGCCGAGCGGCGTCGCGGTGCCGTGGCACTCGACATAGCCGATCGTGTCCGCCTCGACGCCCGCCACGGCATGGGCCGCCGCGATCACCGCGGCCTGGCCGTCGACGCTCGGCGCGGTGAAGCCGACTTTCCCGGCGCCGTCGTTGTTGATCGCGGCGCCGCGGATGACGGCGTGGATGGTGTCGCCGTCGCGGAGCGCGTCCTCGAGCCGCTTCAGCGCGACGATGCCGCCGCCGCTGCCGAACACGGTGCCGCCGGCCTTCGCGTCGAACGGGCGGCACACCCCGTCGGGCGAGACCATGCCGCCTTCCTGGTGGAGATAGCCGCGCTTCTGCGGGAAGCTGATCGAAATGCCGCCCGCCAGCATCAGGTCGGCCTGGAACAGTTGCAGCGCCTGGCACGCCTGCGCCACCGCCAGGAGCGACGACGAGCAGGCGGTCGCGACCGTGATCGCCGGGCCGCGCAGGTCGAGCTTGTAGGCAAGCCGGGTCGCGAGGAAGTCGAGCCCGGCGCCGGTCAGCATGGCGTAGTTGCCGACCTGGAAGCTCGAGGTGAAGTCCTCGATCGTGCGCCGCTCGCCGAGCACGTGGTGCAGGAAATAGGTGTTCATGCTGCAGGCGGCGACGACGCCGATGGCGCCGGGGAAGGTCGCCGGGTCGCAGCCGGCGTCCTCCAGCGCCTCCCACGCCAGTTCCAGGAACAGCCGCTGCTGCGGGTCGGTCAGCGCCGCCTCGCGCGGATACATGCCGAAGAAGCCGGCGTCGAACTGGTCGACCCCGTCGAGGATCGGCCGCGCCTTCACGTAGGCGGCGGAGGCGCGGGTGCGGGCGTCGAAGGCGTCCTCCAGCTCCTCGTCGCGGAAACGGCGGATGGCGTCGCGGCCGTCGCGGATGTTGCGCCAGAACTGGGCGACGGTGTCGGCGCCGGGGAAGCGGCCGGCCATGCCGACGATGGCGATGGCACCGGCGGCAGCGTCGGTCTCGGCCGCGAGGATGGGGTCGAGCGCGTTCATTCGGCGGCCTCCGGGCGGGAGCGGCGGAAACGGCCGAGCGCGGCGCCCTGCCGTGCGGCGCGGAGGCGGGCGGCGGCGACGGCGCCGTCGTCCGCGCGGTCGTCGAGAAAGGCGGCGAGGCCGGCGACGGTCGGATGCTCGAACAGGGAGGCGATCGGGATGCGCCGGCCGGTCTCCTGCTCGATCGCGTCGTGGACCGCGATGATCTGGAGCGAGGTGCCGCCGAGGTCGAAGAAATTGCCCTTGGCCGGCACCGTCGGCAGCGCGAGCACGCGCTGCCAGATCAGGGCGACGGCGCGCTCGGTCGGCGAGTCGGCGGCGAGCGCCGGCGCCGCCGGTGCCGCGGCGGGCGGCGGCGGCAAGGCCTTGCGGTCGACCTTGCCGTTCGGCGTCAGCGCGAACGCCTCGACCACCACGACGTCGGCCGGGATCATGTGCTCGGGGAGCTTGCGGCGGAGCCGCCGGATCACGCCCGCGGCCTCGGCGGCGCAGCGCTCGGCGGCCCATGCGGTCGCCGGCTTGAGATAGGCGGCGAGCCGCTTCATGCCGGGCCGGTCCTCGCGCATGACGACGATGGCGTCGGCGAGCGCCGGGTCGGCGCGCAGCACGTGCTCGATCTCGTCGAGCTCGACCCGCTTGCCGTTGATCTTCACCTGGCGGTCGAGGCGGCCGAGGAACTCGATCACCCCGTCCGGCCGCCGCCGCGCGAGGTCGCCGGTGAGATAGAGCCGCTCGCCGGGCCGCGCCGGGTCGGCGACGAACTTCGACGCGGTCAGCTCGGGGCGGCGGAGATAGCCGTCGGCGAGGCCGTCGCCGCCGCAGCAGAGCTGGCCGACCTCGCCGTCGGCGACCGGGGCGAGGTCCTCGTCGAGGATCGCCACCCTGCCGTGGGCGAGGGGCCGGCCGATCGGGAGCGCGCCGCCGTCCCAGCCCTCGGCGAGGAGGTCGTAGGCGGTGGTGAAGGTGGTGTTCTCGGTCGGGCCGTAGCCGTTGACGAGGCGGCAGCCGGGCAGGCCGGCCAGCGCTCGCGCGGCGTGGCCGGGAGACACCACGTCGCCGCCGGTGACGATGCGGCGGAGCGGGCGCAGCTCCTCGAGCCGGTGCTCCACCATGAGGTGGAACAGCGCCGCGGTGAACCACGCGGTCGTCGCGCCGTGGCGGGCGATGGCGGCCCCGATGTCGGCAAGGCCGGGGCGCGGCTCGCCGACGATCGCGACGCTGCCGCCGTTCAGGAGCGCGCCCCAGATCTCGAAGGTCGAGGCGTCGAAGGCGAGCGGCGAGAGGTGCAGGAACACCTCGTCGGCGGCGAAGCGGGCATAGCGCTGCCCGCGCACCAGCCGGACGACGGCGCGGTGGGGCACCCTGACGCCCTTGGGCGTCCCGGTCGAGCCGGAGGTGTACATCACGTAGGCGAGATCGGTCGCCGCGCCGGCCGGCAGCGCCGGCACGGGCGGCGCGTCGGCGAGCAGCTCCTCCAGCACGCGGACGGCGCCGTGCGGCGGCACCAGGCCGGGGAACCGGTCGGCCAGCGCGCGTTGCACCAGGAGGCGCGGCGGATCGGCGTCGCCGAGCATGGCCTCGAGCGCCTCGGCCGGATAGGCCGGGTCGAGCGGGACATAGGCGGCGCCCGCGGCGAGAATGCCGATGAAGGCGGCGATCGCCGCAGGACCGCGCTCGGTCAGCACCGCGACGAGATCGCCTGAGCCGACGCCGTCGGCCGCGAGCGCCGCCGCGATGCGGCGGGCGTCCGCGGCGAGGGCGCCGTAGCTCACCGTGCCGGCGGCGTGCCGCAGGGCGACGGCGTCGGGCGTCGCGGCCGCCGCGGCGAGGAAAAGGGCGTGAACAGGCGCGTCCCGCGGATAGTCCTGTGGGTCCAAGTCTGCCTCCCGAACCGCGAAAATCTGCCGATGGGGTGCCGCCTTGTCTGCGGGTCAATTCGGCTGCCGGTACCCCCGATGGCGGTAGCCGCTACCGCCCCGCCGCAGCCTCGCGGCGGACGGCGGCGATCGCGTCGCGGACCGCGGCGTAGCCCGCCTTGAGCGGGCCTTCGCTCCACTGGCCGTGGCTGTCCTTGACGAGCCGGACCACGCCCATCCGCGCCTCGTTGGTCTCGCCCCAATAGCTCTCGTCGAGGAGCTCGTAGAGGAAGGCGGCCTCGACGTCGTAGGGCTGCGCGAGCTGGTCGATGCGCCGGATCCAGTGGCCGAGCGCCTGGGCCTGCGCCGCCTCGCCCTCGGGCCCGGCCCCGGCCTGGCCGAACTCGGTGATCCAGATCGGCTTGCCGAGGGGCTTCAGCAGCTTGAACGCCCACTCGGGGTCCTCGCCGTACATGTGCCAGACCGAGATGTCCCAGCCGAGCCCGTCCTGCTTGAAGCGCTGGAAGATGCCGACATGGCCCCACCCGGAGGTGCCGATCGCCCGCCGCGCGGCGGGGTCGGCGGCATGGATGCCGTCGGACAGGCCGCGCAGCACCGCCAGCACCTTGACGTAGCGCGGGCCGTAATAGTCGAGCGGGGCGAGGCCGCCGGCGAGCCCCCATTGGCAGGGATAGTGGCTGCCGTCGTCGCGCATCTCGCAGCTCGTGATCAGCGCGAAGTTCTCGAGCTCGTTGCCGAGCTCCCACACCGGCACCTGGCCCTTGAAGCGGCGGCCGAAGGTCTCGGCGAAGTCGCGCGCGGCGGCGTAGAGCTGGGCCTCGGACGGGTGGGCGAGGTCGCTGACGGGGATCAGCACCGGCAGGATGGTCATGTGGCGCGCGCGGGCGGCGTCGATCAGGGCGGCGAGGCGCGGGATCTGATCGGTCGAGGTGACGTCGACCCGGTACGAGGTGGCGCCGAGCCCCTTGACGAGGTCGAGCTGCCGTTCGGCCGTGACGCCGGGATAGGAGACCAGCGGGTGGCCGTTCACGCCCCACAGGATCGCGGCCTCCGCCGCGACCGTGAGCGCGATCAGGCAGCCAAGGGCGGCCGCGGCGACGGCTCCGGCCCGTCCGATGAGCGACATGGGTCGGCTTCCCTCGTGCCTTGCGGTTGGCCGCGGCTCGCGTGCGGGGCGAGCAGCGGGGAAAGGTCGCGGATCAGCCCGAGCTGGACGAGCTGCTCGGCGCCGGCGAAGCGCCGGGTCCCGGCGTGGCGCAAGTCGAGCGCGCCGTGCGTCTTCAGGAGCTTCGCGTACATCAGGTATTCGCTGCCGCGGCGGTAGTGCTCGTGCCGCCCGCACTCGACCGCGACCTTGGCGGCGAAATCGGCGAGGAACTTGTAGTGCAGCAGCACTGCGTTCTCGTGGAACGGCCGGGCCCCGATCGCGGTGTGGACGTTGGCGTAGAGGGCGCCTGAGCCGGCGCGGACCAGCGGCACCTTGCTGAGGTTCGGCATCTGGCGCGGCATCAATGCCACGAGGAGCGGCAGCAGCGCGTCCGGCGTGAACGGCAGCACCCGGTCGAACTGCCCGCGCAGCAGGTAGGCGAGCCACCCGCTCCGCCGCTCGCGGTCGAGGCTCGACAGCAGGCGGAGCCGCGGTCCGCCGAGGACCTCGATGCCGGGGGCGGGCGGCTGCCACGGCCGCGTCGGCGGCCGGCGGAAGACGTATTCGCCGTCGAAGCACGGCGCCGCCGCCATGAGGTCGGCGCCCGCGGGCGCGCTCTCCAGCGGGCCGTCGGGATACATGTCGAGCATGAAGGCCAGCGCGGCGGTGGCGTCCTCCGCCTCGGCGTCGGCGAGAAGGCTTCGGAGCGGGCGGGCGGGCCACCCGCGATAGACCAGAAGCTCGTCGGCGTCGGCGAACAGGATCCAGGTGCCGGGGCGGACCAGGCGATGCAGGTCCGTCAGCCATTCGATGCCGCAGTTCGCGGCGGCGAAGCTGCCGTCGCTGCGGAGCGCGACGACGTCCGGCTGCGCCTCCAGGAACTCCTGGCCGCCGTCGGTCGAGCCGTTGTCGACCACGACGAAGCGCTCGACGCCGATCGCGCGATAGTGGGCGAGCCAGGCGCCGAGGCGCCGGCGCTCGTTCCGCACCGGCGCGAAGCCGACCGGACCCTGCCCGATGCGGTCCAGCCGCGCGACGACGTCCTCGGTGATGATCGCCATGGTGGTCCCGCGGGCCGCGAAGGCGACAGCATATGGGGGCCACCCCGCCGCTGGCGCCTCACCGAAGGACGATTGCGGCATCGCCCGGCGGGGTTAGCTCGGCCGAATGGCACAGCCGCGCTTACGCCCTTTGCCCGTCTGTGCCGGGCGGGGCTTTGTCCGGAAGATCGCGGTCCGACGTGGCAGCCGGCAGGTGCGATGCTGCAAATCGACCAACCCCTTTCCACGGCCAGCACCACGCCTGCCTTGCCGGCGGCGTCCGAGGCGGTTCTGGCGCGGGTGCCCCGTGGCGGGCCGGCCTCGTCGACGCCCCGCGTCGGCGGGACGACCAAGCGGCTGATGGACCTCGTGCTCGCGAGCGTGGCGCTGGTCCTGCTCGCGCCGGTGATGCTGGCGACGGCGCTCGCGATCCGCCTAGTCATGGGCGGGCCGGTCGTCTTCACCCACCCGCGGGTGGGGCGGAACGGCCGGCTCTTCCGCTGCTGCAAGTTCCGCACCATGGTCGCGGACGGCGACGCCGTGCTCCAGCGCCATCTCGAGCGCGACGCCGCCGCGGCGCTCGAGTGGCGCGAGACCCGCAAGCTTCGGAACGATCCCCGCGTGACGCCGCTCGGCCGGGCGCTCCGCAAGTCGAGCCTCGACGAGCTGCCCCAGCTCTTCAACGTCATCCGCGGCGAGATGAGCTGCGTCGGCCCGCGGCCGATCGTCGGCGAGGAGCTCGCCCGCTACGGCACCGCCGCCGCGGCCTATCTCAGCGTCCGTCCCGGCGTCACCGGGGCCTGGCAGGTCGGCGGGCGGAGCAGCCTGAGCTACGAGGCCCGCGTCGCGCTCGACCGCGCCTATGTCCAGAACTGGTCGCTGTGGGGCGACGTGGTCATCATCCTGCGCACCATCCCGGCGCTGATGAGTCATGGCGACGCCGCCTGACCGCCGGGAACGCCATGGCTCCTCGAGTCGCCATCCCGCTCCAGCTTCTTGTTCGGGCAGGCTCTCCTTCCGCGCACCGCGGCACGCCTTTCGGGATCGTGCTCTAGCGGCGGAGCAGGCTCCGGCCGAACAGGGCGACGAGATAGCCGAGCTGCACGACGACGACGCAGGCGAGCGCGAAGAGCGCGGTCGTTCCCGCATCCCAATGGCCCGCGACCGCGCGCGCGACGCCCGCCGCCAGCGCTGCCGCGCTCGCCGCGAGCAGCGCCGCGGCACGGTAACGCAGGCCGAGCAGGATGCCGGCCACGCCGGCAGCCGCGACGACAGCGATCGAGAGCAGGGCGGCCTCCTCCAAAGCGCCTTCGTCCCCACCAGAGCAGAACCGGCCGCGCGAATGAAGCCACCACGGGCCGCTATGCACGGCCGGCTGGGTTGCTGAGATGAGCATTTCGCCCGCCGGGCTTCTGGTGTGCCTCGGGCTGCTCGCGCTCGGGTGGCGGCTCGGGGCGCCGCTCGTCGTGCCGATGTTCGCCGCGCTCGCCTTCGGCTCGACCGCGGTCGCGACATTGTCGGCGCTCGGCGGATCGTCGCCCCAGATCTATGTCGTCTTCGCCGCGGCGTTCCTCGTGGCGACCCTCCTGCGCCGCCGCCTCCTGGCCGATCTCCGGGCGCTGTTCGTCACCGACTGGACGGCCTCGATCGTCGTGATCCTCCTGGTCTACGTGGCGGCGAGCTCCTTCATCCTGCCGCGGCTGTTCGCCGGGCAGACCACCGCCTTCGTCCCGTCCGAGGGCCGGATCGTCGAGGTGATGCTGGCGCCGAGCAACGGCAACGTCACCCAGGTGGCCTATTTCGCGCTCGGCTGCCTCAGCTATTTCACCGTGAGCGTGGCCCTGCTCCGGCACCGCAACCTCGACGCCTTTCGCCTCGGCTTCTTCAGCTTCGCCCTCTTCAACGCCGCCCTCGGCCTGATCGACCTCGCCGGCAAGATGGGCCGGATGGGCGACCTGCTCCTGCCCATCCGCACCGCGAGCTACCAACTGCTGACCAACGTGGAGGAGTCGGGGTTCTGGCGCATCGCCGGCGGCTTCGCCGAAGCCTCGGGCTTTGCCGCGGCGGCGCTCGCCTGCCTCGGCTTCGCCTTCTGCTACTGGCGTGCCGGGGGCGGGCGCGCCGCGCTGATGCTGACGCTGGTGCTGCTGGCGCTGGTGCTGCTGTCGACGTCGAGCACGGCCTACGTGTCGCTGGCGCTGGTCGCGACGCCGGTCGCGCTCGGGCTGCTGCTGCGCGGCCTGGCGGGCCGGCTCGTCCGCCGCGACCTCGTGGTGATGGCGATCATCGCGGTCTGCCTCGTCGCCGGGGTCGCGGTCGCCATCCTGCAGCCGTCGGTGGTCGACCAGATCGTCCAGTTGTTCCAGTCGACCCTGCTCGACAAGGCGCAGTCGTCCTCGGGCCAGGAGCGCTCGTACTGGAACAGCCGCAGCATTACGGCGCTGTTCGACACCGATGGATTGGGGGTCGGCTTCGGGAGTTCGCGCGCGTCGAGCTGGGCGGTGGCGCTGCTGTCGCAGACCGGGCTGATCGGCGCGCTCCTGGTCGCGCTCCTGCTGCTGCGCATCCTGCCGCCGCTGAAAGCGCAGCGCGGCGACGACGTGGCGCTGATCGCGCTCCATGGCGGGGCCCGCGGGGCGGTGCTGGCGGGGCTGGTGGCGATCGGAGTGTCGAGCGGCAGCGCCGATCCGGGCCTGTTGTTCTTCGTCGGCCTCGCGGTCTGCAATGCCTGCCGGCGCGAGGTGATGGCGCGTCGCCTGCCGCGGCGGGCGCGCGCCGCGGCCGCGCCGATGCCGTTCATTCCGCGGCCCGCACGAGCGCCGGGGTGATGCTGTCGGCCACGCCGTCGAGCCGCGCCATCAGGTCGAGATAGGCCTCGGCCGAGCGCTGCCACGAGAAGCGTCGCGCCCGGGCGGCGCCCGCGGCGGCCAGGCGGCGCCGCAGCGTCGCGTCGTCGCGGAGGCGGAGCAGGGCCGCGCGCCACGCGGGCGGATCGTCGGGCGCGGCGTAGAGCGCCGCCTCGCCGCAGATCTCGGGCATGCTGGCCCGGTTCGAGGCGACGACCGGGCAGCCCAGCGCCATCGCCTCCAGCGGCGGCAGGCCGAAGCCCTCGCTGAACGACGGAAACAGCAGGCAGAGCGCGCCGCCGAGAAGCTCGGCCAGCGCCGCGTCCGACAGGCGGCCGAGCCACGTCACCCGGTCGCTGTTCGCCGCCGGCGCGGCGGCGAACACGGCGCGATCCAGCGCCCCGGCGACCGCGATCCGGATGCCGGTGCCCTCCAGGAGGTCGGCGAGCGCCAGGACCAGCGCGAGGTTCTTGTGCGGCGCCGGGCTGCCGAGGACGAGGGCGAAGGTGCCGAGCGCCGCGGTTCCGCCGCCGGCAGGCGCCCAGGTGCGGACATGCTCGTGGCCGTCGGGAATGACCTCGGCGACGGGTGTGCGCACCACCCTGTGGGCGAGGAGCCGCGCGGCCGAATAATGCGAGACGGTGGCGATCGCCGCGGCGCGGCGCCCGAGCGCCGGCAGCAGCGTCCGGTAGAGCCCGCGGAAGCGCCGCGAATAGCTCGCCGGGTAGTCCCACACGCTGGTGTCGTGGATGCAGACGATCTGGCGTCCGAGCACGAGCGGCCCGGTGTTGCAGAGGCTGAGGATGGCGCCGCGGGCGGCGAAGGGCAGCACGAGCTGCTCCCAGGCCTGGCCCGTGCCGCGGCCGGCGCGGCGCACCGCGATCGCCGCGAGCGGCGGCGGCGTGGCCGCCTGCGGCATCACCAGCTCGACCTCGAGGTCGCGCGCGAGCGGGTGGCCCGAGACGATCAGCCCGTCGAGCGCGCCGAGGATCTCGCGGCCGTAGCGCTGCACGCCGGTCACGGGCTGGGCGAGGAAGCGGCCGTTGACCGTCCATCGCCGCTGCGGCGCATCGCGGGCGGGCCGCGCGCTCATGCGACGTGCTGCGCCGCCGGCGCCGTGGCGACGCCATCGATCCGGGCCATCAGGCCGAGATAGATCTCGGCGGTCGCCCGCCACGAGAAGGCGCCGGCCCGCGTTCGTCCGGCGGCTTGCAGGCGCTCGCGCAGCGCCGGGCGGTCGCGCAGGTTCCGGATCGCGGTGACCCAGGCGCCGGGCTGGTCCGGCGGCGCGTAGAGCGCGGCGTCGCCACAGACTTCGGGCAGCGCGCCGGTCGAGGCCGCGACGACCGGGCAGCCGCAGGCCATCGCCTCGATCGCCGGCAGGCCGAAGCCTTCGGTCCGCGACGGCAGGACGAAGCAGAGCGCGGCGGAGAACAGGTGCGCCAGCCGGCCGTCCCCGACGCGTCCGAGAAGCTGGAGGTTCTGGGGGTGGCAGGCGAAGACCGTGCGGTCGACGTCGCCGGCGATGCGGAGGTCGAGGCCGAGCTCGTCGAGCGGCTGCGCCAGGCGGGCGACGAGCGCCATGTTCTTGTGCGCCTGGCTCGCGCCGAGGGCGAGCACGTAGGGCCGCTCGCCGCGATGCGTCAGCCGATGCTCGCCGTCCCAGCCGCGGGCGTGGTCGCTGCCGTTGGGCGCGATGGTGATGGCGTCGCGGCGCGCGATGCCGTAGCGCACGATCTGGTCGCGGCTGAAGGCGGACACCGTGGTGATCGCCGCCGCGCGGCGGCCGACCGCCGGCAGGACGATGCGGTGCGCGGCGCGGAACAGGCGCCCGTAGCTCTCTGGGGCAATGCGGGTCTGGACGTCGTGGATGCAGGCGATCTGGCGGCGGACCGCGACCGGGGCGAGGTTGCAGAAGCTGAGGAGGCCGCCCTTGACCCGCCGCGGCAGTTGGCACTGCACCCAGAACTGCGGCAGGCGCGGGGTCCGGAACTCGGGCATCACCGCGATGGGGATGGCGTGGGGCACGAAGGCGTCGGTCGGACGCGGCACCACCAGGCGAAGGTCGAGGCCGGCGGCGAGGGGATGGCGCTCGGCGACCAGGACGTCGAGCGCGCGGGTGACCTCGGCGGCATAGCGCGCGACGCCGCTCGGCTTCAGCGTGATGAAATCGCCGTTGATGGTCCAGGCCCGGGTGCGGTTGCCGCCGGAGCCGGCTGGAAGCGATGCGGAGAGGGCATCGGCCATGCGGCGTTTCCCCGTCGCGCCCTCAGGCGCGGTTCATCGCGGCCGCCGCTTCGAGCCCCCAGGCGACCTCGCGGCGGAAGCGATCGGCGGAGAAGCGCTCGGCGTTGCGCCGGCAGGTCTCGGGCCGGAACGACGAGCGGTTGGCCTCGAACAGGCCGACCGCCTCGACGACGGCGTCGGCCGACTGGCGGTCGAAGGCGACGCCGGTCGGCATCTCGGTCGCGCCGAGGCGGCGGACGATGTCGCGGGCGCCGCCGCGGCCGAACGCGATCAGGGGGGTGCCGCAGGCCTGGGCCTCGGCCAGCGCGATGCCGAAATCCTCGCAGCCGGCGAACACCATCGCCCGGGCCCGCGCCACCGTCTCCACGTAGTCGGCGCGCGGCAGGAAGCCGGCGAAGCGGACATTCGGCCCGGCCATCCGCCGCAGCGCCGCCGCCTGCTGCCCGGCGCCGACCACGACCAGCCGGCGGTTCGGCATCGCGTTGAAGGCGGCGATGACGAGGTCGGTGCGCTTGTAGGGCGCGAGGTAGGAGGCGGTGACGTAGTAGTCGTCCTTGTCCTCGGTGAGCGGCAGGCGCTCGACCTCGACCGGCGGGAACACCACCCGGGACTCGCGGCCGTAGACCCGGCGGATGCGGGCGCGGACATAGGTCGAGTTGGCGAGCATCAGGTCGGGGCCGTTGGCGGTCCTGGCGTCCCAGGTGCGGAGCCTGTGCAGAAGATAGCGGTAGAGCGCGCTCCGCAGGCCGGCGCCGAGGCCGGCGTCGCCGAGATAGGAGAACTGCTCGTCCCAGGCGTAGCGGACCGGGCTGTGGACGTAGCAGAGATGGGGCTGGTCGGGCCGGGTCAGGACCCCGCGCGAGAAGGCCGCCGAGGACGAGATCACCGCGTCGAACCCGGTCACGTCGAACTGCTCGATCAGGATCGGCCCGGCGAAGAACAGCGCCCGGTAGAAGCGGCGGACGAACGGGATGCGGGCGGCGATCGAGGTGTGGAAGGTGAGGCCGCGGAAATATTCGTCCTTGATCTCCTGCGGCAGGAAGTCGAACAGGGTGAAGATCTCGACCTTGGCGAAGGTCTTGCAGATCTCGGCGAGCACCCGTTCGCCGCCGCGGAAGTTCGGGCACCAGTCGTGGACCACGGCGATGCGCCGGCTGTCGCTCCGCGGATGAAGCGCCGGCGGGTCGCGCCGGGCCGGCTCGCGGGCGATGGCGTGGTCGGAGGCGAAGGGGGCGTGCGGCGTGGCGAGAGCCATGGGAAACCGGGATTGTCCACCGGGCCCGCGCGGCCTGCGCCGGACGGCGCAGGCTTCCGGCGCGTGATCGGCCCGCGGCGCCATTCGGCCGCGCCGTTGCCGGCACAACAAGCTATCCGATCGAACGACGCGCGCTTCCCGCTTCATCCAGGAGGCGTAGCGGCGTGCGGGGCGGCGCACGGCGCGCGCCGCCGCCTCCGCCGCGAGCGGTGCCGGCACCTCCGATCGGGCGATCCCGCTCATCCGGAAGGCACGTCCACCCGGCCGCCGGGCCGGGGCTAGTTTTCCCCTGGCGCGATCTCCGCGCGCGTTCTTGTGCCGTCGACGCCGCCCGGCGCCGTGGCGGGGGACCTTGATGAAGATCGCAGTGATCATCCCGACCTACGGCCGCCCCGAGGTCGCCGCCCGCCTGCTCGCCCACCTCGAAGGGCAGAGCCGGCGGCCCGACGAGGTGATCGTCTCCGCCGCCGCGGCCGACCACCTGCCGCCGCCCCGGCTCCACCGCTTCCCGGTCGCCCGCCTGGTCGGGCCGGCCGGGCTCGCGGCCCAGCGCAACCGGGCGATCGAGCACGCCGGCCGGCGCTTCGACGTGCTCGCGTTCTTCGACGACGACTTCCTGCCCGAGGACGGCTATCTCGCCCGCATCGAGGAGCTGTTCGCCGAGCACGAGGACTGGGTCGTCGTGATGGGCCGCCTCGTCCGCGACGGTGCCGCCGGCGAGGGGCTCGACTTCGACAGCGGCCTCCTGGCGCTGCGCGCCGCCGAGGCCAACCGGCCGCCGCCCGAGCTGAGCTTCGACGACAACGGCGCCTATGGCTGCAACATGTCGATCCGGGCCAGCGCGATCGGCCAGCTCCGCTTCGACGAGCGGCTGGTGCTCTACGGCTGGCAGGAGGATGTCGACTTCACGAGCCAGCTCCGCCCCCGCGGCCGGCTGGTGCGCCCGGGCGAGCCGCTCGGCGTCCATCTCGGACTGAAGAGCGGCAAGGTCAGCGGGGTGCGCTTCGGCTATTCGCAGATCGTCAACCCGTTCTACCTCGTCCGCAAGGGCACGATCAGCCCGCGCTTCGCCCTCCGCCTCGCCGGCCGCAACCTCGCCGCCAACCTCCTCCGCAGCGTGCGGCCGGAGCCCTATGTCGACCGCCGCGGCCGCCTGCGCGGCAACCTGCTCGCGCTGGCCCACGTCGTCTCCGGCCGGCTCGAGCCCGAATACGTGCTGAACATCTGAGGTGGGATCGCTGATGTCGACTCGCATCCTCGCGGCCGCCCTCGCGCTCGCGCTCGCCGCGGCGGCGACCCCGGTCTTCGCCGCGGCCTACCTGCTCGGGCCGCAGGACAAGGTGCGGGTCAAGGTCTACGAGTGGCGCGCCGCCAAGGGCGACGTCTACGAATGGACGGCCCTGAACGGCGAGTTCACCGTCGGCGCCGGCGGCAACCTCGCGCTGCCGCTGATCGGCGAGGTGCCGGCCGCGGGGCACGCGGCCGATGCGGTCGCGGCCGACATCGCGCAGCGCCTCAAGGCCAAGGTCGGGCTGCTGAGCCGGCCCGACGCCTCGGTCGAGGTCGTGCAGTACCGCCCGTTCTTCGTCGTCGGTGCGGCCGACCGGCCCGGCGCCTATCCCTACCAGCCCGGCCTGACGGTGCTGCAGGCGCTCGGCCTCGCCGGCGGTCTCCGCCGCACCATGGACCCGGACGTCCGCCAGATCGGCCGCGAGATCGTGAGCGGGCAGGGCGACCTCATGGTCTACGCCGTCGAGACCCGCAGCCTGATCGCCCGCCGCGCCCGGCTCGAAGCCGAGCAGCATGGCCTCGACGCCATCGTCTGGCCGCCCGAGCTGGCGCAGGCGGACGACCCCGCCACGGCCCAGCTCCGCGCCCAGGAGACGCTGATCTTCGACACCCGCCGCGAGGCCCTCCGCACCCAGCTCCAGGCGCTGACGCAGCTCAAGGGCTTCCTCGAGAGCGAGGTCCAGTCGATCACCCAGCAGCTTGCGCTCGAGGATCGCCAGCTCGCCCTGATCCGCGAAGACCTGAACAGCGCCAGCGCGCTTCGCGAGAAGGGCCTCGTGGTGGCGCCGCGCGTCCTCCAGCTCGAGCGCACCGAGGCCGAGGCCGAAAGCGACCGGCTGAAGATGAACACCGCCATGCTGCAGGCCAGGCAGGAGGCCGGCAAGACCGAGCTCACCATGCTCGACCTCCAGAACAGCCGCCACAACGAGATCGCGACCTCGCTCCGCGACACCCAGGCCCGGCTCGACGAGCTGGCCAAGCGCGCCGGCACCGCTGCCGCCCTGGTCCAGGACGCCGAGAACACCGTCCCGCAGGTGCTGGCCGAACGCGACCGGGCGCGGACGCGCCAGCCGGTGTTCACCATCCTCCGCCGCGCCGGCGGCCGCACCGTGACGACGACCGTCTCCGAAGATGCCGCGATCGAGCCCGGCGATACGCTGCGGGTCGACCTCCCGGCCGATCCCGCGGTCGCCGACGCCCGCAGCGCCGGGCTCCTCGGCGGTGCCACGGCCGCGCGGCCGGTCACGACGCCGTTCGGCACGCTGGTCCGCGCGCCCGCCGACGCCGCCTCCGTCCCGCAGAACTGAGCCGGGATGGCCGCCATGCTCGAACATCCCCGCTTCCGCTATCGCGAGCACGGCGACTACGTCGAGCCGGCGGCCGACCGCGAGCGCGAATTCTTCAGCCTCGCCGAAATCGCCGGGCTGCTGCGCCGCTATGCCTGGACCATCGTCGGCTGCATCGCGATCGGCCTGGTGCTGGCGCTGGCCTATCTCGCGACGGCGCGGCCGGTCTACACCGCCCGGGCGCAGATCATCATCGACCCGCAGTCGAGCGAGCTGCTCCGCCAGCAGACCGGGCAGACCGACGTCTCGCTCGACACCGCCGCGGTCGAAAGCCAGATCGCGGTGCTCCGCTCGGAGAAGATCGCCATCGCCGTCCTGGCCGATCTCGGCGACCGCGGCGAGTTCAACGTGGTGCCGCCGCCCTCGCTGGTGGCGCGGGTGAAGATGGCGGTCGGCGGCTTCGCCACCGCGCTGCTGCAGAAGCTGCACCTCAAGCCGCTGCCGCCGGCGCCCGATCCGGTGGCGGCGGCCCAGGCCCTGGCCAACGCCAAGCGCCAATACGCCATCGATGCGTTCGAGGCGAGCCTCGACGTGCGCCGGGTCGGGCTGTCCTACGCGATGGACATCTTCTTCAGCGCGCACGATCCGTCGGCCGCGGCGCTCGCCGCCAACGCCACCGCCGACGCCTATATCCGCGACCAGGTCGAGGCCCGGGCGCAGGCGGCGCGGGCCGGCGGCGTCTGGCTCGAGAGCCGCATCGCCCAGCTCCGCGACCAGATGGATGCCGCGCTCCGCGCCGTGCAGGAATACAAGGCCGCCCACGGCCTGGTCGACACCGGCGACCACGGCCTCCTCGCCGACCAGCAGGTCGCCCAGCTCAACAGCGAACTGATCGCGGCGCGTGCCAAGACCGCCGAGGCCCAGGCCCGGCTCGACCGCATCCGCGCCATCCTGAGCGCCGACCTGCCCGATGCCGGCGTCGCCGAGATGCTCGGCAACGTCACCATCACCAATCTGCGCGGCCGCTATCTCGACGCCGCCGCCAAGCTCGCCGACGCCGAGACCCGCTACGGCAGCGACGAGCCGCCGGTGGTCGGGCTGAAGCGGGAGATGGCGGCCGACGTCGCCGCCATCCATGCCGAGCTCGGCCGCATCGGCGCGACCTACCAGAGCGACTACGACATCGCCAAGGGCCGCGAAGCCAAGCTCACCGCCGACCTCGCCCGGCTGATCGCGATCCAGACCGACACCAAGCGCGCGGCGATCACCGTCGCCCAGCTCGCGACCACGGCGCAGACCTACCAGCGCATCTACGAGAGCTTCCTCCAGGCCTATACCGAATCGGTGCAGCGCCAGTCCTTCCCGGTCTCCGACGCCCGCGTCATCACCCAGGCCTCGACCCCGATCGCCAAGAGCCGGCCGCGCACCGGGCTGATCCTGACCTTCGCGCTCCTCCTCGGCGCGCTCGCCGGCATCGGCATCGCGATCGTGCGGCAGGGGCTCGACCGCAGCCTGCGCACCGCCGCCCAGATCCGCGACGAGGTCGGGCTCGACTGCCTCGGCCTCCTGCCGGCCATCGCGCCGAGCGGCGGCGGGCGCCGCCGCCGCGCCGTCGTCGCGGCGCCGTTCGACGAGGTGCTGATCCGGCCCTATTCCAGCTTCAGCGACAGCCTGAAGACGGTCCGCACCGCGGTCGCCATCGCCGGCGACGTGACGCTCCTCGGCGTCACGTCGGCGCTCCACGGCGAAGGCAAGAGCACCGTCGCCGCCAACCTCGCGCGGCTGATGGCGGGCGGCGGCGCCAAGGTGCTCCTGATCGACGCCGACATCCGCTCGGCGGCACTCACCGCGGCGCTGGCCCCGGCGGCGAGCGCCGGGCTGCTCGAGGCGATCGCGGGCGCGCGGCCGGTGGCGAGCCTGATCGTCGCCGACCCGACCTCGAAGCTCGACGTCCTGCCGATGGTCGGCCATGGCGGCATCGCCGCCGGCGACCTCCTGGCCTCCAAGCGCCTGCGCGCCCTGTTCGAGACGCTCCGCGGCAGCTACGACGCCATCGTGGTCGACCTACCGCCGGCGATGGACGCGCTCGGCCTGGTCGCGAGCCTCGACGCGGTGGTGATGGCGGTGGAATGGGGCAAGACCCCGGCCAACGTCCTGATGGAGGCGCTGCACGCGCTCCGTACCGCCCAGGCCCGCCTGCTCGGCGCCGTCGTCACCAAGGTGGCGCGCCCGTCCGGCTATTTCGCCCGCAAGCGCCCGACGCCGGCGGTGACGCTGGCGGCTTGAGGCGAGCCGCGCCGGACCGCCGCCTCCTCGCCTCTCCGAACCGGAGAGCCGGATCGGCGGGGCGACGGCTCGGACCGGCAATCAGACCGGCACGACGAGTGGCCAGCGCATCGCGAGGCCGTCAGCGCGCGCCCCGGGCATGCCTGGGCGCGACAAAAAAGGCGGGCACGCGGCGTGCCCACCTTTTTCCGGTCGATGGAAGCCGAAGGTCAGGCCACCGCTTCGAAGGTCAGGCCACCGCTTCGGAGACCGGGGAGAGCCGGCGGCCGCGATCGCGGAGCGGGCGGGGAGCGGCGGCGTCGCCGAGGCGGCGGAGATCGGCCTCGACCATCATCGCGGCGAGCTCTTCCAGCGTGGTCCGGGGCGTCCAGCCGAGGAGGCGCGCGGCGCGGCTGTTGTCGCCCTGGAGGAGATCGACCTCGGCCGGCCGGCGCAGCTTCGGATCGATCCGGACGAGCTCGCGGCCGCGGGCGGCATCGACGCCGCGCTCGTCGAGGTCGTCGCCCTGCCATTCGAGCGCGATGCCCGCGGCACGGAAGGCGAGTTCGGCGAACCTGCGCACGGTCTCGGTGCGGTTGGTCGCGAGCACGTAGGTGTCGGGCGCCTCGGCCTGGAGCATCCGCCACATGCCTTCGACATATTCCGCGGCGTAGCCCCAGTCGCGCCGGGCGTCGAGATTGCCGAGCACGATCGGGCCGCCGTCGCCCTGGGCGATGCGCGCCACCGCCTCGGCGATCTTGCGGGTGACGAACTCCGGCCCGCGCAGCGGCGACTCGTGATTGAACAGGATGCCGGAGCAGGCGAAGATCCCGTAGGACTCGCGGTAGTTGATCGCGGTCCAGTGCGCGAACAGCTTGGCCACGCCGTAGGGGCTGCGCGGATAGAACGGCGTCGTCTCCGACTGCGGCACCGCCTGGACCTTGCCGAACATCTCGGCCGAGGACGCCTGGTAGAAGCGCACCCCGCAGTCGAGGGTGCGGATCGCCTCGAGGAGGTTCAGCGCGCCGAGGCCGGTGATGGTGGCCGTCGTCGTCGGCTGGGCGAACGAGACGCCGACATAGGTCTGGGCGGCGAGATTGTAGACCTCGTGGGGCTCGGCCGCTTCGAGGATGCGGATGCACGAGCCGAGATCGGTCATGTCGTGCTCGATCAGCCGCAGCTCGGGATGGTGGCGGATGCCGAGCTCGTCGATGCGCCAGAAGTTCACCGAGCTGGTGCGCCGGTAGGTACCGTAGACCCGGTAGCCCTTGTGCAGCAGGAGCTGGGCGAGATAGGCGCCGTCCTGGCCGGTGATGCCGGTGATCAAGGCGGTCTTCATGGCTCCCCTCGTTCTCGGCGCCTGGGACGGCGCGGTTCAGGACGCACTGCGCATCAAGGGCGGGCGGCCGGCGCCGGCCGAAGCCGCGGCGAGGCGCTGCTGGTGCTCGGCCCAGCGCGCCAGCACGAAGCGGCGGAACTCGTCGCGGAACCGGTCGGTCGAGAACCGGAGCGCGTGGGCCCGGATCTGGATCGGGTCGAAATCGTCCTCGCGCGCCTCGAAGCGGTCGATCACGTCGCGGATCGCCGCGGTGGTCTGGGCGTGGAAATGCAGGCCGGTGACGCCGTCGACGACGGTCTCGTTGGCGCCGCCGCGGCCGAACGCCAGCACCGGCGTGCCGCAGGCCTGGGCCTCGACCGGGGCGATGCCGAAATCCTCCTCGGCGGCGAAGATGAAGGCGCGCGCCCGCTCCAGGTGCTGGCGCAGCACCGCGAGCGGCTGGTAGCCGAGCAGCGTGACGTTGGGCGTCGCGATCTTCTGGATGTGCTTGAACTGGGGCCCGGTGCCGACCACCACGAGGCGGCGCTCCGGCATCGCGGCGAAGGCCTCCACGATCAGCCCGATCTTCTTGTAGGGCACCATGCGCGAGGAGGTGAAATAGTAGTCGCCGCGGTCGCGGCCGATGCCGAAGTCGTCGGTCTCGACATTGGGGTAGATCACCGTCGCGTCGCGGCGATAGGCCTTGAAGAGGCGCCGCGAGATGTATTGCGAGCAGGTGATGAAGTGGTCGACGCCCGAGGCGGTGCGGTAGTCCCAGATGCGCAGCTTGTGCAGCGCCATGCGGGCGAAGAGGTTGCGGATGCCGCGGAAGCGCGCCTCCTCCAGATACTGGTTCTGGAGGTCCCAGGCGTAGCGCATCGGCGTGTAGCAGTAGCAGATGTGGAGCTGGTCCGGCCCGGTGATGACGCCCTTGGCGACCGCGTGGCTGTTCGAGATCACGACGTCGTAGTCGGAGAGGTCGAACTGCTCGATCGCGAACGGCATCCACGGCAGGAGATAGCGGTAGATGTAGCGGCTGCCGGGGATGCGCTGGAGAAAGGAGGTCTGGGGAACCCGGCCGTTGAGCCAGCTCCGGTCACGCTCCGGCATGAAGTCGATCAGGCAGAAAAGATCAGCTTGCGGGAATTCTGCAAGCATCGCGGCAAGTACTTTTTCCGAGCCTGCATAAGTTGTCAGCCACTCATGCACGATTGCCGTTTTCACAACGAAAACTCCGTGAACAAGAGAAGCGTACAGGCGAAGAATTATTGCCGCAACGCGCTGTGAATACGCAATAGGGGGGCGGCTACCCCGCGCGGGGGAGTGGGCAGAGCGGCCGGTCGGGCGTCGGCGGGCGCCGCGGCGTGGGCATCGGTCCTGCCGATGCCCACGCGGAGACGGCCCTAGGCCTGTTCGGCGGCGCGGAACATCTCGTGGGTCAGGAACGCGACCTCGGTGCGGTTCCGGGCCTTCAGCTTCCGCATGATGTTGCGGACGTGGACCTTGACGGTGCTCTCGCGCATGTTGAGCTCGAAGGCGATCACCTTGTTCGCCTTGCCGTGGCGGAGCGCGTCGAGCACCGCGGTCTGGCGCGGCGTGAACATGCCGTGGCCGCCGTGGCGCTGGCCGGCCGCCTGGCCGGCGCGCCGCGCCGAGATCAGGCTCGATGCCGGGACGAAGATGCCGCCGGCCCCGACCAGGCGCAGCGCCTCGACGACGACGTCGAGGCTGGTCGAGGTCGGGATGTAGCCCCGCGCCCCGTTGTCGAGCGCGCCGAGGATCTGGTCGGGGTCCTCGATGTCCGACATCAGGATCGCCGGGGCGCTCTCGGCCCGCGACAGCACGCCGATGTCCCGCACCACCTCCGGCTCGGTCGCGCGCTTGGCGCCGACGCAATAGAGCACGAGCGCGCCGCTCGGCCGGCTCGCGGCCGCCGCCGACCATTCCGACACCGAGCCGTAGGAGAGGATCGTGCCGGCGCGGTGCAGAGCGCGCAGGCACTTGGCGAAGCACTCGCGATAGAGCGCCCGCCGGTCGATCAGGGCCACCGTCATGTCCGCCATCGGGCCGGGCAGCGGCTCGGCGCCGCGCTCGACCGTATCCACCATCGCCATCGTCGTCATCTTGGCCATCCCTCTGTCTGCCGGCTGAAGCCGGGAAGGCGACCGCGGCGGGATGACATCCCCCGGACCGGCAGCCCCACCCGTCGCGCGGCTTAACCAAAGCTTAAGCATGGGAGCGGGTGGCCACGGCCGGTCCGGCAGGGGTAGCGGGCGGCGTAAGGGAGGTATCCCGTCGCGGTGCCGGCAGCCCAAATGAGCGAACGGCCTGCCCGGATGGTCCTTCCGGATGGCTATGGCCGCTCGCCGGCGGGTCCCCCCGCCTCATGCCAGGGGGGCTCCTCCGATCGGCGGGCCGGACATCCGCAATTTGGTGATAAGCCGCTTCGGAATGCGCCGAAGGTGTACCCCCGGGGGCAACCTCAAGCCCGCAGTCACGGAAAATTGAGCCTCTGTAACAAATGCCACGAAGTTGCTGCAATTGAGCAACCGAAGGCTGCTCGATTGCGGCAGATGCGAAGGCTCTCGCTATATGGACTACTCAACAAGAGAGCGAGTGCTTTTCGCACAAGCGAAAAACGCGTAGTGTCCCGGCGATGCGGCTACGCTCCGTTTGGAGTTCCTGTGCGTCAGCATGTTCCAACGATTCTGGTCGATCCGAACACATTGTTTCGGGAGGGGCTCGAGCGGCTGCTTTCCGGCAGCGCCTTCCGGCCGGTCGCGGGAGGAGCGGCGGTCGGCGACGTGGTGGACGCGGTCGCCGAGGATAGCCGGCCGCTGCTGTTCATGATCGGCACCGAGCAGGACGGCGACGCCACCGTGAAGAGCGTGCTGTGGGTGCGCGAGCACTGCCCCGGGGCCCGCGTCGTGGTGCTGGCGGACGGCTACGAGGTCGAGCAGCTCACAGCAGTTCTCAGGGCAGGCGCCCATTCCTATCTGTTGAAGACGATGACTTCCGAGGTTCTTCTGAAGTCGCTCGAAATCGTGATGCTGGGCGGCAGCGTGTTTTCCTCGACGATATTGCCGCTGATCTCGACTACGAGCGCATCGGTGTTGCCGATTGCGGACGTCAACGTGCCGGCACCGGTGCCGGATATTCTAAGCGATCGGGAGAAGCAGATCCTTCAGGGCCTCGCCCGCGGCGAGTCCAACAAGGCGATCGCCCGCCGCCTGTCGATCACCGAGTCGACCGTGAAGGTCCACGTCAAGACCATCCTGCGCAAGGTCAAGGTCCGCAACCGCACCCAGGCCGCGGTGTGGGCGATGAGCCATCTGGTCAGCATGAGCGCGATCGCGGCGGCCGGCTTCGGCCTGTGGGATCCCAACTTCATGCGCCACGTCGTCCGCATCTTCATGCTCGGCGTGCTGGAAGTCTGACGGGACCCACGCTCCTTCCGCTTGTCTCGAACGGGTGAGGCGACGGCCGCGGCCGCTGCGCGCGCGGATCGCGCGGGATCATGGCCGCACGCAGGGGTGTCGAACCCGATCGGGTAGATGGCCAATCGGGGGTAGCCCATCCGGGGTGGGCGACGGCCCATTTTCTGCCATGATGCTGCCATCGCGCCCCGATTGGCGAAACTGGGCGCCCGTCCGGGTATGCCGAAGCTCCCCTCAGCGGCGCTGCCAGGGCATCACCCGCCGCTCGATCCATTGCAGGACGAAGGTGAGGAGCGCGCCCAGCACCATCACCACGAACAGCGCCGCGTACATTTTGTCCGGCAGCAGCACCTGCCAATAGTAATAGGTGATGAAGCCGACGCCCTGCTTCGCCCGCAGGAACTCGACCGCGATGATGACGACGAGCGCGGTGCCGAGCGCGAGGCGGAGCCCGGCGAAGATGATCGGCAGCGCCGCCGGGATGATGACGTGGCGGAGCAGGTTGAGCCCGCGGGCGCCGTAGTTGCGCCCGGCCTGGAGGAACACCGGGTCGATGTCGCGGACCCCGGCCATGGTGTTGATCGCCACCAGGAAGAACACCGAGATCGCCACCACCGTGATCTTCGGCCCCTCGCCGAAGGGATCGGAGAACATCAGCATCACGAGGGGGAAGATCGCGATCTTGGGCAGCACGTAGACCGCCGAGAGCGTGGCATCGAGCATCAGGCGGACGGTCTGGTTGATGCCCATCACCACGCCGACCAGGATGCCCGGCACCATGCCGATGACGAAGCCGGCGACGACGCGGGCCAGCGTCACCCAGACATGGCTCTCGGCGAACAGGCTCCAGACGCCGGCGAGGCCGTGGGCGTGGAACGCGGCCGGGATCAGCCAGGGCCGGCCAATCAGGCTGGTGCCGGAGAACTTGTCGTAGCCGGTCGCGAGATCCCACAGCGCCGCCGCGATCCGGGTCGGCGGCGGGAACCACATCGGGCTCAGGATGTTGGCGTCGACGATGAGCTGCCACGCGACCAGCACCAGGACCGGGAAGCCGAAGGCGAGGCTGCGCTCGTAGAGGCGCCGGCCGCGCGGCGGCACCCGGCGGCCGACCCGCTCCGCCGCCATCACGATCAGGACGAACTCGCCGGCGAGGCCGAGCCACCACGCCGGCCGCCACAGCGCCGCGCCGAAGAAGAGCGCGTTCCAGGCCGCCAGCGCCGTCAGCGGCCCGAGCAGGCTTCGCCAGGCCGAGGGATGCGCCGGGCCGTCCGGCAGCGCCTCGTCGGCCGCACCGAGGCGGGCAGGGCGGGGCGCGTCGGTCATGCCATGAGCTCCATCGCCCGGTTGACCTCGCGGCCGAGCAGCGCCCAGATCTCGGCGCGGAGCTCGGCGAACACCGGCAGGTTCATGGTCGCGACCGTGCGCGGCCGCGGGATCGGCACCTCGAACGCGGCGAGGTTGGTGCCGGGATGGGCGGTCATCAGGATGATGCGGTCGCCGAGGAGGATGGCCTCGTCGAGGCTGTGGGTGATGTAGACCACGGTCTTGCGGGTCTCTTCCCAGATGCGCAGCAGCTCCTCCTGCAGGACGATCCGGGTCTGGGCGTCGAGCGCGCCGAGCGGCTCGTCCATCAAGAGCACCTCGGGGTCGTTGGCGAGGGCCCGGACGATGCCGACGCGCTGCTTCATGCCGCCGGAGATCTGGTGCGGGTAGTAGCCCGCGAACTTGCCGAGGCCGACCCGGTCGAGCCAGTCCTGCGCCACCGCGAGCCGCTCGGCGCGGCCGACGCCCCGCATCTGGAGCCCGAAGGCGACGTTGTCGATCACCGTCTTCCACGGAAAGATCGCGTATTCCTGGAAGACCACGGCGTTCAGCGGCTTCTTCGGGTCGTCGCCGGGGCGGATCCGGATCGTGCCCGACGTGTGGGTGTCGAGCCCGGCGAGGATGCGGAGATAGGTGGACTTGCCGCAGCCCGACGGCCCGACGACGCAGACGAACTCGCCGTCGGCGACGTCGAGGTCGAAGCCGTCGAGCGCCGTCACCCGCCCGCCGACGGTGTCGTAGACCTTGGAGACGTGCCGCGAGATGATCTTCGGCGGGCGGGGCTCGGAATTGGCGACAGTCGTCATCGATGTCCGGCTTTGGTCATGTCATCCCGGCCGGAGCGAAGCGGCGCGCCGGGATCCGGACGTGTGCGCTGCGTCTGCGACCGGATCCCGGATCGCGCCGCGCGCGTCCGGGACGACAGGCCGAGGGAGGTGCCAGGAACGCCGGCGCTTCACTTGCCATCGGCGCCCAGCACCGCGCGGGCCTCGTCGACGAACCTCGCGTCGACCACCTTCTTGAGGTCGATCGGCGTCTTGTAGGCGGTGCGGCCGTTCTCGCGGTGGACGCGCTCGACGTCGGCGAGGCCCTTGGTCGAGATGTCGAGGTTGGGGTCGTAGACCACCGGGCTGCCCTTCCTGATCGCCGCCTCGGTCGAGTTGGTGTAGGTCAGGTAGGCGGCGATGTTCTCGGGGGCGAGGTAGTCCTTGCCCTGCATCAGCCGCGCCGCCTGCATCAGCGCGATCACGAAGCGCTCGGCCACCTCGGGCCGCTTCTCGATGAACTTGCCGGAGCCGACGAAGGCAACCGTCATCAGGCCGGGGGTCAGGTCCTTGGCGAGCGGCACGCCGTTGCCGGCCGCGATCACCTGGTCGGCGAAGGGCGAGCCCAGGATCGCGGCGTCGATCGAGCCGCCGGCGAAGGCCGCCGGCATGTCCGGGTTGCCGAGATTGATGACGTCGACGTCGCGGATGGTGAGATGGCCGCGCTCCAGCGCCTTCGACAGGAGGTATTCGCCGCCCGAGCCCGGCCCGCCGGCGACGGCGACCCGCATCCCCTTGAGGTCGGCGACCGACTTGACCTTGCCGGCGAGACCCTTGCGCAGCACCAGCATGGTCGGGCTGTCGGTGAACGGCTCGAGCGCGCCGGGCGCGATGATCTTGATGTCGAGGCCCTGGTTCCAGCCGTTCCAGAGCGAGGTGACGATGGCGATGCCGCCGACGTCGATCGAGCCCTGGTTCAGGAACGCGATCGCCTCGGTGCCGGAGGCGACGCGCTCGAGGTCGACGTCGAGCCCCTGCCTGGCGAACAGGCCGCGCTTCGCCGCGACATACATCGTCGCGAACTTCATGATCGGAACGTAGGCGACCTTCACCTTCTGCGGCGGATTGAGCGGCGGCGGCATCGTCGCGGCGCCGGCGGCGGAGCCGAGGCCGACTGCCAGCGCGAATACCGCGAGGATGCCGACGCTGCGCCTGGTTGCGGTTCCGATCATGGACTTGCCCTCCCTGCCGTTCGTTCGGCGTCGTCATGGCGGGGCAGGCGGCCGCCGGCCACGGCCAAGTTGTCGCAGGCGCGCCGCGCCGCCTCAGGGTTCAAGTGCCGACAGGACCGCGGCCGGCGCAAGCGATTTCGCGCCCGGGGACGGGCCCCTCCGGCTCGCTGCGCTCGCCACCTCCCCCCGCTTCGCAGCGGAGGACCAAGCAGCCGCGGCGGCAGATCCTCCCCGTCGCAGACGGGGAGGGGGACCATGCGAAGCATGGAGGAGGGGGGCGCGGCACCGAACCGGCCGATTGCGCTCGCGCTAGCTTCGCCGCCCGGCGATGCGCTCGGCCACGGCGGCGCGGAACTCGCCGACCGGCCGGAACCCCGGCGCGGTCCGGCAGAATGCTTCCGAGCGGCGCCGGATCTCGTCGGCCGGCAGCGACAGGTCGAGCGGCTCGACGCAGGGCTGGGTGATGTACCAGTCGGTGTCGCAGAAGATCTCGATGCGGTTGCCCTCGGGGTCGCGGAAATAGAGCGACCAGGCGTTGCCGTGGTTGGTGCCGTAGAGGTCGTGGACGCCCGGCTCGTCCTTGACCCGCCGCCACACCGCCTGGACGTCCTCCAGCCGCTCGACCCGGAAGGAGAGCTGGTTGATGTGGTTGAACTCCGCCGGCCCCTGGCGGCCCTCGACCAGCACCACCTGGTGGTGGTCGCGCGGGTCCCAGCTCGTGAAGACGAGCCTGCGGCCGCGGGCTTCGCCGCGGTCGGTCACGGTGAAGCCGAGCACGCGGGTGTAGAAATCCTCCATCCGCGCGAGGTCGCGGACCTGGAAGCCGACATGGCTGAAGGCGAGGCGGACCGGCGTGTCGTGTGGCTCGGGCATCGGAACGTCCTCCCTTGGCCGTATCGGCCCACCCTATCATCCCGGCCGCAAGCCGGGCCTGCCCGACTTGCGGTTCCACGCGGCGAACGCGCGTTCGCCTGCGAGGCGAAGAGCCGGGATCCGGGGTCGGGCTCCGCGCCGGCGACCGGATCCCGCATCGCGCTTTCGCCCGTCCGGGATGGCGGGCGAGCGCACCGGGATCATTTGGCGCCGGTCGCGACCGGGAGGTCGCCGGGGCGGCCCCATTCGGACCACGAGCCGTCGTAGATCCGCGGCAGCGTCTTGCCGAGCCGGCGGATCGCGAGTGCCAGCGCGACCGCCGAGACGCCGGAGCCGCAGCTCGCGATCGTCGGGCGGTCGGGGTCGATGCCGGCCGCGGCGACGGCGGCCGCGATCTCCGCCGCCGGCCTGAAGCGGCCGTCGGCGCCGAGGAGGCTGCCGAGCGGCAGGCTGGTGCTGCCGGGCATGTGGCCCGGACGCAGGCCGGGCCGGGGCTCCGCCGCCTCGCCGCGAAACCGCTCGGCCGGGCGGGCGTCGACCACCTGCTCGCCGCGGGCGAGGGCGGCCTTGACGTCCGCGAGGCTCGCCACCGCCGCCGTGTCGAGCCGTGCGGCGAAGCGCTTCGGTGCCGGCGTGGGCTCGCCCGCCTCGACCGGCCGGCCCTCGGCCCGCCATTTGGGAAAGCCGCCGTCCAGGATCTTCACGTCGGCCGCGCCCATGATGCGGAAGGTCCACCACACCCGCGGCGCCGAGAACAGGCCGGCGCCGTCATAGACCACGATCCGCATGCCGTCGCCGATGCCGAGCCGCCCGGCCGCGGTGCCGAACGCCGCCGCGGTCGGCAGCATGTGGGGCAGGGGAGAGGCGGTGTCGGCGATGGCGTCGAGGTCGAAATAGACCGCGCCGGGGATGTGGGCCGCGCGATATTCGGCATGGCCGTCGCGCCCCGCTGGCGCGAGCCACCAGGTGGCGTCGACGATCGCGAGATCGGGCGCGCCGAGATCGGCGGCCAACTCCTCGGTGGTGACGAAATCAGGATCGGCCATGATGAGCTCCCGGCGGGTCCGCGAACCTAGCGCATTTTCCTTCTCCGGCGGAGACTGAGACGCGCCTGCCCTCTTGAGTGCAACGCGGCGACAAGCTTCAATCGCGAAAAGTTCCAGAGGAGCGCCCATGTCGATCGCGAGCGACCAAGACGATCTCACCCGGGTTGGTGCGGGGACGGTGATGGGCGAGTTCATGCGCCGGTACTGGCTTCCGGCGGCGCTGTCGTCGGAGCTCGAGGCGGACGGCAGCCCGATGCGGCTGATGCTGCTCGGCGAGAAGCTGATCGCGTTTCGCGACTCG
>DASZVN010000140.1:0-21159 GCA_035547055.1 Hyphomicrobiales bacterium
GGTCACCCCTTGCCGTCGCCCTTCAGGAGCTGGCGGCGCATGACGAAGATGACCGGGGTGACGCAGGCCACGATGATCACCGCGACGGCCGCCGCCTCGGTCACCTGACCGTTGTTGAAGTCCTGGTACATGATGACGCTGAGGACGACGTTCTTCGGCGATTGCAGCAGCATCGGCAGCGTGAACTCGCGGAAGCCGACGATGAACAGCAGCACGAAGCTCGCCATCAGCGACGGCGCGAGGAGCGGCAGCACCACCCGGCGGATCGTCGTGCCCCACTGGCCGCCGGCCGCGGACGAAGCTTCCTCCAGCTCGGGATGGATCTGCATCAGCGCGGAGCGCGACAGCCGGGTCGAGACCGCGAGCCGGTAGGAATAGGCCAGCACCAGCACCCAGACCGTTCCGTACACCCCGATCGGCAGCGACAGGTAGAGCATCAGGCACGCCAGCCCGGCGATGACCGAGGGAATGCCGACCGACATGAAGGTGACGAAGTCGACGACGCCGCGCCCCGGCAGGCGGGTCCTGAGCGTCGCCCACGACACCAGGGCGCCGACGATCGTCGCGATCCCCGCGCTCAGCCCGGCGACCAGGAAGGTGTTGCCGACGGCACGCCAGAAGCCGGGATCGGTGAAGAGCTGGACATAGCCGGTGACGTCGGCCGCCGACAGCGTCGCGAGGCCGAACCGGCGATAGCCGAAGAAGCTTGCCCAGACCAGCACCACCGCCGGCAGCAGTACCGCCACCACCGCATAGGCCACGACCAGCGCGACCGCCGGCGCCTTCCATTTCCCCAACGGCAGCGGCGCCGGCCGGTAGCCCTTGCCGGTGATCGTGACGAAGCTCTCGGCGCGGCGAACCGCGCGGTTATAGGCGAGCAGCAGCAGGAGGCCGGCGGCGAGGAACGGCAGCGCCGTCGCGGCGGCGCGGCCATAGGCCGGCAGGTCGGTGTCCGAGGTGATCTCGTAATAGATCTGCGTGCTGAACACGTTGACCCGCGCGGTCAGCCCGAGCATCAGCGGGATCTCGAACTGCTCCAGCGTCACCAGCGTCGCGAGGATCAGGGGCGCGATCAGGCCCGGCCGGAGCACCGGCAGCGTGACGCGGAGAAACGTCTTCAGCGGCGAGGCGCCCGCAGTCTGGCTCGCCTCCTCCAGCGCCGGGTTCATGGAGCGCAGCGCGACCGTCAGCAGCAGGAAGACGAACGGCACCAGCACGACGGCCTGCGCGAACACCATGCCGCCCATGCTGAAGATGTTGAGCGGGCCCTGCCCCTGCAGGCCGAGCAGGTCGCGCAGCAGGACGTTGAGAAGGCCGGTCTTGGGCGACAGCAGGATGATCCAGGCGATCGCGACCACGACGCCCGGGATCAGGAGCGGGAACAGGACGAGCGTGAAGGTGACGTTCCGGAGCGGCAGGTCGGTGCGCTCGACCAGCCAGGCCAGCACGAAGGCGATCACGAAGGTCAGCGCCACCGAGGCGACGGTGAAGACGACCGTGTTCGGGATGATGCGGGTATAGAGCTCGCGCTCGCCGAACGCGGCGGCGAGGTTGCCGAGGGTCCAGCGCGCGCCCGCCTCGAACGGCAGCACGTCGGGCGGGCCGCGCAGCGCGGCCGCCAGCAGCATGCCGAGCGGCGCGGAGATCAGGTAGAGCGCGGCCGCGATGGCGATCGCGAGCACGACGAGACCGGCGATGCCGATCTCGCTGCGGCGCCGCGCCCGCCATTGCCGGCGCGGTACGGCCGGCGCGGCCGTTTCGTTCGTGACCGCCACGCGAACCCTCGACCGCCGCTACTGCCCGCGCACCATCGGCGAGAATCTCTTGTAGAGCGCGTCGCGCTTCTCGATGTTCTCGGGCGCCTCGAGGATCACCTTGATGGCGCGCGCCTTGATTTCCTTCATCACCGGGTCCTTGGAGTCCGGCCGCACGTCCATCGTGTGGTTGTGCTCGGCCGAGAGCGCCTTGGCCTCGTCGGTCGCGAGCCAGGTCGCCAGCAGCGCTGCCGCATTCGGATGCGGCGCGCCCTTCACCACCGCCGAGACGAACTGGCCGGCCGGGGCGAGGTGCAGCAGGCGGTAGCCGGTCGGGATGCCGGCCTCGCTGTCGAGATGGGCGAGCTCGGCCGAGCCGCCGACCTCGATCACCCGCTCGCCCGAGCGGAGGAACGCCTGGATCGGGCCCAGCGTCGCGATCGCCATCTTCTGCTCGCCCAGGAGCGACTTGGCCCATTGCTCGGTCTTGTCGGCGCCCCAGTCGAGCGCGAGGAAGCCCATCAGGCGCGGCAGGAGGAAATCGTCGGCGACGAGCTTGCCCTTCCATTTCGGATCGGTGAGGTCGCTCCACTTCTCGGGCAGGTCGGCCTCCTTCACGTGATCCTTGGCGTAGAGGATGCCGTAGACGAAGTTGTAGATCGCCGCGCCCTCGCCGTCGAAGAAGATGTCCTCCTTCGGGATGTTGGTGACCGTCCAGTCGGTCTTCGCGAGCAGGCCGCGCTGCTGCACGGTCAGCATGTTGCCGATCGAGGTGGTCCACACGTCGCAGGTCGGCGAGCCGGCGCGGGCCTCGGAGATGATCTTGGTCGCGCCGCGGAGATCGCCGACGACATTGATCTTGATGCCGGGGAAGCGCTTGGCGAACTCGCCGGGGATCCAGTCGATCGCGCCCTTGATCGGCGCCCACAGGTTGACCTGCCCCTCCACCTTGGCCTTGGCGTAGAGTGCCTGCTGCCCCGGCGTCATGTCCTCGGCGTGAGAGATCCCGATGCCGGCCAAAACGAACGCGGCGCCCAACGCCGCCTTGACGAACCCCTTCATCGTTCTTCCTCCTCCCGTTGCCTGGACTACGCCTTGGCCATCATGGCCGGACTTGTCCCGGCCATCCACGGCTTCTTCGTAGGGTGGGCAGGCGAAGCTTGCCCACGTCGTGGGCATCGCAAGCCGTTGCCCGCCCCGCGGTCCTTCTCACTCGAAGAAATTGCCGGCTTCGAGCTTCACCACCTGGTCGGCCGGATCATAGGCGACGCCGAGCGGATCGCCGCCCTCCTGCACGACCTTGATCTGCTGCGCCAGCATGCGGCGGCACATCACGACGCCGCGGTCGGTCGTCGCGAGATGCTCGTCGGAATGGAACGTGATCGGCCCCTGCCCGACCTGGGCCTCCCAGTCGCCCGGGAGCCGCCGGTGCTCCTCCTCGGTCAGCTCCGACCACGGCTTGCCGTCGTAGAGCGAGCCGCGCGGCGGCTTCTCGCCCGGCGCGTTGGCGATCATGACGTTGAAGATGCGGTAGTGGGTGTCGTCGACCGGCACGGTGAAGCCGATGTGGTCGATCGGACCGGGCTTCAGGATCGGGCTCGCGACCACGCGGAGGTTCGGGAACATCACCTCGGTGATGCGGCGGAGCGTACGGCCGCCCTCGAGCTTGCGGAGGCCGGTGAAGCGGACGCCGCGCGGCACGTACTCCCACTCGCCGACCGGCATCACCGCCATCTCGGGCACGAACTGGGTGCCGCTGAAGGCCGAGTGCAGGATCGCGACATGGAACGAGTCCATGATGTTCTCCCAGTGCTGCAGCCAGTTGCACGGGGCGATCAGGTGCGGTCCGTTGCCGCCGGTGCCGAGGCCGGAATCGTCGGCGAGAAGATACTGGTGCGGCTGGAGGTTCTCGAAGATGTCGAACTTCGGCAGGAGCGGCTTCTTCTCCGGCGGCCCCATATAGGCGAACACCAGGCCGTAATGATCGGCCGTCGGATACCACGGCTGGCGCACCTTCTCGCGGTGGCCCTCGCCGAGATTGGGCTCGCACGGCTGCTCGAGGCAGCGGCCTTCGACGTCGAACAGCCAGCCGTGGTAGCAGCAGCGGATGCCGCGCTCCTCGACCTTGCCGTAGTAGAGCGTGGTGCCGCGATGGGCGCAGCGCGGGTGGACCAGGCCGGGCCGCCCGCTCTTGTCGCGGAACAGGATCAGGTCCTCGCCGAGGATGCGGACCTGCTGCGGCGTGTCGGTCACGTCGCGCGAGACCGCCACCGGCTGCCAGTAACGCCGCATGAACTCGCCGCACGGCGTGCCACGGCCGACCTCGGTCAGGAAGGCGTCGTGGCTCGACGGCGGCATCTCGTAGGCCGTCCCTACATCGATCGGGGCGCCGCTGCGCTGCGTTTCCATGGCCTGCTCCCGCAAGGGTGAACCTGAAGCGGTTCCAATCTTCGCCCGCTTGTTGCGCCTGTCAACTCGCAGCTAGAGCTCGCCCCAGACTTCGCGCGCGACATCGACGACGAAGCGGAGCTTGGCCCACTGCTCCTCCTCGGTCAGGAGGTTGCCCTCCTCGGTCGAGGCGAAGCCGCACTGGGGCGACAGGCAGAGCCGCTCGAGCGGCACCACGGCGGCGGCCTGCTCGATGCGGCGCTTGATCTCGTCCTTGGTTTCGAGCGCGCCGGACTTGGTGGTGACGAGGCCGAGCACGACGCGGCGATCGGCGTGGAGGAAGCGCAGCGGCTCGAAGCCGCCGGCCCGCTCGCTGTCGTATTCCATGAAGTAGCCGTGCACCCTGACCTTGTCGAACAGGGTCGCGGCGATCGGCTCGTAGCCGCCGGTGCCCATGAAGGTCGAGCGGAAATTGCCGCGGCAGAGATGCATCGTGATGGTCATGCCGGCCGGGATGTCCGCCATCGCGGCGTTGAGAAGCTCGGCGTAGAGCGCGAGCATCCGGTCGGGATCGTCGCCGCGGGCCCGCAGCATCTCGCGGTGCCGGGGATCGCACCACATCGCCATGTAGACTTCGTCGAGCTGGAGATAGCGGCAGCCGGCATCGGCGAAGGCGCGCACCGCCTTGCGGTAGACATCGGCGAGGTCGGCGAAGAAGGCGTCGAGGTCGGGATAGGCGCTTTGGCTGATCATGGCCCGGCCCTGCCGCGCATACAGCGCGCTCGGGCTCGGAATGGTCATCTTCGGCAGCCGCGTCGTGTGCCCGGCAAGGAAGCGGAAATGCGCGAGCATCGGGTGGTGGCCGTCGAAGCCCAGCTTGCCGGTGACGCGGACGCCCTGCGCCCGCGTCTTGGTGCCCTGGAACTGGACGCCCTGCTCGAGGTCGACCATCTCGGCACCGGCAAAGCCGGCGAGGAAGTCGAGGTGCCACCAGGCGCGGCGGAACTCGCCGTCGGTCACCGCCTTCAGGCCGATATATTCCTGCTCGGCGACGATCCGCTCGATCTCGCGGTCCTCGACCGCCTTCAGCCCCGCGGCATCGAGACGCCCCGCGGCATGGTCGGCGCGCGCCGTCACCAGCGCGGGCGGTCTCAGCAGGCTGCCGACGTGATCGGCGCGGAACGGCGGCTGAGTGACGGCCATGATCATCCCCTTCGAGGGTCCCGGGCTGCGTTCACCAAGTTGTTGCGTGCCTCAACTTGCATCGCAAGGCGCTTGATCACCGCCGGGCCGGTTTGAAACAATGCATGCGGCATCATAGCGGGACGAGGGCAAGTTGGAGGACGCGCACGAGAATGGCGAGCGCGGGCTCGCAAACGCGCCGAAGACCGCCGGCGAGCTGGCGCCGCGATCGGACATCCCGGAGCCCACCGTCGCGGCCAAGCTCCTGATCGTCGGCAATTTCTGGCGGCGCTCCGGCAACGCCTACTACCAGGCGCTCGGCGGGGTATCGCTCACCGAGGTGCTGGTGCTCAGCCTGCTGGAGCGTCGCTCGCCGCAATCGCTGAACGCGATCTCGGCGCAGGTCGGCCTCGACAAGACCCAGATGAGCCGCGCGGTGAAGCGCCTGGTCGAGCGCGGCCTCGTCATCCACACCAAGAGCGCCCGCGAGGGCAAGCCCCGCGGCCTCTCGCTGAGCGAAGAGGGCTACGCCACCCACATGGCGCTCCGTCCTGCCGTCGATCGCCGGCTGCGGGCGCTGATCGCGGGCCTGTCGGACAAGGAGATCGCCGCGTTCGAGCGCACCCTCGACATGCTGCTCGACAACGTGCGGGGATTGCGCGCGCCGACCTGAGCGCGGCGCCGTGTTCGGGAGAGCCGGGATGAAATATTTCTTCCTCAAGCTGGTGCCGCCCCGGCTCGATTTCATGCAGACCATGTCGTCCGACGAACGCGCGGTGATGGTCGAGCACCAGGGCTACTGGGCCGGCTTCCTGGCGAAGGGCTGGGCCGTCGCCTACGGGCCGGTCGCCGACCCGGCCGGCGGCTACGGCGCCGGCTTCTGGGCCCTGCCCGACGACCAGGATCCGGCCGCACTGGCCGCCGCGGACCCGGCGATCAAATCCGGCCGCGGCTTCCGCTACGAGATCTCCCCGATGCCGGCGATCCGGATCGGCACTCCCGCCCAGGGCTGAAACGGCCCCTCAACTATGCCGCGTGCCGGCGGCGTCGCGGGTGGCGGGCATGATGTCGGCGCGGGTGAAGCTGCGGATCTCGGCGACGCGCCCGTCACGAACCTTCGCCGCCCAGTCGGGATCGCCGATATGGGCCCGGCCCACGGACATCAGGTCGAACTCGCCGTTCTCGAAGCGCCGGACCACTTCGTCGAGGCCGGCCTGGCCGGTCTGCCGCGCCTCGCGGACGAGGAAATTGTCCATCACGTCGGTATCGAGGCCGACGCTGCCGCAGGCGATGACCGGCAGGTCGCCGACCGCCTTCACCCAGCCGGCGATGCCGAGCGGCGAGCCCGGCCATTCCGGCACCCAGAACCGGCGGGCCGAGGCGTGGACGACGTCGGCCCCTGCCCGCTTCAGCGTGTCGAGCATGAAGGCGAGTTCGTCCGGCGTCTCGGCGATGCGGGCGCCATAATCGGCTTCCTTCCATTGCGAGAAGCGGAACGAGACGATGAAATCGGCCGGTACCGCGTCACGGACCGCTTCCACGATCTCGACCGGAAAGCGCAGCCGGTCGGCGAGCGCGGGCCCGCCGTAGCGATCCTCGCGGAGATTGGTGTGGCGCCACAGGAACTGGTCGAGCAGGTAGCCGTGGCAGGCGTGGATCTCGACGCCGTCGGCCCCGGCCGCGGCCGCGAGGCGGGCGCTGCGGACGAAGGCATCGCGGATTCCCGCCAGTTCCTCCAGCGTCGCGGCGCGCCCGTTGGGCTTGCCCGGCTTGACGAGACCGGAGGGGCTCAGCGTCGGCGCCGCGGCATAGCGGCCGCTGCCGCCGATGCTGCGGATCGCGCCCTCGTGCCAGAGCTGGATCAGCATCAGGCTGCCGGCTTCGTGAACCCGGGCGATGCAGTCGCGCCAGGAAGCGGCCGTCTCCGGCGTGATGCGGGCGTAGGTCTCCTCCTGCGTCGCCGAGTCGTGATCGACCGCGCAGGCCTCGGTGATGATGAGCGCCGCCCCGCCCTCGGCGCGGCGGCAGTAGTACTCGACGAGCTGTGGCAGCGGGCGGCCCTCGGCGCACCATTTGCGCTGCATGCCCGGCATGACGATGCGGTTCTTCAGGGTGGCGCCGTTCAGCCGGAAGGGCGTGAACAGCGCCGAGGGGTCGGCCGCGGCCATGACCGGCATCGCCATCGCGGCGTCAGCGATAGACGTTGTTCGAGGTATGGTCGCCCTTCAGCCAGCGCGCCATCTCGGCATGGGCGTCGACGCGGCGCTGGGCGTTGATCTCGTCGGCGCGGGGATCGTCGACCGTCAGCTCGATGATGAGGCCGTTGGGATCGGTGACGTAGAGCGACTCGCAATAGCCGTGCTGGAGCACGAACATCGCCGGCTCGACATAGCCGGCGGCGGCGAGCCGCTCCCTGATCTCCGCCTGGGTCTCGGCGTCGCATTTCAGCGCGATGTGGTGGAACGGCGAGGACGGCATCTCGGGACCGAACAGCGCCTGGTCCTCGGGCTTCTCGAACTGGAAGAACGCCAGCGCGCCGCCGTCGCCGATGCCGAAGAACGCGTGGCAATAGACCCGCTCGGCGCCGAACAGCTCGTCGGCCTCGCACCAGGTCGCGACCAGCGGGAAGCCCATGAGGTCCTCATAGAACCTCCGCGTCGCCTCGAGATCGCGGGTGACGTAGGCGTTGTGATGCAGGCGGGTCGGCAGCCGTTCGGCGACGCTCATCGCGGATCCTCCCTTGGACTTGTCTTGGGCGCCATCATGTCCCGCGGCCCGGAGGGAAGACAAGACAGGCGTAGAGGGAAAGGTGCCGGACTCCCGTCATGCCCGGGCTTGGCCTGGGCATGACGGGGAAGGCCGCGCCCGACCCTCACACCTCGAACGGCTCGCCCACGACCGGCACCCGCACGACGCTGGCAAACGCGGAATCCATCAGCTCGGTGAAGCGCTCGGCGTTCGGCTCCAGCAGCGGAAAGGTCGCGTAGTGGCACGGCACCACCACGTCGAAGTCGAAGAAGTTCTTGCAGGCATAGGCGGCGAGCCGCGGCCCCATGGTGAAGCGGTCGCCGATCGGCACGAAGCCGATCTCGGGCTCGTAGAGCTCGTTGATCAGCTTCATGTCGCCGAAGATGCCGGTGTCGCCGAGGTGGTAGACCACCGGCTCGTCGTCGGCCTGGACGATCAGCCCGTTGGGGTGGCCGAGCTGGTGCCAGGCGCCGTTGTCGAAGCTGCCGGACGAGTGGAACGCCTGCACCATGTGCACGGCGAAGCCGCCCTGCTCGGTCGCACCGCCGGTATTCATCGGATCGACCGCCTTGACGCCCTTCGACTGGAGCCAGCCGCACAGTTCGAAATTCGCGACCACCTTGGCGCCGGTCGCCTCGGCGATCGCGACGGTATCGCCGACATGGTCGTCGTGGCCGTGGGTCAAAAGGATGTGGGTGGCGCCGCGGGTCGCGCCGGCGAGATCGCCCCTGAACTGGCCGGCGCCGGTGATGAAGGGGTCGATCAGGACGACCTTGTCGGCGAATTCGAGCTTGAAGGCGGAGTGCCCGAACCAGGTGATGCGCATCGGCGTGCCTCTCTGAAGACGAGGCGAAAGCTAGCGGCGCGGCGACCGCGGTCAACTGGCCGCCGCGCCGTTGCCGTGCTAGGCGGCGCCATGGCTGCACCGGTCGTCCCGCTGGAAGAATTGTCCCCGCTCCTGCCGCAGGCGGGGCCGCTGTTCGGCCTCGACCTCGGCACCAAGACGATCGGCATCGCGGTATCGGACCCGGCGCGGCGCTTCGCCACCCCGCTCCTCACGATCCGCCGCACGAAGTTCACCGCGGATGCCGCGCAGCTCCTCGCGCTCGCCGCGGAGCGCGGCGTCGCCGGGCTGGTGCTCGGCCTGCCGGTCAACATGGACGGCAGCGAAGGCCCCCGCGCCCAGGCGACGCGCGCCTTCGCCCGCAATCTCGCGCGCCTCACCGCGCTCCCGATCGGACTCTGGGACGAGCGCCTCTCGACCGCCGCGGTCGAGCGCTTCCTGATCGAGGCCGACGTCAGCCGCGCCCGCCGCGCCGCCGTCATCGACCAGCACGCCGCCGCCTTCATCCTCGACGGCGCGCTGGCCCGTCTCGCCGCCCTGTCCGCTCAGCGGACAGAGGCATAGGGCGGCGCGTAGACCGGCCGCCGCTCGTAGCTCGCGACCCGCTCCCACGGCCGCCGGACGGTGACCCGGCCATAGGCCCGGCCGACGATCACCGGCCGGCGATAGTAGATCACCCGGCGCCGGTAGTAATAGGGCCGGTGGTAATAGGTCACGCAGGTGCTGTAGTAAGGGTAGGCACCGCAGAAGTTCGGCACGCCGTAGCCGTAGGGATAGCCATAGCCGTAGGCATAGGGATAGGGATAGCCGCCGTAATACGGATAGCCGTAACCATAGCCCAGCGCGGCACCGGTGAGCGCGCCGACGGCGAAGCCGGGAAAGAACCCGCCGCCATACCAGCCGCGCCGGTAGTAATAGCCGCGACCCGGATGCCAGCCGCGCCCGCGATAGGCGGCATAGCGGCCGCGATAGGCATAGCCGCCGCGGGCGGCGTAGGCCCGGCCGGCATAGGCGCGGTGGGAGAAGGCCGCACCGCGGTATCCACCGCCGCCGCCGCGGAAGGCGGCGGCATGGCCGCCGCCATTGTGGCGAAAGCCCTGGGCTGCCGCGGGGACCGCGGCCGCACCGAGCATGGCTGCCGCCCCGACGGCGGCAACAACGAGACGCAAACGCATCGTCATGACGAGCCTCCTGGCCGTACAGCCCGCACGCCGACAGCACTTTAGGCAAAAACCCCCGAGGTTTCATCGGGTTCCGGCATCACCGGGGCGTGGTGAGCGGCATATCGCCCGCCGCACGCCGAAAACTTCCTGCGACTTGGCCGGCCGTCGCATTTCCTTCGCACCGATCATGCTCTAAGAGACCTGCCCCAGCATGACCGACGCGCCCGCCCCCTTCATCTGGTCCCGCCGCCATCTGCTCGGGATCGAGGGGCTTTCGGCCGAGGAGATCGTGGGGCTGCTCGACCTCGGCGACGCCGCGGTCGGCCTCAACCGCCAGGTCGAGAAGAAGCGGACGACGCTGCGCGGCCGCACCCAGATCAACCTGTTCTTCGAAGCCTCCACCCGGACCCAGTCCTCGTTCGAGATCGCCGGCAAGCGCCTCGGCGCCGACGTGATGAACATGGCGGTCGGCTCGTCCTCGATCAAAAAGGGCGAGACCCTGCTCGACACCGCGGCGACGCTGAACGCGATGCACCCCGACATCCTGGTGGTGCGCCATCACGCGGCCGGCGCCGTCCACCTCCTCGCCCGCAAGGTCGACTGCTCGGTCGTCAACGCGGGCGACGGCGCCCATGAGCACCCGACCCAGGCGCTGCTCGACGCCCTCACCATCCGCCGCAACAAGGGCACCATCGCCGGGTTGACGGTCGCGATCTGCGGCGACGTGCTGCACAGCCGGGTGGCGCGCTCGAACATCCTCCTTCTCGGCACGCTCGGCGCCCGGGTGCGCGTGGTCGCGCCCTCGACGCTTCTCCCCTGCGGGATCGAGCGCTTCGGCGTCGAGGTCCACACCACGATGCGGGAGGGCCTCGCCGGCGCCGACATCGTGATGATGCTGCGCCTCCAGCGCGAGCGGATGAACGGCTCCTTCGTCCCCTCGGTGAAGGAGTATTTTCGCCATTTCGGGCTCGACGCCGAAAAGCTGTCCTGGGCCAAGCCCGACGCGCTCGTCATGCATCCCGGCCCGATGAACCGCGGCGTCGAGATCGATTCCGAGATCGCCGACGGCGCCCAGTCGCTGATCCGCGAGCAGGTCGAGATGGGCGTCGCGGTCCGCATGGCCGTGCTCGACGCACTGGCCCACAACCTGCCGAACGGCTGAGCGCGATGGCCGAGCACCGCCCCTTCCTCCTCGCCAAGGCCCGGCTGGTCGATCCCGCCGGCGGCACCGAGGAGGACGGCGGCCTCCTCGTCCGCGCCGGCCAGATCGCCGCGCTCGGCCCCGAGCTTCGCGCCGATGCGGTCGGCCCCGACGTCGAGATCGTCGATTGCGAGGGCCTGGTGGTCGCGCCCGGCCTGGTCGACATGCGGGCCTTCGTCGGCGAGCCGGGCGCCGAGCACCGCGAGACCATCGCGACCGCGAGCCAGGCGGCGGCGGCCGGCGGCGTCACCACCGTCGTCTGCATGCCCGAGACCGATCCGCCGATCGACGCGCCGGCGATCGTCGACTTCCTGCTGCGTCGGGCCCGCGACACCGCGGTCGTGCGCGTCCATCCCTCGGCGGCCATCACCAAGGGACTCCAGGGCCGCGAGTTGACCGAGATCGGCCTCCTGCAGGAGGCCGGCGCGGTGGCCTTCACCGACGGCGCGTCGACCATCGCCAGCGCCCGCGTGCTCCGCCGCGCCTTGACCTATGCGCGCGACTTCGGCGCACTCGTCGTGCACCATGTCGAGGACGCCGACCTCGCGGGCGACGGCGTCATGAACGAAGGCGAATTCGCGAGCCGCCTCGGTCTCGCCGGCCGGTCTGCCGCGGCCGAGACCATCACATTGGAGCGCGACCTTCGCCTCGCTGCCCTCTCCGGCGGGCGCTACCACGCCGCCATCCTCACCTGCGCGGCCTCGGTCGAGGCCATGCGCGAGGCCCGCGCACGCGGCCTCGCGGCGAGCTGCGGCACCTCGATCAACCACCTCTCCTTCAACGAGACCGACGTCGGCGACTACCGCACCTTCTTCAAGCTGGCGCCGCCTCTCCGTGCCGAGGACGACCGCAAGGCGCTGGTCGCGGCACTCGCCGAGGGCGTGATCGACGTCATCGTCTCCGACCACAATCCGCAGGACGCCGAGCAGAAGCGCCAGCCTTTCGCCGAGGCGGCCGACGGCGCGGTCGGGCTCGAGACCATGCTGCCGGCGGCGCTCCGCCTGGTCCATGCCGGCGACGTCGCCCTGCCCGCCCTGCTCCGCGCGATGTCGACGCGGCCCGCGGAGCTGCTCGGCTTGCCCGGCGGCCGCCTCGCCCGTGGGGCGGCGGCCGACCTCGTCGTGTTCGACCTCGACGCGCCATGGCAGCTCCGGCCCGAGATGCTGCGCTCGAAATCCAAGAACACGCCGTTCGACGAGGCCCGCCTCCAGGGCCGCGTCCGCCGCACCTATGTCGGCGGCAGCCTGGTCCATCTGGAGACCGCCGATGACTGAGCCTGTCGCTTCCGCCGGGGCGCTGGCGCTCGTCCTCGTGCTGTTCTTCGGCTACGTGTTGGGCTCGATCCCGTTCGGCGTCCTGTTTACCCGGCTTGCCGGCCTCGGCGACCTCCGCGCCATCGGCTCGGGCAATATCGGCACGACCAACGTGCTCCGCACCGGGCGCAAGGATCTCGCGGCCCTGACGCTGGTCTTCGATGCGCTGAAGGGTACGGTCGCGGTGCTGGTGGCTTGGCACTGGGGCTACAACGCCGCCCTGGTCGCCGGCTTCGGCGCCTTCATCGGGCACCTGTTCCCGGTGTGGCTCCGCTTCCGCGGCGGCAAGGGGGTGGCGACCTATCTGGGCCTCCTGATCGCGTTCTCGTGGATCGCGGCACTGGTGTTCGCGGTGCTGTGGCTCGCGACCGCGGCCGCCGCCCGCTATTCCTCGCTCGCGGCGATCGTTGCGCTGATCGGCTCGCCGATCGCCGTGTGGCTGCTCGGGCTCCCGGCCGCAGCGGTGCTGTTCGCGATCCTCAGCGTCATCGCGCTCGTCCGCCACCACGAGAATATCCGCCGCCTCCTCGCCGGCACCGAGTCCAGGATCGGCGCCAAGGCGGCCCCGCCGCCCGGCGCGGCGTCGTGAGCGAGCCCGTCCGCCCGCGCCTCCTCGACGACGCCCAGCGCCTCGCCTGGCTGCGCCTGATCCGCACCGACAATGTCGGCCCGCGCACCTTCCGCGTCCTGCTGAACCAGTTCGGCGGCGCCGCGGCGGCGCTCGACGCCCTGCCCGCGCTCGCCGCCCGCGGCGGCGGCGGGCCGTCCCGCGTCTACAGCGCCGAGCAGGCCGAGCGCGAGATCGCCGCGCTGACCGCCCGCGGCGGCCACCTCGTCGCCCTCGGCGAGCCCGACTACCCGCCGATGCTGGCGCGGGCCGACGGCGCGCCCCCGCTCCTCGCCATGATCGGCCGGAGCGAGCTGATCCCGCGGCCGATGATCGCGCTGGTCGGCGCCCGCGATGCCTCCGCCGCCGGGAGGAGCTTCGCCGGCCGCCTCGCGCGCGAGCTCGGCGAGGCCGGCTACGTCATCGTCTCGGGCCTCGCCCGCGGCATCGACGCCGCCGCCCACGAGGCGTCGCTTGCGACCGGCACCGTCGCGGTGGTCGCGGGCGGGCTCGACCGCATCTATCCGCCCGAGCACGAGGACCTGTTCGGCCGCATCGCGCGCGACGGCCTCGCCGTCTCGGAAATGCCGATGGGCTGGAGCCCGCGCGGCAAGGATTTTCCGCGCCGCAACCGCATCATCGCCGGGCTCGCGCTCGGCACGGTGGTCGCGGAGGCGGCGCTGCGCTCGGGCTCGCTGATCACCGCGCGCCTCGCGCTCGAAGCCAACCGCGAGGTGATGGCGGCGCCGGGCTCGCCGCTCGACCCGCGCTGCGAGGGCTCGAACCGGCTGATCCGCGAGGGCGCGACGCTGATCACCTCGGCCGCCGAGGTGATCGAGGCGCTGCCGCGGAGCGATTGGCTGCCCGAGCCGGCGCCGGTCGAGGAGCCGGAACCGTCCCCCGCGCCGGTGCCCGAGCCCGACGCCGACGAGCGCCGTCGCATCCAGGGCCTGCTCGGCCCCTCCCCGGTCGAGATCGACGAATTGGTGCGCCTTTCCGGCGCGCCGGCCAGGGCGGTGCAGATCGTGCTGCTGGAGCTCGAGCTCGCCGGCCGCCTCGAACGCCACACCGGCGGCCGCGTCCGGCTGATCCCGGACTAGCCTGGACTTGCCCGACCTGCGCTCCCGATCTCCCCGCGGGCAAGCTCGTGTTGACGTGGGCAAGCCGCGCTTGCCCGCCCTACGGCGCTTGAATTAGCTCCTTGCTTGCACCTGTCGTCCCGGACGCGGCAAAGCCGCGGTCCGGGACCCGGCCACGAGCGCTCTGCCAGCCCGGATCCCGGCTTCTCCGCTTCGCTGCGGCCGGGATGACAGGACCGGAGGCCGTGGTCTTGTATAGATGCTGCTGATCGACTGGAGGATCGTGCACAAATGGCCAAGGTCGCGTTCATCGGGCTCGGCGTCATGGGCTATCCCATGGCGCGCCATCTGGCCGCGAAGGGCCATGACGTCACGGTCTACAACCGCACCGCCGCCAAGGCGGCCAAGTGGCAGGCCGAATACGGCGGCAAGACCGCGCCGACGCCCCGCGCCGCGGCCGAGGGCCAGGAGGTGGTATTCGCCTGCGTCGGCAACGACGACGACGTCCGCGCCGTCACCACGGGACCCGACGGCGCCTTCCACGGCGTGGCGAGAGGCGCCCTGTTCGTCGACCACACCACCGCTTCCGCCGCGCTCGCCCGAGAGCTTGCGGCCGAGGGCGAGCGTCGCGGCTTCGGCGTGCTCGACGCGCCGGTCTCGGGCGGCCAGGCCGGCGCCGAGAACGGCGCGCTCACAGTGATGGTCGGCGGCACCGAGGCGGCGTTCCGCCGCGCCGAGCCCCTGATCGCGAGCTACGCCCGCGCCTGCCGCCTGATGGGGCCGGCCGGCTCCGGCCAGCTCGCCAAGATGGTCAACCAGATCTGCATCGCCGGCACCGTCCAGGGCCTCGCCGAGGGCATCCATTTCGCCCAGTGCGCCGGGCTCGACGTCGGCCTCCTGATCGACGTCATCTCCAAGGGCGCGGCCCAGTCGTGGCAGATGGAGAACCGCGCGGACACCATGGCCGCGGGCGAGTTCGACTTCGGCTTCGCGGTCGACTGGATGCGCAAGGACCTCGCGATCTGCCTCGCCGAGGCGGCGCGGAACGGCGCCAGCCTCCCGGTCGCCGCGCTGGTCGACCAGTTCTATGCCGAGGTGCAGACGATGGGCGGCCGCCGCTGGGACACCTCCAGCCTGATCGCCCGGCTGACGGTAACCATGCGCAAATGAGCCCCGGCCCGGTCGCTTTCAACCTACGGCATCCTGCCGCTGAACATCATTTTGACCATAGACGAAGCCCGGCGGGCGGCCCTTATAAGGAGCCTCCAATCCTGGGGGTCTTCATGCCAAGCTATCAGGAAATTATCGCCCACATCCGCCGGAACGGCGGCGGCGTTATGAAGACGTGCTGGATTGCGCACGTACTATCGGATCACGGTCTTACAAAGAGACAGGCGCCTAATCGGATCAGCCCGGTCGAACGGGTACATCCATGCCCGCCGACCAAGCGACGCTTAATTGAGGATGCTCTCCGCGAGCTTGGTGTATTTGCCGACTGACGCCGAAGGCTCAACGCGATGGCCCAGCCCCCTCGCCTAACGCCGTCTCATAGAGCTGGCGCACGTCGGCGGCGAAGGCGGCGCGGCTGTCGTCGCGGGTGTAGAACATGTGGCCGCCGGCATAGACCTTGCGCTCCAGCCGGCCGGGATCGTCGCCGAGCGGCTCGATCGCGTTCACCATCAGCTTGGTCGCGGCATAGGGCGTGACGAGGTCGCTCGCGCCATTGCCGATCAGCGCCCGCGTCTTGGGGTCGAGCGCCAGCACCGCGCGAAGGTCGGACACCGCCTCCGGTGCCTCGGCGTGACCGCCCCATTTCCACTGTCGCGACACGTCGCGGCTCAGGACCTCGTAGGGATGGCGCGGATCGGCCGGGTAGCCCAGCGTGTCGACGAGGTAGTGGGTGATCGCGCTGGTCAGCGGCGCCAGCGAGCCCTCGAGCTCGGGCTCAGCCGCGCGGCCGTAGGGCTCGGCGGCGTCGAGCGGCAGCGCGGTGACGGTCGCGTCATAGGGGCTGCCGACGCGCTCTGCCTTCTGGTGCAGCGCCCGCAGGAACACACCCGGTTGGAGCTGGCCCTTGCTGCGCTCGACCGTGTCCTTGTCGAGCCCGGTCAGGTCGACGACGTGCTGGACCATGCGCGCCACGGCCGCCTTGTCGCCGGGACCGCGCAGGAGGTCGGCGAGGTAGGCACCGAAGGCATAGTCCTCGACGGAGGCGCGGGAGGGCGGGTTCGGCCGGGGATCGGTCTCCTCCGATGCTGCGGCGTAGGACGGCAGCAGCGCCGCCTCGGCGATCGGCGAGTTCGAGCTCGACGGCACCAGCGACATGTCGAGCGCCGGCGAGACCATCACCAGGCCCCGCACGCCGACGCCGCGCTCGGTCTGCAGCGCCCGCGCCAGCTTGGCGATGCGAAATCCGCCATAGCTTTCGCCGGCGAGAAACACCGGCGAGGTGCGGCGGCGGTAGCGGTCGAGCCAGCGCACGACGAAGGCGCCAAGGGTCCCGACATCGCCTTCGGAATTCCAGAACCGCTGGGCGATCTCGTCGCGGCTGCCCTCGGCGGTGGTGAAGCCGGTGCCGACCGGATCCACGAAGACGAGATCGGTGAAGGACAGCCAGGTCTCCATATTGGGCTGAAGCGCCACCGGCTCGGACGGGCCGTCGCCCTGGCGGCCGAACGCGAGGCGCAGCGGCCCCACCGCGCCGAGATGGAGATAGGCCGAGGCGGCGCCGGGGCCGCCGTTGAAGAGGAAGGTCACCGGGCGCGCCGGGTCCGGCTTCTTGCCCGCCGTGTAGGAGACGAAGAAGATCTCGGCGAGCTCCTGGCCGCTGTCGCGCGCCTGGATCGGGATCTTCGTCGCGGTGACGGTGTAGTCGAGCGGCCCCGACGGCAGGTTCAGCGTCTCGGCGCGGCTCACCGAGGGGATGGCGGACGGAGCTTCCGCCGCCGGTGCCGGGCCCGGCCGGTGCTCGGCCGGCACGGACGGACCGTCGTGCCGCGGCAGCCCGTGCCGTTCCTGGGCGAAGGCGCCCCCGCCGGCAGCCAGCGCGACGGCGCCGATGGCGGCGGCCAAGATCGTAGCGAAACGGCGCATCGGCGGCTCTCCAGGAGTGGTTGCGGGAAGCCCGACCGTCGGCGGGCGCGCCAGCACCAACGCCGTTGAGGGCCGAATTGAGGCGAAGGCCGGCGCTCACGCGCTCGTCAACGCGCGAGCCGGCCTACGCCTCCTTGCGCCAGCGGCCGTCGTCGTCCTGCTGCCAATAGCTGAGGTCGTGGCCCTCGCCCTTGTGGCGGCGCCAGCGGACGCGGGCGGCGGCGACCGCCTCGGCGTCGTGGCCGTCGAACAGCACCAGCGCGCGGACATAGGGCGCGAGGTCGGGCCCCTCGGCGCCGTCGACCAGGACGCGGACCACGGCGGCATTCGGATTGCCGTCACCCGCCGTCAGAAAGATCGGCTGGCGGTCGAGATGGCCGTCGGCGGCGGTGCCGTGGGGCAGGAAGCTGCCGTCGCCATAGGTCCACAGCATCTCGTCGAGCGCCGCGACCCGCTCGTCGGAGGCGGCCTGGACCACGGCGCGCCAGCCCCGCTCCAGGCATTTCTCGAGTAGCAGCGGCAGCGCCCGCTCCAGCGGCTGCCGCGTCAGGTGATAAAATAGGATCTCGGTCACGGCGCGAGCGTTGCGGCCCGGCGGCCGCGCGTCAAGCGCTGCGGGCGTGCGGGCGGGCCTGGGCGAGCACCGCGGCGACGGCCCGCTCGGGCGTGGCGCGCGGCCAGTCGGACATGCGGTTGCGGAACCACGTCCCCTGTCGCTTGGCGTAGCGGCGGGTATCGCCCAGCACCGCCTCGACCGCCTCGCTGCGGCCGATCTCGCCGTGAAGATGGCGCAGCAGCGGCAGCACGCCGAGCGCCTTCATCGCCGGCAGCTCCGGCCCGAGCCCCCGCGTCGCGAGCGCCGCCGCCTCGTCGAGCGCCCCCATCCCCATCATGGCCGCGAAGCGCGACGCGATGCGGACGTGGAGCTCGGCCCGATCGACCGCGAGCACCAGGCGGGCGACGCCGGCCGGCGGCAGCGGCGCCGGCGCCGGCTTGGCGTGCCAGGACGACAGCGGCCGGCCGGTCGCGGCCAGGACTTCGAGCGCACGGAGGAGACGCTGCCGATCGGTCGGCCGGATGCGCGCCGCCCCGACCGGATCGCGGCGTGCCAGCTCGGCGTGAAGCGCATCGACCGGGCCCGCCGCCTCGGCCCGCACCGCCGCCCGCACCGCCGCCGGCACCTCCGGCACGGCGGCGAGGCCGCGCGTCAGCGCCTCGAAATAAAGGCCCGTTCCGCCGACGAAAATCAGCGGTCCGGCATGGCTCTCCCGGAGCAGGCGTCGGACGTCGCCGAGCCATCGCCCGACCGAACACGCCTCCGCGGGATCGACATGGCCATAGAGGCGATGCGGAGCCCGCGACTCGTCGGCCAGCGACGGCCGCGCCGTCAGCACCCGGAGCCCGGCATAGACCTGCATCGAATCGGCATTGACGATGGTGCCGCCGAGGCGCTCGGCCAGCGCCAGCGCAACCGCCGACTTGCCGCTCGCGGTCGGCCCCGCGATCAGGACGGCGCGGAGCGTCACGTCCTCGACTCCGGCGCTCGCGCGCGGCTATAGCCACGCCGTCCCCCCTGCCCGGCCGTCATGACCCACATCGCCTCCCTCGTCTCCAACCCCGCGGCGCCCGCGCTCGACGGCGCCTTGCTTGAACGTCTCGCCGCGCGCCTCCCGGCGCCGTCCGCGCCGCGATGGCTCGCCGCAGGAATTGCAGCCGACCTGCCCTTCTCCCCCGATGCCGGCGCCGACCTCACGGCGCTGGCCGCGGCGCTCCGCGAGGAAGCCGGCGCCGCACCGGTCGACGTCAACATCCTGCCCGCTTCCGGGCGCCGCAAGCGGCTCTTTGTCGCTGACATGGACTCCACCATGATCGGCCAGGAATGCCTCGACGAGCTGGCCGATTTCGTCGGCCTGAAGGAGAGGGTCGCCGCGATCACCGCGCGGGCGATGCGGGGCGAGATCGCCTTCGAGCCGGCGCTGCGCGAACGGGTGACACTGCTTCGCGGCCTTTCCGCGGCGGTGGTGGACCGGCTGCTCGGGGAGCGCATCACCCTGACGCCCGGCGCCCGCACCGCGGTCGCGACCATGCGCGCCCACGGCTGCCACGCGGTGCTGGTGTCGGGCGGCTTCACCGTGTTCACGGAAGCGATCGCGGCGCGGCTCGGCTTCCACGCCCATCGCGGCAATGTGCTGGAGATGGCCGACGGCGCGCTGCTCGGCACGGTGGCCGAGCCCATCCTCGGGCGTGCGGCGAAGCTCGAGGCGCTGATCGAGACCCGCGCCGCGCTCGGACTCGCCTCTGCCGAGACGCTCGCGGTCGGCGACGGCGCCAACGACCTCGCCATGCTGGGCGAGGCCGGGCTCGGCGTCGCCTTCCGCGCCAAGCCCGCGGTCGCCGCCGCCGCGGCGGCGCGGATCGAGCACGGCGACCTCACCGCCCTGCTCTATCTGCAAGGCTATCGGCGGGAAGAGTTTTCGGAGTAGCCGGCGCCGCGCAGCACGCCGAGGACGAAGACCCGGATCGCGGAGGACAGGTTGCGCTCGCCGCGTCCCGCGTCGATCTCGGCGACGAGGCCCCGGAGCGGAAGCCCGCGTGCGGCCGCGATGTCCTTCAGCGCCGCCCAGAACTCCGCTTCCAGGCTGATCGAGGTGCGATGGCCGGCGATGTCGACCGAGCGCTTGACGATGCCGTCGCTCACGCGACTACCTCGCCGTCATTGCGAGGAGGAGCCGACGAAGCAGCCCAGAGCGATGAGCGCGGCGCCAGCAACCCTGGATTGCTTCGCTGCGCTCGCAACGACGCGTGAGGGTCGGCATCAAGACCGGTGATCGTCCTCGCGGCGGTGCTGGTCGAGCGTATGTTCGGCTTTTTCCGCCTCGGCCCGCTCCCGCGCCTTCTCGCTCTTGGTGCGGCCGAAGCGGGCGCGGTTCGCCACCGCCGCCTCATCCTTCGCGGCCCGCTCCCGCGCCTTCCGCGCGATCCTAAGGTTGACGAGGTCGCCCATGCCGGATGCCGCCACTCAAACGCCGGTGAAGAGAAGATCGAGTGCGGCGACGATCCCGTGGCGGTAGCGTTCGAGATTGTCGACCGCCTCGCCGAGCCGCCGCGGCTCGATTGCAAAGAGCTCGGAGATCGAGAGGGTGCAGAGGATCCCCTCGACGGTCATGGTCGGGTGCAGGCGGCTTACGCCTCGCAGCACATCGGTCTGCACCAGCGGAGCGACGACTCTGAGCTTCAGCGCCTCAATGCGGTCGCTCTGTAGATCGATCAAGAAGGGGGCCCGGCGCCCGCTCGAACCGACATTGCGGTAGACGTCGTATTGCATCAGCGCTGACGCCGAAATTCTTCGCCGACCGTGCCATATTCCTCGATATAGCGGTTGAAAGCGTCGATTCCCGCTTGGTTTTCCTGCTCCCAGGCAAACGATGCACGTCGCTTTTCGACACGCCGGCGGAGCGCGGTGTTCGCCGCGCGCTCGACATCGATGCCGAGCCGTCGCGCCTCGGCGACAAGGCCGGCATCGACCTCCACACCCACCTTGGTTTCCAAGCTTCGGCGTTTCGCGACCATGAGACGCTCCTTGGGCGCACAACCTATCATAGTGAAGGTCGATTTTCACCCCGGCCCGATCATCTTCTCCGGGCGTACCAGGCGGTCGAACTCCTCGGCGGTGACGAAGCCGAGCTTCACCGCCTCCTCCTTCAGCGTCGTGCCGTTGTGGTGGGCGGTCTTGGCGACCTTGGTCGCGTTGTCGTAGCCGATCTTCGGCGCCAGCGCCGTCACCAGC
>DASZVN010000141.1:0-2598 GCA_035547055.1 Hyphomicrobiales bacterium
TCGGCGTTCTCCTTGAGGTCGCCGAGCTCGCGGGCGACGCGGATGCGGTCCGCCATCTCCTGGCGACGGGGGCCTTTCAGCTCGGCCAGCTCGGCTTTCAGTTCCTCGATGCCGGCGGCGGTGATCGGCTCGCCGCCCGCGTTCTGATTGGCAGGACTCATCCCCGAAGGTTGTCAAAAAGAACCGAGAAGAGGTCGGTCGCCACGCTCAGTCGCCGCCGCTTTCGCCCAGCAACGCGGGGGCCAAGGTCTTCACCTTCGGTTCGTTCGCCTTCGCGAGCCGGCCGATCCCGAACAGTTCCTCGCTGGTGCGCAGCAGCGAGTACGGGTTGTAGGGAGCGGCGTCGGTCGAGCCCTTGGTGATGAACTTCGATACCAGGACGGCCCCGGTCTTGAGCGGATCGGCGGGCGCGGCGGGTGCGGCTTCGCCTTCTGCCGGCGCGGCGGGGGGGTTGACGCCTCCGAAGGTGACGATCAGCAGGCCGTCCTTCTTGTAGGCGGGCGATTCGAGGATCTCCGGCACCACCGCGGCGAGCCAGGCATCGGCCGCCGCGGCGCCTTCGGGCGAGCCTTCGGGGCACTGGCCGGCGACCCCGGACGAGCAGAGGTCGGGCGAGATGTAGGAGAAGCCCGGCGTCTTCGTTTCGCTCTTCAGGTCCTTCTTCAGTTCGGTGATCGGCACGTCGTTCGTGCCGCAGGCGCCGAGGTCGAGCAACGAGTGGAAGTGGGTGAACGGGTTGAGCCGCGCCGAATAGCCTCCGGTTTCCGGCTTTTCTTCTTCGTCGGCACCGGGGTAGACGCAATTGGCGGGTTCGCCGGTCGCCGGGTCCACCATCCCTTCCATGTAGGCGCGCCAGGTGAAGCCGCCGACTTCCAGCTGGTCGCCGAGCGTGAAGGCTTCGACCGGGTAGACGCACCCTTCGCCGGAGATGACCCCGGTCTTCTCGTTCAGCGAGGAGCTCGACGGGAAGGCGGTGAATTCCGGGCACTCGGCTTCGGTGGCCTTGTTCGGCGGCTGGCCGCTGATCGCCGCGATGCCGTTCGGCGCGATCGCTTCGGTGAGGACCGAGTAGTCGGTCAACAGCAGACCCTTGGGACGGAGCGTGCCGTCCAGGTACGGCATCCGCGAGGCGGTGCCGGCGCCGAAGGCGGCCTGGTAGCCGCTGCTCTGGAGCGAGATCAGGAAGACGTGTTTGATCCGCCCGGCTTCCGGTTTGCTCTGGGCCGGCGCTTCTTCGGCTTCTTTCGTGGGCGCTTCTTCCGGCGCCTTTTCGGGCGCGACTTCCGGCGCGGTTTCTTCCGGGACCACGATCGGTTCGGGAGCCGGGGTCGGGGTGACGCTCGGTTCCGGGGCGGGAGTCGATTCGTGGGCGACCGGCCCGGCCGGGCCGCTTTCGGATTCGGGTTCCGAGGACGGTTCGAGCGGTGTCGGCGTCGACGCCGGGGTGCGGTCGGCGGCGAGGCTGTGGCCGAGGAGCGAGGCCAAGGGGCTCGCTTCCGGCTGGTTGGTAGCCGCCGCGGCGACGATCGCCGAGGTCGCGACCAACGAGGAGGCGACCAGGAGCCCGAACCGTTTCCCGGTCAAGGTCGCCGCTGCGGCGATCGCCGCGCGCAGCCGCGTCCGCAGCTGGCCGCTCACGAGCCCGCCTCGGTCGGGACGAGCGGCGTCCCGCACTGGGCGCAGAAGCGCACCGCGGGGCCGTAGGGGGCGCCGCAGCCGGGGCAGAGCCCGGCCGCGTCGGCACGCTCGAGTTCAAGCACCCGCTCGACCGCCAGCAGTTCGGCGTCGACCCGTTGCAACTCCGCCGCCTTGCGGGTGAGTACGTCGAGTCGCACGTGGTCACGGATCGCCATCTCGTAGAAGGCGCCGCCGAGATCGGCCTGCATCACCGTGAACTTCTCCAACAGCCGATCGCGCTGGGCGATCAGCTCGGCGCTCTCCTCCTTCCTCGGCTCGGCCTCTTCGGCCGCTTCCCCGGCCCCTTGCCTCGGCTTCTTCGCCGGGGGCGCCGGGTCGTCCTTGCGTCGCCCCGGGAAGGGAAAGCGGGGCGGGCCGACGGGCGGCGCGACCGGGAGCTTGGCCGAGCCGTTCGGCGGCGGTGCCGGCGGCGGAGGCGGCAGCTTCGCGGTCCGCGACTTCGACTCGTCGCTCATGGTTCCACCCCCGGCGGTAGTTCGCTTTCCGAGCCGCCACCTTCGCCGCCGACCACGACCACGTCGGGCAGATTCTGTTGGGCCTTGATGTAGTTTTCGCCCGTCTGTTCGGGGTTTTCTTCGACCAGCTTGGTGTCGGCTTCTTCGGTCGCCTTGTTCGCCTTGTAGCCGGAGACCTGGTGGACCGTGCCGTTCTTCGTCTTGGCCAGCACCTTGCCGCTGCTTTCGCCCTTTTTCGCCTCTTCCTTGGCGGCCGCTTTCTTGCCTTTTTTGCTGCCTTTGGAGGCTTTTTCGCCGGTGTCCGCCGTGGTCGTCCCCGCTTCGGTCGGCGCCGCCGCGACCTGCTGCTTTTCGGCCTGATGGAGGGCCCTCAGCAAGGCCTCTTCATTCGAGTCGCCGGAGCCGCTGCGGCCGACCACGACCCCGAGCGCCACCGCGATCGGCA
>DASZVN010000142.1:0-19630 GCA_035547055.1 Hyphomicrobiales bacterium
CGCCGCCGCCCGCGCGCTCCGCGACAAGGGCGAAGCCCCACCCGGCACGCAGGACGCCGACGTCTACCTCCAGGCCCGCAGCGGCTTCTTCCTCGCCGACAAGAGCGTGGAATGGCGCAAGGCCTACGAGCAGCAGATGGCGGAGGCGATCCGCCCGGTCGCGCTCAAGGCCGCGGAATAGGGCGCGCCTGCCCGTCGCGGGCGGTCCGTCGCGGAAACGAAAAGGGCGGGGCCGAGGCCCCGCCCTTCGCCTTTCTCGTGGTGCCGGCGCTTACTGGAACAGGCGCAGCACGTTCTGGTCGGCCTGCGAGGCCATCGACAGGGCCGTCGTCGACAGCGACTGGCGGGTCTGCAGGGCGAGGAGGTTGGCGCCTTCCTCGTTCGAGTCGGCCGTGGTCAGGTTCGATGAGCCGGTCTGCAGCACGTTGACCAGGCTCTTGGTGAAGTCCTGGCGGGTCTGCACCACCGACAGGTTCGAACCGAACTGCGAGGACTGCGAGCGGAGCGTCGCGACCGCGTTGTTCAGCGTCGCCAGCACCTTGTTGATCGAGTCGGAGTCGGCGAAGTCGAGGTTGCCGATCGCCTGCAGGCCAAGGCCGGCAGAGCTGTCGTTCACGCCCTTGATGTCGAGCTTGGACGACCCGGTCTCGTTCATCGTGATGGTGAGATCGTCGCCGTTCAGGAGGTTCACGCCGTTGAAGCTCGAGTCCTGGGCGAGCGAGTCGATCTGGCCGAGCAGGCTGTTGTACTGGGTGACGAAGTTGTTGCGGGCGTCCACGCCGTCGCCGGTGAGCGAGGCGTCCGCGACGGTCGCGCCGTTGAAGGCGTTGCCGGTGTCGGTGGCGGTGCCGCCGACCTGGTACCTGGTAGTGTCGGTCGTGGTCGAGAAGTTCTCGGCGCCGGCGCTGTTCGAGGTCGTGATCTGGATCTTGTTGTCGCTCGTGACCGTGGCCTGGAGGTCGAGAGCCGACAGCGCGGTGTTGAGCTTGTCGAGCGTGTCGACCTGCCCGGCGCCCGAGCCGAACGTGATCGTCGTGGCGGTGCTGTCGCCCGGCTTGGTGAAGGTCAGCGTCTGGCCGCTGAGCCCGCCGGTCGTCACCGCGTCGGTGCCGTTGGTCGACACCGCGGCGGTCGCGAAGCCGAGCTGCGTGGCGTCGCCCGACGAGAAGTTGTCCACCGAGAGGGCGTCGGAGGCGCCGGCCGTGCCAGTGCTCGTCAGCGTGAGAATACCGCTTGCGGCGTCGGCGTGGGCGGTGATGCCGGTCGTCCCGTTGATCGCGTCCGCGATGTCCTGGGCGCTGTAGTGGCCGTCGCCGTTGGTGCCACCCGTCGACGACAGGGTGACGGTGGTGTTGTTGACCTTGAACGTGATGTTGCCGCCGGAGGCATCGACGCCGCCCGAAGCATCCGCGCCGGCCTGAGCCGTCCCGAGGTTGTCGAGGCCGCCGATATCGCTCAGCGCGCTGCCGCTGCCGTTGTCCGACGCAACGTTCGTGATCGCGATCGACGAGGTGGCGCCGGTCGAGCTCGAGCGGAGGGTGACCTGGCCGCCGGTCCCGTCCGCGGTGACGCCGGTCAGGCTCGCGGTGCCGAGGGCGTGATTGATCACCGTGGCGAAGTCGGTGGAGTTGTTGATCAGGCCGTCGGACGTGCCGAGAGCCGCGTCCACCTCGCTCTTGTTGATCGTGACCGTCGTGGCGGTGCCACCGTCGACGGCGACCTTGAAGGTGATATCGGAGCCCGAAGTGCTCAGGTCGATCGAGCCGCTGAACGTGGCGGCCGCCTGGGAGCCGGAGGTCGCGGCGACCGGATCGGTGATCGCGGTTCCGCCGGTCGCCGAGGCGTGCGTCGCGGCCGTCGTGGTCGCGCCGGCGAGGAGGTTGCCAGCGGTCAGGCCGGTGATCGCGCCCGAGGTGAACGTCGCCTTGCTCGAGTAGGACGCCGAGGCCTGGAGGGCCTGGCGCGCGGTCGCCTGGAGCTGGTTCACCAGGCTGGTGATGCCGGTGATGCCGCTGTCGGCGGCCTGCAGCGTCTGCACGCCGTTCGACACGCCGTCGAGCAGGCTCGTCAGGTCGTTGGCGCGGCTGTCGAGCGAGGAGGCGGTGAAGAAGTTGGTCGGGTTGTCGAGGGCGGAGTTGACCTTCTTGCCGGTCGCGAGCCGCTCCTGCGTCGTCGCCATCATGCTCGCAGTATTCTGCAACGCGAGCAGGTTGTTGCGGACGGCAGCCGAGAGAGTGACATCAGAAGACATGAGAGCTCCCTTTCTAGGAAGACAGATGCAAGCTTCCCTTCTGGAAGCGGCCTCGGATGATTTCTGGTGCGCCCTAACGGCCGGTTAAGCGCGTCACGTTTCCGCCAAACATTTGCGACCGCGAGCGCCGCTGTGGCGCCGCGGTATCGCGGCTTCAACGCCAGGGCGGAGCGGTTCAACGCCGGTGGTGGAAGCTCCGCCGCCAATTTGATGATTGATGAAACTACTTCTTGAGCGGTTCCAGGGTGGCGGCTATGGTCGCGGACGGAAGCGCGAGAGAGCGGGAGGAACCGTGATGAGCCGTACGCGATGGGGTATGGCCGCGGCCGCGGCACTGGCGGCGGGCTGGGGGCTGGCGGCGACGCCGGCCTCGGCGGGTCGCGCCAACGACACGCTGAACATCGTCGAGATCCTGCCGCTCGGCAGCCTCGACATGTACTACGCGGGATATCCCCAGACCGAGTTCATGAGCGACATGCTGTTCGACGCCCTGGTCGACTACGACCCCGGGACGAAGTCGATCGTGCCGCTCCTCGCCAAGTCGTGGAAGGTCACGCCCGGCGCGATCGACTTCGAGCTTCGCGACGACGTGACCTGGCACGACGGCCAGAAATTCACCGCCGACGACGTGGTCTACACGCTCGGCTGGCTGATCGATCCCGCGAGCCGCTATCGCTTCAAGTTCAACTGGGCCTGGATCAAGAAGGTCGAGAAGACCGGCCCCTACAGCGTCCGGGTCGAGACCAACGGCCAGCGGCCTTACGACCTCCTCCGCCTCACGCTCGCGCCGATGTTTCCGAAGCATGTCCGCGGCGTGCTCGCCGACACCACCGAGTTCGGCAAGCATCCGGTCGGCACCGGCCCCTACAAGCTGGTCTCCTTCAACGAGGCGACGAACCGGCTCGTCGTCGTCAAGAACCCCGCCTACAAATGGGGCGGTACCACCAAGGCGGCGCATATCGGCCGCGTGATGATGTCGACGATTCCCGACATGGGCGCCCAGGTGTCGGCGCTTCTCGCCGGCAAGGCCGACCTGTTCCGCAACCTGCCGGCGGACCAGGCCGAGGCGCTGGCCAAGGACCCGCGCTTCACCTTCAGCGTCAATCCCAGCATCGGCACCACCTATATGTGGTTCGACGCCGCCGGGCGCTCCGGCAACAAGGCGATCGCCAACCCCAAGGTGCGCCAGGCCCTGGCGATGGCGGTGGATCGTGGCGCGCTCGCCAAGATCATGTCCGCCAACCAGAACGTCGAGCAGCCGAAGAACCTGTGCTGGCCCGACCGCATCATCGGCTGCGCCTTCACCAAGACGGAGCCGGGCTATCATCCGGCCGAGGCCAAGAAGCTGCTCGCCGAGGCCGGCTATCCCAACGGCTTCTCGGTCCACATCACCGCCTATGTCGGGCGGCTCAGCCAGCTTGCCGAGGCGGTCGCGGGCTATTTCGCCCAGATCGGGGTGAAGGCCACCGTCGAGCCGGTGACGGTGACGACCTACACCAAGAAGTCGCTCGCCGGGCAGATCGAGATGACGGTCGCGGGCTATACGCTGGGCGGCCTGCCCGACGTGAGCCAGCAGGTCACTTTCTTCGTCAGCGCCGCCGACTACAGCGGCGACCCCGAGCTGAAGAAGCTGGGCGCCGCGATGGACGCCGAGATGGATCCCGAGAAGCGGCTCAAGATTTCGAGCCAGTTCTACGATCGCATCGCTGACGACGTCTACATCACGCCGCTCACCGCGATGCCGCACGTCATCACCCACCTCAGCGATCTCGACATCAACAGCCACTCGGCCTCGGGCTACGGCGTCGGCATCAGCGACATCAAGTGGAAGTGATGTAGGGTGGGCACCGGCACGGCCGGTGCCCACGACCGCATTCGGCGCTGGCCGTGGGCGTCGGCGAGCCGATGCCCACCCCACGGACGACAAGGTTCATGCGCCGCTTCATCCTTCGCCGGCTGCTGGTCTCGCTGCTCGTCATCCTGACGGTGTCGGTGGTCGGCTTCAGCCTGCTCAGGCTCTCCGGCAACCTCGCGGCGGTCCTGGCCGGGGAGGGAGCGACGCCGGCCGACATCGCCAAGGTCGCGCACGAATACGGGCTCGACCAGCCGCTCTACCTCCAATATGTCGACTGGGTGCTCGGCCTGCTCCGCGGCGACCTCGGCAAGTCGCTGTTCTCGGGCGACAGCGTCGCCCATCTGATCGCGACCCGGATCGGGGTGACGCTGACGCTCGCGACCTTCTCGCTCGTGCTCGGCCTCGTCATCGCGATCCCGCTCGGCGTCGTCGCGGCGACGCGACCGAACTCCTGGCTCGACCGCGGCGCCCTGATGCTCGCGGTGTTCGGCCAGGCCATCCCCGGCTTCTGGTTCGGCCTGATCCTGATCTACGTCTTCGGCATCATGCTGAAATGGCTGCCGATCTCGGGCGCCGACAATTGGCGGGAATTCGTGCTGCCGACCATCGCCCTCGGCGTCTCGATCATGCCGAGCATCATGCGCCTCACCCGGGCCGGCATGATCGAGGTGCTGTCGTCCGACTATATCCGCGCCGCCCGCGCCGCCGGCCTCGCGCCGCTCTCGATCCTGTTCAAGCACGCGCTCCGCAACGCCATCCTGCCGGTGGTCTCGGTGGCGGCGGTGCAGTTCGGCCTTCTTCTCGGCGGCTCGGTCATCATCGAATCGGTGTTCGCCATGAACGGCATCGGCCTCCTGGCCTACCAGGCGATCGGCAATGCCGACTTCCCGGTGGTGCAGGCCATCCTGATCTTCGTCTCGGTCGGCTACGTCGTGCTGACCTTCCTCGCCGAGCTCATCAACGCCCGGCTCGACCCGAGGATCCGGCTGTGACCGCGGTGCTCGACACCGCCCCCGCCGCGGTCCTGGCGCCGACGCCGCGCCGGGTGATGCTGCGCCGCGCCCGCTCCCATGTCGGGCTTCTCGTCGGCGGGGCGGTCGTCCTGTTCGTCCTCCTGGTGGCGCTCCTGGCGCCATGGATCGCGCCCTACGGTCCATACCAGCAGGATCTCCTGAAGCGGCTCGCCGACCCGGTCTGGGCGGCCGGCGGGAGCTGGGCGCACCCGCTCGGCACCGACGCGCTCGGCCGCGACCTTCTCAGCCGCATGATCTGGGGCGCGCGCATCTCGCTCACCATCGCGATCGTCGCCTCGGTGATCGCGGCCACGATCGGCACGCTGATCGGCCTCGTCGGCGGCTATTTCGGCGGGCGCGTCGACGCCGTGGCGACCTGGCTCATCAACGTCAAGCTGGCGCTGCCGATCATCCTGATCGCGCTCGCGGTGATCGCGATCGTCTCGCCGTCGGTGACGCTCCTGGTCCTGATCCTCGGCTTCCTCACCTGGGACCGCTACGCCCTCGTCACCCGCAGCCTGACCCAGCAGATGAAGCACCGCGAGTTCGTCCTCGCCGCCGAGGCCGCCGGCGCGTCGAGCCTCTACGTCATGCTGCGCGAGATCCTGCCGAATCTGCGCGACCAGATCATCGTCCTGGTGACGCTCGAGGTCGCGATCCTCATCCTCATCGAAGCGGCGCTCTCCTTTCTCGGCCTCGGCGTGCCGCCGCCGATCCCGTCCTGGGGCAGCATCATCGCCGATGGCCGCGGCCTGATGTTCTACAAGCCTTTCCTGATGGTCGTTCCCGGCCTCGCGATCTTCGTGCTGGTCACGGCGATCAACCTGTTCGGCGACGGCATCCGCGACGTCACCGCGCCGGAGGGCCGGGCATGAGCGCGCCGTGGCAGGGGCCGCCGGTGCTGGAGGCGGAGGGCCTCTCGGTCACGCTCGACGTGCCGGCGGGCCGGCTCCACGCCGTCAGCGACATCGATCTCGCCGTCCATGCCGGCGAGACGCTGTGCCTGGTCGGCGAATCCGGCTGCGGCAAGTCGATGACGGCGCTGGCGCTGATGAAGCTCCTGCCGCGCCGGGGGAAGCTCGCGGCGCGGCGGTTGACGCTGGAGGGGCGCGATCTCCTGCCGCTCGGCGAGCGGGCGATGAACGCGCTCCGCGGCGAGCGCATCGGCCTGATCTCGCAGGACCCGATGACGGCGCTGAACCCGGTCTACACCATCGGCAACCAGCTCGAGGAAATCCATCGCCGCCACCGTGGCGGCAGCCGCGCGGCGGCGCGCGAGCGCGCGGAATATCTCCTGTCGCGGGTCGGCATCGCCTCGCCCGGGATGCGGCTCGGGCAGTATCCCCACCAGCTCTCGGGCGGGCTCCGCCAGCGCATGCTGATCGCGGCGGCCCTGATGTGCGGCCCGGCGCTCCTCATCGCCGACGAGCCGACGACCGCGCTCGACGTGACCGTGCAGGCGGAGATCCTCCGCCTGTTCGCCGACCTCCAGCGCGAGTTCCGCCTGGCCCTGGTCCTCATCACCCACGATCTCGGCGTGGTCGCGCGGATCGGGCACCAGGTCGCGGTGATGTATGGCGGCCGGGTGGTCGAGACCGGGACCGTCGCCGAGGTGTTCCGCGCGCCCCACCACCCCTACACGCGCGGCCTGATGGACTGCATTCCGGCGCCGGGGGCGCGGCGCGAGGCCCGGCTCGGCGCCATCCCGGGCATCGTCGAGCCGGCGATCGGCGAGCGCGCCGGCTGCGGCTTCCGCAACCGCTGCGTCCGCGCGCAGCCGGACTGCGGCGTGGGAGACATCCATTTCCGCCCGCTCGGCACGGGCCACGCCTATCGCTGCCTGCTGCCGCCCGACGCAGCGCTGGCGCGGCCGCGTCCCGTGGCGGAGGTCCCGGCGTCATGAGCGCGGTCGTGATCGACCGCGGGCCGGCGCCGGCCGCCGCCGCGACCGGCGAGCCGCTGATCCAGCTCGAAGGCGTCGGCAAGAGCTTCGCCGTCCAGCGCGGCAGCGATGCGCGCATGCTCCGCGCGGTCGATGGCGTCAGCCTCGACCTTCGCCGCGGCGAGGTCTTGGCGATCGTCGGCGAATCCGGCTCGGGCAAGACCACGCTCGGCCGCATGATGCTCGGCCTCATGGCGCCGAGCGCGGGGCAGGTCGCGATCGGCGGGCGCCCGCCGGCGGCGCTCGGCAAGCGGGCGCTGGCGCGGCTGGTGCAGCCGATCTTCCAGGATCCGTACTCCTCGCTGAACGCCCGCAAGACCGTCGGCGACATCGTCGGCCTGCCGCTCCGCATCCACGGCCTCGGCAGCCATGCCGAGCGGCGGAAGAAGGTCGCGGCGATGATCGAGCGGGTCGGCCTGCCGACCGCCCTGATCCACGCCTTCCCCTCGCAGCTCTCCGGCGGCCAGCGCCAGCGCGTCGCCATCGCCCGCGCGCTGATCACGCAGCCCGAGATCGTGGTCTGCGACGAGCCGACCTCGGCGCTCGACGTCTCGGTCCAGGCGCAGATCCTGAACCTCCTCAAGGATCTCCGCGACGAGTTCGACCTCACCTATCTCTTCATCAGCCACAATCTCGGCGTCGTCGAGTTCCTCGCCGACCGCATCGGCGTGATGTATCTCGGCCGCCTGGTCGAGCTCGGCGCCGCCGCCGAGGTGCTGGCGCGGCCGCGCCATCCTTATACCAGGGCGCTGCTCGGCTCGGTCCTGACGCCCGACCCCGCGCTCGGGCTGCCGGAAGCGCCGCTCCGGGGCCAGTTCCCCGATCCGCTCGATCCGCCGCCCGGCTGCGCCTTCCACCCGCGCTGCCCGGTGGCATTCGACCGCTGCGCGGAAATCGCACCGCGGACGCTGCACGACGCCGCCGGTCTGATAGAATGCCACCGCCACGACGCCGCCGTCGCGGCGCCGCCGGATGCCGCGCGATGAGGCTGCCGCCGAGGAGAGGACGTCCCGCCCGCGGCTCCCCCCGCCGCTAGCGGCGGATTCTCGTTCTCTCACGCTGGATCGCGCCGGGCCGCCGCGGCGCCGGTCCGGAGCGGCCGGACCGGGCAGCGCCGACCCGAAATTGCGCGCCCATCAGCGGAGCTGAGCTCATGCAAGTCTTCGTTTTCGATCTGCTGCAATACGGCAAGAATCTCGATCACCTTCGCGAGAACGGCCACCTGCCGTTCCCGATGCTGAAGAAATATTTCGAGCCCGAGGTCGCGGTCCGGACCTATGCCGAGCATCTCGACGCCTGGGTCGAGCTGGAGCGCCAGGGCTTCGACGGCGTCGCCTTCAACGAGCACCACGTCACGCCTTACGGCATGATGAACTCGCCGAACCTCCTCGCGGCCTCGGCGGCGCAGCGCACGAGCAAGCTGAAGCTTCTCATGTACGCGAACCTCCTGCCGCTGCACGACCCGCTCCGGCTCGCCGAGGAGATCGCCATGCTCGACTGCCTGTCGAACGGGCGCATCATCTGCGGCGTCGCCCGCGGCGCGCCCCGCGAATACAAGGTGTTCGGCATCCCGATGGCGGAGTCCCGCGCCCGCTTCGACGAGTGCTACGACATCATGCGCGGCGCCTGGACGGAGGAGACGTTCACCTACGAGGGCCGCTTCCACTCCTACGACCACGTCGCGATCTGGCCGCGCCCGGTGCAGCAGCCGCATCCGCCGGTGTGGGTGCCGATCACCGGCTCGAAGGATTCGATCGAGTGGGCCGCCGCGAACGACATCCCCATCACGCCGGCCCGCCCCGGCGCGGCGCGGGAAGACGTGATCCGCTACTACGCCGAGTGCCTCGCCAAGCGCGGCCGCCGCATGACGCCCGACATGCTGAGCGTCGGGATCGACTGCTACATCGCCGACAGCCGCGAGCAGGCGATCGCGGAATACGCGCCCTACGCGATCTACTTCCACGCGCTGTTCAGCCTCGACCACGAGTTCTACGCGGCGGCCGAGGCCAAGGGCTACTACGCCAAGGACTCTACCGCCCATTTCCGCGAGGGCGTGCGCGAGGTGGCGCGCGACGACAGCCTCCGCGCCCGCGACCTCACGATCGACGACGTCCGCAAGCAGGCCGAGAACGGGGCCTTCGGCAGCCCCGACGAGGTCGCCCGGCGCATCGTCGAGATCGCCGACCAGACCGGCGCCGGCACCGTGCTCCTCAGCATGAACCGGGGGGCGATGCCGCACGAGATGTTCATGCGCCAGATCCAGCGCTTCGGCGCCGAGGTGCTGCCGCGCCTCCAGGCGCACCGGGTGACCCGCGTGCCCCTGGCGGAGACGGCGGCGGCGTAAGGGCCCGTCCGCTGTCATCCCGGCCGAGAGCCGAGATCCGGGGCTGGGGGCAGCGCTTGGACCCGGATCCCGGATCGCTGCCGCGCGGCGTCCGGGATGACAGGCGGAAGGCCTCACCGCGTCCAGACGAGGCCGACGAGGACGCCCAGCACCACGAAGACCAGGAGGTCCGAGACCATCGCGATGGTCTCCTCCCGCGTGGTTCTGGCGTTGCGGACGTGCTGGATGCCGGCGAGACCATAGAACACGGCGCCGGCGAGGCCGGCGGGCAGCACCCAGCCGCGCTCGGCGATCGAGACCAGGCCGATGAGGCCGATCGAAACGTTCGCGAAGCCGAGCTCCTGCACGATCTTGAACGTCTCGCGGTCGTGGATGCGGAAGATGGTCTCAGCGGTGAACGCGGGATTGGCCATCTGGCGGATGCCCGCTATCGCGAGCCGCACCCCGACGGCCCAGAACACGAACCAGCGCAGCACCGTGAACAGCGGGTCGGCCGCGTGGCCGAAGCCGAAGATCTGGACCAGGATCGCCGCCACCGGCGCGACCAGCAGCAGCACCACCACCGACCCCAGATACATCGTTCCCTCCCTGACCGCGGCCTTGAGCCGATCTTTCACCCTGTCATCCCGGAGGTGGCAAAGGCCGCGATCCGGGATCCGGCTTCAGTATGCCATGCGGCCCCGGATCCCGGCTCTCCGCTTCGCTCCGGCCGGGATGACGGCGTAGGTCGAGCGGGGCTCATCGCCTACGCCATGGCCTCGCCGCCGAGGGCGGCCTGGTTCTCGCGCTCGCGGCCGGAGGCGACCGTCTCGATATGGGTCGAGAGCGCGGGGTTGCGGCCGAGGAAGGTGCTGAAGTCGCGCCGCCGCAGCACCAGGAGCGAGCAATAGGCGAGGGCGACGACGTCGGCGTTCCGCGGCAGGTCGCGGAGCAGGGCCCGCTCGCCGACGATGTCGCCGCGCCCGAGCCGGACGGCGCGGCCGCCGATCCGCACCTCGACCGCGCCGGAGGAGATGAAGAAGGCCTCGTCGCCCTCCTCGCCCTTCTTCATCAGGATCTCGCCGGGAGTGGCGAGCCGCGTCGTCAGCCAGCCGCACAGCTCCTCGATCTGCCCGTCGCTCGCGCCCGCCAGGATCGGCAGCCGCGACAGCAGGGTGCGGGTGTCGAGGCCGAGGTCGAGCCCGGGCCGCTTCCGCGCCTCGCGGCGTTCCTCCTCGATCCTGACCTTGAGGTCGCGGTGAAGCTCCGGCCCGATCAGCGCCTCCGCGAACAGGCGGTCGTAGGCGACCTCCTCGTGGCGGAGCGCGAGGCGGCGGAGGAAGCGGCGCTCCAGCTCGGCGGCGTAGTCGGGATATTGCAGGCGAAGCGCCTCGAGCGCCGCGTCGTTGGCGTCGCGACGCTTCGCCACGACCTCCTTCAGCACCTCGGCGATGCGCGCCGAGAGCAGGGCGCCGACCTGGTCCTCGACGAACTCGGCGAGCCCGGCCAGGACCATGCGGCGGATCAGGAATTTCTCGAGGCGGCGGGCAAGGCGCTGCGACAGCGGCGCCTCCCAGCCGAACAGGCGGTGGAGCCGCTGCGCCAGGGCGAAGCGCAGGCCGAAGGCAAGCGAGCCGGCGGCCTCGTGCTCGTAGCCGCGGAGGCCGCCGGTGCGGGCGCGGTCGATCAGCCGGTCGGCGCCTGCCAGCATCTCCATCGCGCTGTCGACCGAGATGGTGCGCTCCTCGAGATGGTGGACGATCAGCTCCTTCTCGCGCCGGGCGATGGTGACGAGGGCGAACACCAGCCGCTCCTCGTGGAGCGGCGGCCCCTCGGCCGCGGCCGCGTCGGCGGCCTCCGGCGCCTCGACGGCGAGCGCCGCGAGCCCGAACTCGGCCGCCGCAGCGGCGGAGGCCTGGGTGACGTCGCGGCGGACCCGTCCCAGCACCTCGCGGCGGAGCGCGAGGTCGAGCGGCGACAGCCGGTCGAGCTTCAGCGCCCGCATCAGCGGCCGCATCGTCGTGCCCTGCACCAGGAGCGTGAACAGCACGAACCCGGTCGCGAGGATCGCGACGAAGCGCTGGACCTCGACCGGGATCGCCGCGTTCTCGACCACCGAGAGGGCCAGCGCCAGGGTCATCGCCCCGCGGAGGCCGCCCCACAGGATCACCAGCCGATAGGCCGGCTCGACCGGCGGCGACAGGCCGATGGCGCTGAGGAGCGGCAGGAGGCCGTAGAGGATCGCCGCGCGGGCCGCGAGCGCTGCCGCGACCAGCGCGGCCAGGAGGACGAGGTCGTGCCAGCCGAGGCCGACCAGGAGCTTCGGCACCAGGATCGCCGCGAGCACGAACACCAGCGAGCTCGCCCAGTAGTCGAGCTGCTCCCACACCTCGCGAAGATGCCGCCATGCCTCGGGCGTCGCCCGCGGCGGCCCGACGACCCCGAGGGTGAGGCCGGCAGCGACGACCGCGACGACGCCCGAGACTCCGATATGGTCGCCGAGGAGATAGGCGAGGTAGGGCAGCGCCAGGCTGAGCGAGACCTGCGCCAGCACCTGCTCGCGGAGCGCGGCGAACAGCACCGCGAACAGGCGCGCGATGACGAAGCCGAGCACCGCGCCGCCGACGAGCGTCACCGCGAAGTCGAGCAGGATCGACGCCCCGACATGGCCGCTCGGATGGAGCAGGAGGTCGAGGAAGAGGATGAACAGCGTGATGGCGGCCGCGTCGTTCAGGAGGCTCTCGCCCTCGACCAGGCGCGAGAGGCGGCCCGGCGCGCCGATGTCGTGGAAGATGGCGACGACCGCGACCGGGTCTGTGGTTGCGACGATCGCGCCGAGGAGGAGGCAGGCGGTCAGCGGCACCGCGGCGAGCGGGTGGAGCACGAAGCCGATTGCGAGCGTCGCCACCACCACCGCCAGCACCGCCATCACGAAGATCGGCCCGGCGTCCTCGGCGATCTGCCGCAGCTCGATGTTGAGGCAGGTCTGGAACAAGAGGAGCGGCAGGAAGATCGCGATGAACGCCTCGGCACTGATCGGGAAGCCGGTGATCATCTCGGCGATCTCGGCCGGCACCCCGCCCGCGGCGTGGGAGCCGAGCGCCGCCGCCGACAGGAAGCCGATCGCGATGCCGACCACCGCGAGCAGCACGCTCGGCGCGATGCGGAGCTTGGCCGCCAGCGGATCGAGCGCGGCGATGACGACGAGGAGCCCGGCAATGACCGCGACGACCAGGCCGATCTCGGAATGCATGCAGGGCGCCCCGGCGCGAACCGATGATGCCTCAAGGTATCTGCAATCGTGGGCAGGAAGAAGAGGAGAAGGTCTTGTAGGGTGGGCATCGGCAAGGACGATGCCCACGGTTGACGCTGAACGTGGACATGCTGCGCATGCCCACCCTACGAATGGAGCAGCGTCTCGGCCCTTGCGAGGAAGCGCCCTTCGGCCATTTCGGCGGGCCACGGGGTGAGGTCGAGATCGGCGGGCACGCCCTGGGGCCGGCCGAAGAAGCGACGCGCCTCGGCGTGGTCGAAGCCGGCGAGGCGGGTCGCCTCCAGATAGGCCGCGGCCTGGTCGGCGCGCTTCAGCAGGCGGTGGTGGACCTCCGGCAGCGCCGGCGGCAGGCCGAAATGGAGGTGGATCGCCGCGAGGATGCGATTCTCCACTGCCTTGTAGCCGTCGCCGAGCACCGCCTTGAACGGGCTGATGATGTCGCCGACGACGAACTCCGGCGCGTCGTGGAGCAGCACCGCGAGGCGCCAGCGCGGTGCGAGGGCGGGCCTGAGGTTGCCGGCGATGGCCTCGACCAGGAGCGAATGCTGCGCCACCGAGAAGATGTGGGCGCCGACGGTCTGGCCGTTCCACCGTGCGACCCGGGCGAGGCCATGGGCGATGTCGCCGATCTCGATGTCGATCGGCGAGGGGTCGAGCAGGTCGAGTCGGCGGCCCGACAGCATCCGCTGCCACGCCCGCGGCGGCAGGGTGCTATTCAGGGTCGCCATCTCGGTCGGCGCCTTGGCGCTGCCCCGTCATGCCCGGCCTTGGGCCGGGCATCCACGAGTTTGTGGCGCCGTGGAGAAGGAGGTCATGGATGGCCGGAACAAGCCCGGCCATGACGGAGAGGGCGCAGTTTGATCTCACCTCAAGCCCCGCCGCGGCTTGCTTGCCTTGGCCGGCGGCAGGCCGGCGAGGGCGCGGCATTCGTCGTGGCGGAAGCAGCTCGTCAGATGGTCGTTGACCATGCCGACCGCCTGCATGAAGGCGTAGACGATGGTCGGCCCGACGAACTTGAATCCACGCTTTACGAGCTCCTTCGAGATCTGCCGCGAAATCTCTGTCTCGGCGACGATTTCGCCTTGCGTCCGAAGCCCGTTCTGGAGCGGCGTGCCGTCCACGAAGCCCCATAGGAAGGCGGAGAAGCCGGGCCCTCCCGCCATCATCTCGAGCCAGGACTGCGCGGACCTCACCGCGCCTTCGATCTTGGCGCGGTTCCTGACGATGCCGGCGTCGGCCATCAGCGCCTCGACCTTCTTCGGCCCATAGCGGGCGACGACCTCCGGCCTGAAGCCGTCGAAGGCGGCGCGAAAATTCTCGCGCTTGCGCAGAATGGTGATCCACGACAGGCCGGCCTGGAAGCCGTCGAGCACGAGCTTCTCGTAGAGCGCGCGGTCGTCCTTCTCGGGCACGCCCCATTCGGTGTCGTGATAGGCGCGGTAGAGCGGGTCGGCGCCCGGCCACAGGCAGCGCGGGCGGCCGTCGTCGGCGAGGTCGGTCATGAGGCGGTCTTTTCGGGGGCGGGCAGGGTGAAGCGGGCCCAGGCGGGCAGGGCGACGGCGAGGCTGGCGGCGCCCGCGGTGATCGGCTGGCCGGCGGCCTCTGCCTCGGCGGCGCGGTCGAGGCGCAGCAGGGCGAGGCCGCGGTCTTCGGCCGACGAGCCCATGCGGCCGAGCGGCCGCCCGCCCGCCGCGACCTCGGTGCCGGGCGGCGGCGCGGGACCGTCGAGCGTCACCGGCACCACCCGGCTGCGGGCGGTGCCGCGATGCTCCATCCGGCTCACGACCTCCTGGCCGATGTAGCAGCCCTTGCGGAAATCGACCCCCGCGAGCTGGTCGAGATCGGCCTCGTGGGGGAAAGCGTCGCCGAAGACGAAATCGCGCCCGCCCTCGGGGATGCCGAGCGCGATGCGGTGGGCGTGCCAGGCGGCGGCGGGGACAATCGCGGCGCCCATGGCGGCGAGCGCCGCGTCCGCGCCGTCCTTGGGCAGGAAGGCACGGACGCCAAGGGCTGGAAGGCGCGGGTCGGCGAAGCTCGCGGCCGAGGCCGGCGGCGCGTCACCGCCGTCCCACAGCACGGCGACGGCGAGCGTATCGGAGAGATCGTCGATGGCGACCTTGGCGCGCAGGCGATAGAGCGCGAGGCGCTTCTTCAGCTCGGGCAGCACGTCACGGGCGACGTCGATCAGCGCGCCGTCGGCGGTCGCGAGCAGCAGGAAATCGGCGAGGATCTTGCCCTGCGGCGTCAGAAGGGCACCATAGCGCGCGGCACCGGGCTCGGCGCCCTCGACCGCGCAGGTCACCACGTTGTGGAGGAAGGATTTTGCGTCCGCCCCCGTGACGGCGAGGACGCCGCGATCGTCGAGAACGGCTGCCCGCATGCCGCACCGTCTCCTTGCGCCGGTGCGCGGGGGAACGTAAGCCGCTGCCGGCAGCCCCACAAGGGCGGGGCGCGGCCGGCGGAGGCAGCATGGCGGAGAGCTTCGACCTCGTCTTCAGGGGCGGCACGCTGGCCAATCACGACGGCATCGGGCCGGGCGACGTCGGCGTTCGCGGCGGCCGCATCGCCGCGCTCGGCGACCTTTCGCAGGCGGCTGCCGGCGAGGTGGTCGATTGCACCGGTCTCCATCTCCTGCCGGGCGTCATCGACACCCAAGTCCATTTCCGCGAGCCCGGCCTGACCCACAAGGAGGATCTGGAGTCGGGCTCCCGCTCGGCGGTGATGGGCGGCGTCACCGCGGTGTTCGAGATGCCGAACACTAACCCCGCCACCACCACCGCCGCGGCGCTGGACGCCAAGCTCGCCGCCGCGCGCGGACGCATGCATTGCGACCACGCCTTCTTCGTCGGCGGCAGCCACGACAACGTGCGCGAGCTGCCCGAGCTGGAGCGGCTGCCGGGTTGCTGCGGCGTCAAGGTGTTCATGGGCTCCTCGACCGGAACGCTGCTGGTCGACGACGATCCCGGCGTCCGCGCCATCCTCTCGGTCATCCGCCGCCGCGCAGCCTTCCACAGCGAGGACGAGGCGCGGCTCAACGAGCGCAAGGGCGAGCGTGTCGAGGGCGATCCCACCAGCCATCCGGTCTGGCGCGACGTCACCACCGCGCTCCGCTGCACCGAGCGGCTGGTCCGGATCGCGCATGAGACCGGGGCCCGCATCCACGTGCTCCATATCTCGACGGCGGAGGAGATGCGCTTCCTCGCGGGCCACAAGGACGTCGCCACCGCCGAGGCGACGCCGCAGCACCTGACCCTGACCGACGAGGCCTATCGCCGGATCGGCACGCTGGCGCAGATGAACCCGCCGCTCCGCGACGAGCGCCACCGCGACGGCATCTGGTGGGGCCTGAACCAGGGCGTGGTCGACGTGCTCGGCTCCGACCACGCGCCGCATACGCTGGAGGAGAAGGCGCGGGCCTACCCCGCCTCGCCCTCGGGGATGCCGGGCGTGCAGACGCTGGTGCCGGTGATGCTCGACCACGTCGCCGCCGGGCGCCTCACGCTCCAGCGCTTCGTCGACCTCACCAGCGCCGGGCCGCAGCGCCTGTTCGGCATCGCCTGCAAGGGCCGCATGGCCGTCGGCTACGACGCCGACCTCACGGTGGTCGACCTCAAGCGCCGCGAGACCATCACGCGGGACTGGGTCGCCTCGAAATCGGGCTGGAGCCCGTTCGAGGGCATGACCGTGACCGGCTGGCCGGTCGGCACCGTCATCCGCGGCCGCCGGGTGATGTGGGAGGGCGAGCTGGTCGCGCCTGCGACCGGCGAGCCGGTGCGGTTCAGCGAGACGCTGCGCCGGGCGTGACGCCGTAGGGTGGGCATCGTCTTCACGATGCCCACGGCCGCCGCCAGACATGGGTAACGCGCTGCGTTGCCCACCCTACAACGGGATTGCTTCGCCTGCTCGCAATGACGGAAGCGGGCGGCTGCCAAAAAAAACAGCAAGGCAAGCGCCTTGCTGCAAAGTCCTGTCGTCAACTTTCGTGGATGGACTTGCGAGTGAGCGGGATGGCAACTCCAGTCCACGCGGCCAGCCCTTCAAGGCCGGCCCGTTGAGCTTCCTCCCCAGACTTGGACCCTTCGCTTGCCGTCGCAAAGACGTGGCGGCGAGCACACGGCCCTCTTCTTACGGGCGGCGACCGTAGCAAAGGGGAAACGGCGTGTCACGAATTTGAGCGCGTCTTGAGCAAAAAAATGTCGGTTCCATGGCATGCCGTAGTTTTGACACGTATTTGCGATTCGATGTCAATAATTCGGATGCCGTCGTCTTGCGACGGCGGCTTTGCGCGGCGCGGTAGGAGGCGCTAAGCACGGCCGGCCGATCCGGTGATTCCGCCCGACGCCCGAGCCCGCCGAGCTTTCATGCGCCTGTCCCGCTATTTCCTGCCGATCCTTCGCGAAAACCCGAAAGAGGCGGATATCGTCTCGCACCGGCTGATGCTGCGTGCCGGCATGATCCGCCAGGAGGCCGCCGGCATCTATGCCTGGCTGCCGCTCGGCAAGCGCGTGCTCGCCAGGATCGAGGCGATCGTCCGCGAGGAGATGGACCGCGCCGGCGCGATCGAGATCCTGATGCCCACCCTGCAGCCGGCGGAGCTCTGGCGCGAGACCGGCCGCTACGACGCCTACGGTCCCGAGATGCTCCGCATCCAGGACCGCCACGAACGCGAGCTGATCTACGGCCCGACCAACGAGGACATGGTCACCGACATCGTCCGCGCCTATGTCCGCTCGTACAAGAGCCTGCCGCTGAACCTCTACCACATGCAGTGGAAGTTCCGCGACGAGGTCAGGCCGCGCTTCGGCGTCATGCGCGGGCGCGAGTTCCTGATGAAGGACGGCTACTCCTTCGACATCGACATCGACGGCGCGCGGCGGTCCTACAACAGGATGTACGTCGCCTATCTTCGCACTTTCGCCCGCATGGGCCTCCGCGCGATCCCGATGCGGGCCGAGACCGGGCCGATCGGCGGCGACCTCAGCCACGAGTTCATCGTGCTGGCCGACACCGGGGAGAGCCAGGTGTTCTGCCACGCCGACCTGCTCGACCTGCCGATCCCGGGCGAAGACGTCGATTTCGACGGCGACCTCGCGCCGATCGTCGCCGAGCGCACCCGGCTCTACGCTGCCACCGAGGACGTGCACGACGCCGCCCGCTTCGAGGCCGAGGTGCCGGCGAGCAAGCGGCTCTCGGCGCGGGGCATCGAGGTCGGCCAGATCTTCTATTTCGGGCGCAAATATTCGGTGCCGATGGGCGCGACCGTGACCGGCCCCGACGGCGCCGAGCACGCGCTCGAAGGCGGCTCCTACGGCATCGGCGTCTCGCGCCTCGTCGCCGCGATCATCGAGGCCGGTCACGACGACGCCGGCATCGTCTGGCCCGAGCCGGTGGCGCCGTTCAAGGTCGGGCTGCTGAACCTCAAGGCCGGCGACGCGGCGACCGACGCGGCCTGCGAGGAGCTCTACCGCAAGCTCCGTGCCGCCGGCGTCGAGGTGCTCTACGACGACACCGACGAGCGCGCCGGCGCCAAGTTCGCGACCATGGACCTGATCGGCCTGCCCTGGCAGCTCGTGGTCGGCCCCAAGGGGGTCGCCTCCGGCACCGTGGAACTCAAGGCCCGTGCCGGCGGGGCACGCGAGTCGCTCTCCGCCGAGTCGGCGCTCGCGCGGCTGGTCACGTGATGGGCGGGGCGCCCCCTCCCCTTACCTCTCCCGCTTGCGGAAGAGGTCGAGTCGACGGCGGTAGCCGGCGACCGGGTGAGGGCAGCGGCCTTGGCGCGCGCTCCGTATTTTCGGCGAGTGCCGTCCCCTTGCCCCGACCCTCTCCCGCAAGCGGGAGAGGGGGGAGGCCGGTGCCATGACCGGGGCGGCCGTCGGCGGCGACGCGCGGCGCGGGACCCGCCCGTTCTCGGTGGTCGAGTGGCTGGTCGCGGGGCGCTATCTCCGGGCGCGGCGGCGCGAGGGCTTCATCTCGGTCATCGCCGGGTTCTCCTTCCTCGGAATTGCGCTCGGCGTCGCCACGCTCATCATCGTCATGGCGGTGATGAACGGCTTCCGCGCCGAGCTGGAGTCGAAGATCCTCGGGGTCAACGGCCACATCATCGTGCAGTCCGTCGGCGCCCCGTTCACCGACTATGCCGCCGTCGCCGCGCGGGTCGCCAAGGTGCCGGGCGTGGTGCGCGCGGTGCCGATCGTCGAGGGTCAGGCGCTCGCCTCCTCGCCGAGCTCCACCTCGGGTGTCCTAGTGCGCGGCATCCGCGGCTCCGACCTCCGCGACACGCCGCTCGTCGCCGGCAACATCAAGGACGGCTCGCTCGCCGATTTCGACAAGGGCGGCGGCGTCGCCATCGGCCAGCGCCTCGCCGAGTCGCTCGGCCTCCAGGTCGGCGGCACGCTGACGCTGGTGTCGCCACGGGGCGCGGTCACCCCGATGGGCGTCACTCCCCGCATCAAGGGCTATCCGGTCAAGGCGATCTTCTCGGTCGGCATGTCCGAATACGATTCGTCGATCGTGTTCATGCCGCTGTCGGAGGCGCAGGCCTATTTCAACCGCGACGGCGACGTGACCTCGCTCGAGGTCTACGTCAAGGATCCCGACAAGGTCGACGCCATGCGCGGCGCCGTGCTCGACGCCACCAAGCGCCAGGCCCTGGTGTTCGACTGGCGCCAGCGCAACTCCACCTTCTTCTCGGCGCTCGAAGTCGAGCGCAACGTGATGTTCGTGATCCTGGCGCTGATCGTGCTGGTGGCGGCGCTCAACATCGTCTCCGGGCTGATCATGCTGGTGAAGGACAAGGGGCAGGACATCGCGATCCTGCGCACGATGGGTGCCACGCAGGGCGCGATCATGCGCGTGTTCCTGATCACCGGCGCCTCGATCGGCGTCGTCGGCACCTTGGTCGGCTTCCTGCTCGGCGTCGTGGTCTGCCTGAACATCGAGAACATCCGCCAGTTCCTGTCGTGGCTGACCAAC
>DASZVN010000143.1:0-25742 GCA_035547055.1 Hyphomicrobiales bacterium
ACCGGGCGGCCGATCCGCTTCGACGCCCACAGCACCAGCCCATGCTCCGGATAGACATAGGCCTTCATGCCGAAGCCGCCGCCGACATCGTAGGTGACGACCCGCACCTTTTCCGGCGGCACCTGGAGCGTCGTGCCGGCCAGGATGCCGCGCATCGAATGCACGCCCTGGCTGCCGGTATAGAGGGTGTAGCGGTCCTCGCCGGCGTCGTAGGCGCCGAGCGCGTTGCGGGGCTCCATCGACGCGACGACGACGCGGTTGTTCACCAGGTCGACGCGGGTGACATGCGCCGCGTCGCGGAACGCCGCCTCGGTCGCCGCCTCGTCGCCGATCGACCAGTCGAACACGATGTTGCCCGGCGCCTCGTCCCAGACCCGCGGCGCGCCCGGGCGGGTCGCCTCGGCGATGTCGGCGACCGCCGGCTCGTCCCGGTAATCGACCTCGACCAGCTCGGCGGCGTCGCGCGCCTGCTCCAGGGTCTCGGCGACGACGAAGGCGACGCGGTCGCCGACATGGCGCACCTTGTCGCTCGCGAGCAGCGGGCGCGGCGCGCGAAAGCCCTTCGGGCCGCCGACGTCCTCGGGCAGCATGCCGAAGATGCCGCCGATGCCGTCGGCCTGGAGGTCGGCCCCGGTGACGACGGCGAGCACGCCCGGCGCGGCCTTGGCGGCGGCGGTGTCGATCTTGCGGATGCGGGCATGGGCGTGGGGCGACAGCACCAGCATGCCGTAGGTCATGTGCGGAAGCTGGATGTCGTCCACATAGGTGCCGCGGCCGGTGAGGAAGCGCTTGTCCTCCACCCGCCGGATCGGCTGGCCGATGCCGTATCGCGTAACCATCGTCGCCTCCCTGGGGATCGGCAAGGCCATATGCCCTGTCGGCCGTTCCCGGAGCCAGCATCGGCCGATCCTGCCCGCCCGCGCAAGACCGGGGACGGAGCGCCACGGTGGCGCAGACCGGATCTCTCCGCGGCGCCTTTGCAGGGAGAGGCGGATGGCGCAATCTGGAACGGCTCAAGAGCGAGCGCGGAGGTGGGCGGATGCTGACGGTCGAGGAGAACGAACGGCTGACGCGGGTCGGGCCGGGCACGCCGATGGGCGAGCTCCTGCGCGAGTTCTGGACGCCGGCGCTGCGCTCGGACTCACTGGAAGCCGGCGGGGCGCCGCAAAAGGTGCGTCTCCTCGGCGAGAACTTCGTCGCCTTCCGCGGGCCCGACGGCGAGCTCGGCTTCCTCCAGGAGAAATGCCCCCACCGCAGCGCCTCGCTGGCGCTGGCGCGCAACGAGGACGGCGGCCTCCGCTGCATCTTCCACGGCTGGAAATTCTCGCGCGACGGCCGCTGCATCGAGACGCCGACCGAGCCGGCCGAGAGCCGCGCCCAGTTCTGCGCCCGCGTGCCGATCCGGCACTGCCCGGTGCGCGAGGCCGGCGGCATGGTCTGGGCCTATCTCGGCCGCCGCGAAACCCCGCCGAAGCTGTTCGATTTCGAGTTCCACCGGCCGCCGGCCGCGGCCCTGATCCGGCGGGGCATCGTGCACGGCAACTGGCTGCAGGGCTTCGAGGGCCAGCTCGATTCCGCCCATATCGGGATGCTGCATTCGAGCTCCACGGCGAATACCCGCCAGGACTACAACCGGATGAACAGGTTCGCGCGGGCCAACGCGGCCCCGCGCTTCGAGACCATCGACCAGCCCTACGGCTTCCGCGAGGCGGCGCTGCGCGACCTCGGCGACGGCACCACCTATGCCCGCATCCGCGAGGTGGTGTTCCCGTACTACTCGTTCATCCCCGGCGATCATGGCGAGCCGCGGCTCGTCGTCGTGGTGGTGCCGATCGACGACGAGTGGAGCGCCCACTGGTACTACTACATGAACCCGTTCGGCCCGGTGCCGGACTGGTATCGCGAGTGGGCGGTCGAGCGCACCACCGGCGACGACGACAACTACAGCGCCGACATGGGCGGTGCCGCCGACATGTGGAAGCAGGACCGCGCGGCGATGAAGGCCGGGCACTGGAGCGGCATCCTCGGCAACTTCACCTACGAGGACTTCGTCATCGAGGAATCGATGGGGCCGATTTCGGACCGCAGCCAGGAATTCCTCGGCACCAGCGATGCCGTCATCGTCCGGGCCCGGCGCATGCTGCAGAAGGCGCTGCGGGAGCACGCCGAGGGCAAGCTGCCCTTCGGCCTCGACCAGGACATCGACTACAGCCGGATCCGCTCGCTCGCGACCGTGCTCCCGACCGGACAGGACTGGCGCGCGATCGACCCGCGCGATCCGCCCGAGGAGGCGCGCGGCGCGGCGTAAATCGCGACGAGGGGCGTCGGCTTGCCGATGCTCACCCTACAGAGATCCGGGGCCGGAAGGCCGGCGTAATCAAGGGCTTCGCGCGCGCTCGCGCTGCTTCGAGGCAGCGCGGGCCAACCTCGACATTTCCACTACAAACGTTTAGGAACGGACCTTCGCCTGCGCGATCCGAGGCGGGTTCACCGCCCGGCGCGCGACCGGTGGCAGCGCGGCGCCAAGCCCGAACAAGACGCTGCGCGAAGAGGGAGGAAAACATGAAGCTGCATGGATTCTGGGCTGCCGCGGCGCTCGGCGCGACTGCGCTCGGCACCAGCCTCGCGGTGCTGCCGGCGCACGCCGAGGACGCCCCCAAGACCATCCGCATCGGACTGATCGCGCCGTTCTCGGGGCCGCTCGCCGCGTTCGGCAATGGCTGGCTGGACGGGATCGACGTGTGGGAGAAGCTCCACGGCAACACCATCGACGGCAAGAAGATCGAGGTGATCAAGCGCGACATCACCACCGTCGATCCGCTCAAGGCCAAGACCTTGGCGCAGGAGCTCCTGGTCAAGGAGAAGGTCCAGTATCTCGCCGGCTTCGCCTACACGCCGAACTTCGCGGCGGTGGCGCCGCTCGCCAACCAGGCCAAGATCCCGGTGATTTCCTGGAACGCGGCGACCTCCTCGACCATCGACCTGTCGCCCTATTTCCTGCGCACCTCCTTCACGCTGTCGCAGGTGACGGTGCCCGACGCGATCTACGCCGCACGGCACGGCATCAAGAAGATGGCGACCATGGTCGCCGACTACGCTCCCGGCTGGGACGGCGAGAAGGTCTTCATCCAGGCCTACGAAGGGCTCGGCGGCAAGATCGTCGGCAGCATCCGCTACCCGCTCTCGACGACCGACTTCACGCCCTATTGGCAGCGCGCCAAGTCGATGGGGCCGCAATGGGTCTACGGCTTCGCGCCAGGCGGCGGGCCGACCTACGAGATGATGGTCGCCTACGGCAATAGCGGCCTGAAGCAGCAGGGCCTGGTCTATCTCGGCACCGGCGAGACCGGCGAGACCGACCTGCAGAACGAGGGCGACCCGGTGCTCGGCCTGGTCACCGCCTCGTTCTATTCGGCGGCGCACGATTCGCCGGAGAACAAGCAGTTCCTCCAGGTGCTGCACGATCTCCATCCCAAGTCGATCGCGAGCGCCTTCCAGGTCAGCGCGATGGATGGCATGACGCTCATCGCCAAGATGGTCGAGGCGACGCACGGCGTGCCGGATGGCGACAAGGAGATTGCCGCGGTCAAGGGCTACAAGTTCATGAGCGCGCGCGGCCCGGTCGAGGTCGATCCCAAGACCCGCGACTGGATCCAGAACGTCTATCTGCGCAAGGTCGAGCGCGATCCCAAGACGCATCTCCTGATCAACAAGGAGTTCGAGACCTTCCCGATGCAGCCCGACTACGGCCGCAAGGGCACGAAGTTCCCGACCGAGCCGCAGATCAAGCAATAGGGCCCGGTTCCGGCAATGGCGGCGCGCGCGGCGATCGCTGCGCGCGCCGTTCGTTTCAGGATAGCCGCACCGGGCATCACGACGAGGGGCAGCAGCGAACTTGAAGCATGAGGAGCCAAGGGGCGGGCGCGAGTCCGCGCATGCCACCATCGAGGAGCCGCCGGCGCCGCGGCGGGGCCGGCGCCCGGCTTCGGACCGGCGCCGCCAGATCGCCGACGCCGCGATCGAGGTGCTCGCGCGCGACGGCTCCCGCGGCCTCAACCACCGCGCCGTCGACCGCTTCCTCGACCTGCCGGACGGCTCGACCTCCTATTATTTTCCCAAGCGCAACGACCTTCTCGCCGCCACCGCGCGGCGCATCTCCGACCTCAACTTGGTCGATGCCGAATGGGTCCGGCGCCAGGTGCTCGACCATCCCGGCGGCCTCGACGCCCGCGGCCTCGCCGAGCATGCGGTCGGCGCCATGCTGCGCCGGCTGAAGCCGAGCGAGCGGGCGCGGACGATCGCCTATTTCGAGATGACGCTCGACGCCACGCGCACCCCGGCCCACCGCCTCGTGATGCGCCGCGAGCTCGAGATCCTGTGGGACACCTGGAACGCGATCTTCGCCTCGCTCGGCGCCCGCGATCCCGACCGCGCCGCGAAGTCGTTCATGGCCTTCACGGTGGGCCACGCCTTCATGTTCGTCTGCCGCCCCGACGTGAAGCCGCCGCGGAAGGACCTGGTCGAGCTGGTCCACCGCCACATCGTCAGCCTGCTGAAGTGATCGATGCCACGACCCGCGGGGTGGGACGCGCGATGCGTCGGTGCCATTCCCCTACGCTTGTAGAGGGGTCAACTTAGGCCTATTCTAGAAGCCAAAGCCCAATCGAGGAGAGGATGCCGCGCCATGCTGAGCCACGACGACAACGAACTCCTGGTGCGCGTCGGACCCGGCACGCCGATGGGCGACATGCTGCGCGAGTATTGGGTGCCGGCCTGCCGCGCCGCGAAGCTCGAAGCCGGCGGCGCGCCCGAGCACGTCCGCCTGTTCGGCGAGGATTTCGTCGCCTTCCGCAACGAGGACGGCAGCGTCGGCTTTCTCGCCGAGGGCTGCCCCCACCGCTGCGCGTCGCTCCTCCTCGCCCGCAACGAGGGCGACGGTCTGCGCTGCATCTTCCACGGCTGGAAATTCAACGGCGCCGGCGAGTGCGTCGACGCCCCGACCGAGCCGGCCGACAAGCGCGAGGAGTTCGCCAAGGGCGTGCCGGTGCGCCACCACCCGGCGCGCGAGGCCGGCGGCCTGATCTGGGTCTATCTCGGCAAGAAGGCCGAGCCGCCCCGCTTCCACGATTTCGAGTTCACCAACCTGCCGGCGAGCCATGTCGCGCCGCGCCGCGGCATCATCAAGACCAACTGGCTCCAGGGCCTCGAGGCGCTGCTCGATTCCGCCCACGTCACCTTCCTGCATTCGAGCGGGCTCGATTCGGCCGGCGCCCGCGAGCTGTGGAAGAAGGAGAGCGACTACATGCTCTCGACCGGGGCGCCGCAGTTCGAGTTCCTGATGCAGCCCTACGGCTTCCGCGAGGGCGCGCTGCGCGACCAGCCGAATGGCGTCCGCTATGCCCGCATCCGCGAGGTGGCGCTGCCCTTCTTCTCGTTCATTCCGTCTCCCGCCGGCCAGCAGGCGATCGTGTGCTGCTCGATCCCGATCGACGACGAGCACACCGCCCAGTGGTACATCAGCTACAACGCCGCCCATCCGATCGACGGCAACCTCCGCATCTTCGGGGTGCGCGATTCCGGCGACCCCGACTATTTCAACTCGGACATGGGCGACCGCAGCAACATGTGGTTCCAGGACCGCGAGGCGATGAAGAACGGCCACTGGACCGGCATCGTCGGCCGCGGCAACGCCTACGAGGACTTCATCGTCCAGGAGTCGATGGGTCCGATCGTCGATCGATCGAAGGAATATCTCGGCTCCTGCGACCTCGTCATCGTGCGGAGCCGGCGCATGCTGATGAACGCGGTGCGCCAGTTCCAGAAGGACGGCACGCTGTCCTTCACCGGGCCGGAGATCGACTTCAGCCGCATCCGCGCCATCTCGATCGCCGTCCCGCCCGACGGCGACTGGCGCGAGATCGACCCGTTCAACCCGCCGGTCCCGGCCGCGGCGTAGGCCAGCGCGCCACCCTCTCCTTCGTCATGGCCGGGCTTGTCCCGGCCGTCCACGACTTCCCTCTCGGCGCCGCCGCGGGCCCGTCACGCCCGGGCTGCACCTGGGCATGACGGGCCTGGCCGACAGTCGTGCCCTGTTGACCTTCGCTTTCGTCGCGCCGAACGTTGAACCGGGGTGCCCCGCGACCGTCGCAGGGCGATCTTCGGCGGGCGGAGCATGCAACGGGGCAGCGCGGGTGCGACGAGGCGGTGGCTCAGGAGCCTTCGCCTGCACTTCGCGGACGCTGCGGAAGCGGTATTCGGGCCCGACCCGGGACTGCTGCGCCTGACCATCGCCGGCCGGACCACGATTTCGGCCGCGCTCACGTTGACCGCGCTTCTCCTGCTGTTCGCGGACGCCGGGCTCGCGGCCGCCGCACCGGTCGGCCTCGGCTTCATGGTGAGCAATTTCGCCAACATGTCGGTGCGCGACCGCGAACGGTCCCAGCAGGCGGTCACGCTCGTGCTCCTGGCGGTGCCGGCGCTCGTCGGCGTCGCCCTGGCCTCGATCCTGGCGTCGCGCTGGCCGTGGGCGGCCGACATCGGCTTCGTCGTGGTCGTCGCGCTGGCCGCGCTCGCCCGGATGGCCGGTCCGCGCTGGATGGCGGTCGGCATGGTCGGCTTCATCGCCTATTTCATCGGCGACATCATCCGGCCGCCGCTGGCGTCGATGCCGGCGCTTGCGATCGCGGTTGCGATCGCGCTGGCGAGCGCGGCGCTGGCGCGCTTCCTGCTGCTGCCCGACCGGCCCGGATTCACGCTCCGGCAGGTCAGGCGCCACATCCAGCGGCGGATCGGGCGGCTCCTGGACGAGGTCGAGGACCTTCTGGCCGACGCCCAGGCACCGCTGGCGGAGGGGCGGGTGCACCGGCTGCACTACGAGCTCGGCCGGCTCGACGACGCCGTCCTGGTCGCGACCGATCAGATCGGGACCGCGCGGGCCCTCGACGACGACGCGCCGCGGCCGCTCGGGCGGGCGCTATTCGTGCTCCAGCTTGCCGCCGAGCGGCTGGCGCGGGCGGCCGTGCGCCGGCCGCTCGCCCGGGACGCCGCCACGGTCCGGCCGCAGGTGGCGGCGCTGCGCGACCGGGTGGAGGCGGCGGCGGCGGTCGGCGAGCCGGTGCTCACGACCGCGCCGGCCGTCACTGCGGATGCCGGCGCGCTTGCGACCGCGCTCGGCGAGCTGCAATCGGCGCTGGCCGCGCTCGCGGCGGCGTGGGCGCAGGATGGCCGGCCTCTCGCCGGAGGCGTCCGGTGACGGGGCGCATCTGGGACGAGCCGGCCGTGCGCCAGGCGGTGCAGGCCGCCGCGGCGGTGGCGCTGGCGATGGGCTGCGGCGCTCTGCTGTCGGGCCAGCGCTGGTACTGGGCCGTCATTGCCGCGTTCATCGTCTCGATCGGCGTCGGCTCGCGCGGCGAGGTCCTGGTCAAGGCGCTGCAGCGGCTGGCCGGCACGCTCGGCGGCATCGTCGTCGGCATCGTCCTCGCCGCCGCCGTCGCCGGGCAGACCGACCTCGTGTTCGCCCTGGTCCTGGTCTGCGTGTTCTTCGCCTTCTATGCCTTCCAGGCGGCGTATGGCGTCATGATCTTCTGCATCACGGTGATGCTGGCGCTGCTCTATGGCCTGCTCGGCCGCTTCGGCGTCGGGTTCCTGGAACTGCGTTTCGCCGAGACCGGCGTCGGCGCCGCCGCGGGCGTGCTGGTGTCGATGACCGTGCTGCCGATCCGCCAGCACGATCTCTTTCGCGACGCCGCCCGCGACTTTCTCGATGCGCTGGCGCGGACGGTGCGGGCGATGCTGGGCGAGGGCGGCAATGCCGGCGAGGTTTCCCGCGAGATGCAGGTCAAGGCCCAGGCGGTGCGCGACACCGTCGGCTCGTTGAAGCGCGGCTGGGCGCCGCTTGCGCCGATGCGCTACCGCCATGCCGTCCGCGCGGTGCGCGGCTGCGCCTATCTCACCCGCGAGCTGGTCCTGCGCGGCGGCCCGGCGCCGGGCGAGGCCGAGGCCATCCTGGCGGCGGTGGAGGCAGCGCGCTCGGCGGCCGGTCGGGCGCGGCCGGAGCCCGGTATGACCGTTGCCGGCCTGTCCGATCCAGCCGATGCCGTGGCGCCGCGGAGCGAGGACGCCCTGGTCGCGGCGCTCCTCGAAGCGCTCGACGACCTCGGCCGCCGCCTCAGCGCGACGTGAGTTCGTCGCACGGTGGGCAAGCCCTCGCTTGCCCACGTGCGGCGCGGCCTGCGTCCGCTCACGCCGCGGCGGCGCGTCCCCACAGCTCGTGCGAGGCGAGTCGGGCGCCTTCCACCAGCGACTCGAACTTCGCCCACATCACTTCGGGATGGACCCGACGGATCGCCTCGGTCTGGGCGAAGCCGCAATCGGTGCCGGCGATGACGTTCTCGCGTCCGACGATCTTCGCGTAGCGGACGATGCGGTCGGCGACGACCCGGGGGTGCTCGACGGTCGTGGTGTGGTGGGTCACGACGCCCGGGATCAGAATCTTGCCCGGCGGCAGCTTGACCTTCTCCCACACCCGCCACTCGTGCTCGTGGCGCGGGTTCGCCGCCTCGATCGAGTAGGCGCCGGCCTTCACGTTGAGGATGAGGTCGACGATCTCCTCGAGCGGCGCGTCCGAGACATGGGGGACGTGCCAGCTCCCGAAGCAGACGTGGTAGCGCACCCGGTCCTCGGGGATGCCGCGGAGCGCGTGGTTCAGCGCCTCGATGCGGACCTCGGCCCATTCGCGGTACTTGGCGGGGCTCTCGGAGACCAGGTGGTCGTACATGTTGGCGAGCACGGCGTCGTCGACCTGCAGGATGACCCCGGCGTCGATGATCGCCTGGTACTCGACGCGCAGCGCCTCGGCGATGGCGAAGGCGTAGTCGCGGTCGGTCTTGTAGTATTCGTTGACGCCGTTGAAGGCGGTCGACGCCGGCGCCACCGCGGTGAAGAACGCCTCGCGCGGGCCGATGTTCTTCACCGCCTTGGTGAAGTCGGCGAGCTCGCGGTCGAGGCCCGAGCGGTCCTGGTAGGTGATCGGGCCGACGCAGGCCTCCGTCGCGCCGCCGGTCGCAGCGGGGGGCATGTCCTGCACGATCGCCTCGTGGAAGCGCTCGAGGTCGCGCCCCAGCCAGTAGAGCGGGCGCTTCTGGTCGGGCCGGATCTCGAAGCCGCTCATGCGCTTCAGCACGTAGGTCGCCCAGTTCTCCTTGCCGAACTCGCCGTCGTTGATGATGTCGAGGCCGACCTCGGCCTGGCGCTTCACGACCTGGGCGATCTCGCGGTCGAGCAGCGCCTCGTATTCCGCCTGCCTGGCCGGCGACTCGGTGCGCGCCTTGATGGCGTCGAGCAGCGCCTTCGGCCGCGCCAGGCTGCCGACATGGGTGGTGAGGATCCGGTTCTCGCTGCGCTTCATTCGCGGGTGCCCTCCCGTTCGGCGCCGAACGGAACGGCGCTCGACTTCACCCCTACATCTGTATAGGAATCGCAACAAGCCTCGGCACGAAGGCAGGAGCGGGCGGCCACGTCGCCGGCCGCCTGAAAGGGAGAGACGCCCATGATCAGGAAGAGTCTCGTCGGGCTCGCCGCCGCGCTCGCCATCGCCGCGTTCGGCGGGAGCGCCGCGGCGCAGCAGAGCTTCACCCCGCAATTCACCGCCGCCACCAACGCCGAGCCGGATTCGCTCGACCTAGCGCTGGCGCGCGATCCGCCGGCGGCCTACGTCACCCTCTTCAACGTCTACGAATATCCCTGGGGCTTCGACCAGGACGGCAACGTCAAGAAGACCGTCGCCGACTGGACCGAGACCGAGGACGGCAAGACCATCACGCTGAAGCTCCATCACGGCGTGAAGTTCCAGTCGGGTGACGAGCTCACGGCCGACGACGTCATCTTCAGCTGGCGCCGCAACATGGCGAAGGCGCCGTTCTTCCACCGCCACGGCGATCTCATCGCCGACATCCAGGCGGTCGACAAGTACACCGTGAAGTTCACCTTCAAGCGGCCCGACGTCGACTTCTTCGACAACGGCGGCGTCTCGCTGGTCTCGAAGGCCTATTTCGACCGCGTCGGCGAGAAGGCGTTCGTCGCCAAGCCCGTCGGCATCGGCCCCTACGCCATCGCCGACTTCAAGCCGGGCCAGTACATCGACCTCAAGCGCTTCGACGGCTACTACGGCAAGAAGCCCGAGATCGCGTCCGCCCGTATCTTCTTCATCAAGGACGACAACACCCGCGTTGCCAAGCTTCAGGCCGGGGAGGTCGACCTCATCACCGCGACCCCCTACAACAACGTGAAGTCGCTCGACGCCTCGGGCTTCCACTCGGTCGGGGTCGACGCGCACCCGACCATCAGCGTGCAGTTCAACATCCTCAACCCCACGGTGCCCTGGTACAAGCGCGAGGTCCGCGAGGCCATCGCCCACGCGATCGACTCGCAGGCCATCATCAAGAACCTGTTTGCCGGCATCCCGAAGCACTACGCCTGGCTCGCCCCGGGCGAGTGGGGCTACGACCCCAACATGAAGCCCTATGCCTACGATCCGGCCCTGGCGAAGAAGCTCCTGGCCGAAGCCGGCTATCCCAACGGCTTCACGATGCCGCTCTACTACACCAACGACTATTACGGGGTGAAGCAGACCACCGAGGCCGTGGTGCTCTACCTGCAGCAGGTCGGCATCAAGGCCGACGTGAAGTCGATCTCGCAGATCGACATCCTGCAGATGTTCGCCAAGTACCGCGACCGCCACGACCTTTCCTATGTCGGCGTGGTGGCGCTGCCGGTGGCGAATGTCGGCGCCAATCCGCTCGAGATGCTCGACCTCGCCTACTGGTCGAAGCAGATCTTCCGGATCATGAAGTTCGACGACCTCGACAACGACATCGAGCAGGCGCTCGCGACCCTCGACGACGCCAAGCGCAAGGAATGGGTGATGAAGGGCGTGCAGGTGCTGCACGATGAGGTCGCGGCGATCCCGATCTGGGATTCGGTCTACGAGTACACCATGAAGAAGGGCGTCGAGTTCACGCCGGTGAAGCATCGCCTGGTGGCGCTGCGTCTCGCCGACGTGACGATGGCCAAGTAACGGGAATGGCACTGGCAGCCGTCGTGGCCGGGCTTGTCCCGGCCATCCGCGCCTTTACGATGCGCCCGACAGCGCGTGGATGTCCGGCCCGGGGCCGGGGATGACGGGCAGGGCAGGGGTTACATCATGAAAATCGCATTGATCGGCGCCACGGGGCGCATCGGGGCCTGCATCCGCGACGAGGCGCTGTCGCGCGGCCACACGGTCGAAGCCATCGCCCGCAACGTCTCGGCGCTGCCGCAGAAGCCCGGCCTCCACGCCGTCGCCTGCGACGTCGCGGACGCGGCGGCGCTGGCCCGCGCGATCAAGGGTGTCGATGCGGTCGTGGTCAGCGTCGACTGGGCCAAGACCGACGTGAAGCCCGTCTATGCCGCCATGCGCCAGGCCGGCGTCAGGCGCCTCCTCGCGGTCGGCGGCGCCTCCAGCCTGTCGCGGACACCGGGCGGCCCGCGCTCGTTCGACATGCCGGACTTCCCGGAGAACCTGAAGCCGATCGTCGGCCCGGCCGTGGCCGGCCTCGACCACATCCGCACCATCACCGACCTCGACTGGACCTATGTCTCGCCCTCGCTGACGATCGACGCCGGCGAGCGCACCGGCAAGTTCCGCCTCGACACCGACACGCTGCTCGTCGACACCGAGGGCAAGAGCTTCATCTCGCGCGAGGATTTCGCGATCGCGGTGGTCGACGAGCTCGAGCACCCCCAGTTCATCCGCAAGCGCTTCACCGTGGGGTACTGAGACCGCGCATCGGCGCCCCCCGTCAGGGGGGCGACTCTATGCGAATCACGGTGAGCGAGGCGGGCGGCGCCCGCAACGAAGCAGGCCCCCTTCGGCTCGCTGCGCTGCGCCACCTCCCCCGCTTCGCGGGGGAGGATCGCAGCGCAAGCCCGCCTCAGGCGGCGAGCCAGACTTCGTCGAACTTGGGCGTGCCGAGGAGGCCGTCCTCGAAGCCCCTGACGTTCGGGCTCATGATGTTGACCAGCGGCCCGAAATACCACACCAGGTTCAGCGCCTGCTCGACCACGACGTAATGCTGCAGCTTGGCGAAGGCGGCCTTGCGGGCCTCCTCGCTCTGCGCGGTCTCGGTCGCGTCCATCAGCTCGCGGAAGCCGGGCAGCTCGGTCTTGGCCGCGTTGCGGAGCGCCGTCTTCGCGAACAGCACCTCGTATTGCTGGCTCGGGTCGGGATAGCCGCCGGTCGGGCTGATCAGCATCGCCCCGCGCTTCTCGATCATGAAGTTCTGCATCGCCTGGCCGGGCGTCGCCGGCGTGATCTTCAGGCGGATGCCGCTCTTCGCGACCTGCGACAGCATCAGCTCCTGGCGCTGCATCGAGGACTGATCGGGCCAGCCCCAGGTCGGGATCTCGATGCCACCGCCATGGCCGGCCTCGGCGAGGAGCTTCTTCGCCTTGTCGGGATCGTACTTGTAGTAGTTCGCGGTCGACAGGTCGCAGGCCCAGCTCTCCTTGGGCAGGATCGCGCTCGATGGCTCGCCGAGTCCGTCGACCAGGACACGGTTCAGCTCGTCGCGGTCGATCGCGTAGTTCAGCGCCTGGCGGACCTTCACGTCGTTGAACGGCGCAACGCCGTAGTTCAGGAACGCCCCATAGAAGATCATCGAGGGCGACGCCGTGGTGACGATGCCCTTGACCTTGTCGGCCACCTGCTTCTGCTGGGTCAGCATGTTGAGCGCGATGTCCGACTCGTGGGCGAGCACGGTGCGCGCGCAGGTGTTGAGCTCGTTGATGATGTGGATCTTGATGCCGTCGAGATAGGGCAGGCCGGACTTCCAGTACTTGTCGTTCCTCACCAGCGTGAAGCCGGCATTGTCCTCCCAGCTTACGAACTTGAACGGGCCGGTGCCGACCGGAGTGCGGTCGACGTTGCCGTTCGCCGCCTTCTTGACCGAGGCCGGCGAGACCATGCAGCCGATGCGGTTGGTCAGGATCGCGGTGAGGCCGGCATTGGCGCTGCTGAGGTGCAGCGTGACCTGGTCCTTGCCGGTGACCTCGACATTCGCGACCGAGCCGAGGTCGGCCTTGATGTTGGAGCGCTTGTCGTTCTTGTAGCGGTCGAGGTTGAACTTCACCGCCTCGGCGTTGAACGGCGTGCCGTCATGGAACTCGACGCCGTCGACGAGGTCGAGCACCAGCGTCTTGGCATCCTTCCAGGTCCACGACTTGGCGAGGCCGGGCTTCAGCTTCAGCGTCTTCGGCTCGAAGTCGATCAGCGCATCGAACACCATGTAGAGGACGTTGAAGTCCGGCAGGTTGCGCCCGGTCATCGGGTCGACCGAGGCGGGGTTGTACGGCATCGAGATGCGGAGCGTGCCGCCCTTCTTCGGCGCGGCCTCGGCGGCGCGCAGCCCGCCCGGCAGCAGCGTCATGCCGCCGAGCGCCGCGGCGCCTCCCAGAAGACCACGGCGGTCGATCGTCGGACCACCTGCATTGCATCGTTCGGTCATCACGTCCTCCCTGTCGATTCAAAGGATTTCAGCCGCGCCGAACGCTATCCGATCGTGGGGCGATGTCGAGTCTGTCGTCGCGGGCCGCGCGCACCGGCGCGGGCACGCGCACGCCCCGCGCGAACTGGACAATGCTCTATGTTTGTATAGTAATTGCCGAAACCGCTACCGCCACAAGGCGGAGCCGCCGCGGCCTGCCGGACACGATGTGCCGCAGCGCCTCGCGGCAAACTCCAGGGAGGCTTTGATGAATCGACCCGTCAGAATGGTGCGGCTCGCGGCGTTCGCCGTGGCGGCGGTCGGCCTGATGGCCGCGCTGGTCGCGCCGCCGAGCTTCGCCGACGACATGAAGGCGCCGAGCGCGGCCGAGCAGCAGAAGGCGCTGTCGATGGTGCCCGAAGGCGCTCGCGGCAGCTACGACCATTACTGGACGTTCTCGCCGATCTTTCCCAATCCCTATGCCGGTTGGACGCCGCCGAAGCCGCCGTGGCAGATCTGCGAGAGCGATTCCAACCTCGCCCAGTCGTGGCGGGCCGATCTCTATTCCGAGCTGCAGAAGCTCAACGCCCAGTACAACAAGGCGGGGCTGACCAAGGACAAGGTCCTGGTCACCGACTCCAACAACAACATCAGCGTTCAGCTCACGCAGTTCAACAACCTGGTGCGCCAGGGCTGCAACGTCATCATCGCGATTCCCTCGACGCCGACCGGCCTCTGCTCCGGCATGGCCGACGCCCGCAAGCAGGGCGTGCTGACGGTCACGGTGCAGTCGGCGGTGAGCTGCAACGACGCGATCAACGTCGGCTCCAACCAGTACACCGGCGCCAAGCGCATGACGCAGTGGGTCGCCAAGGAGATGGGCGGCAAGGGCAACATGATGTTCGTCCTCGGCGTGCCCGGCATCTCGACGACGGTGTCGACGCTCGCGGGCGCCCAGGCGGGGCTCGAGGGCACCAGCATCAAGACGGTCGCCACGCTCTATGGCTTCTGGTCGCCTGCGCCGGCCAAGACCGAGGTCGTGAAGTGGCTCACCACCCACGCCGGCACGCCGGTCGACGGCATTGTTTCGGCCGGCGACATGGCGACCGCGATCGACCAGGCGCTGGTGCAGTTCGGCCGCAAGCTCGTGCCCCAGGCCGACGGTACCAACGAGTGCGCCTACATCGCCCATTGGCATGACAAGAAGCTGCACAGCTTCGCCTTGTCGGCCGGCGGCGGCTCCAACGGCTACGAGGCGTTCTACGTCGCCATGCGGATGATGTTCGGCCAGCAGCCGGTGGTGAACACGCTGTGGTTCGAGCTGCCGGGCATCGACGACGCCGAGGCCGCCAAGCTCTACAAGCCGGGCATGACCGAGCAGTCGACGAGCTGGTGCGATCCGCCGGACCATCACCTCGTCGCCGACAATTATTTCGACCAGTTCTTCAAGGGCGGCAAGCCGCTCGACCCGAAGCCCAATCCGTAAGGCTTCGGCGAAGGACGAGGGCCCGGTCGCGGTGGGGCGCGGCCGGGCTTCGATGCGGCGGCTCGCCGGCCGCGAGCCGCCGGGGGAGGGAAGGCAGGCCGCGAGGGGGAACGACATGGCTGTCGCTCAGGGTCCGGCGGGGGGAGCCTATGCGGGGATGGACCCCGCGGAGCTCGCCTCGCAACGCCGCCGCATCGTGATTTCCGGCGCGATCGGCACCGCCGTCGAGTTCTACGACTTCTTCGTCTACGGCTTCCTTGCGCCGTTCGTGCTCGACCGGCTGTTCTTCCCCAAGCTCGACCCCACCGTCGGCACCATCGCCATCCTCGCGACCTACGCGCTCGGCTACGGCGCGCGGCCGCTCGGCGGCATCCTGTTCGGCCACTGGGCCGACAAATACGGCCGCCGCCCGGTGATGTTCGCGACGCTCAGCCTGATGGGCGTCGCCTCGACGCTGATCGGCTGCCTGCCGACCTATGCCGCGATCGGCGTCTGGGCGCCGATCCTGCTGACGGTGCTGCGCCTGCTGCAGGGCATCGCCCTCGGCGGCGAATCGACCGGCGGGCCGATCTTTGCGCTCGAGAGCGCGCCGGGCCAGCGCCGCGGCCTGTTCGCCGGCCTGGTGCAGGTCGGCGGCGCCCTGGGCTCGCTGATGGCGGCGGCGGCGGGCGCGCTGGTCGGGCTGCTCTCGACCGCCGACCTCGAGGCCTGGGGCTGGCGGCTGCCGTTCCTGATCAGCATCTTCCTGGTCGGGCTCGGCATCTATGTCCGCGCCCGCATCATGGAATCGCCCGCCTTCGTGAAGGCGATGGAGGACGCCCCGCCCGAGAAGGTGCCGCTGGTGGCGCTGTTCCAGCGCGCCAAGAAGCCCCTCGCGATCGTCTTCTTCTGCGGGCTCGGCGAATCGGCGATGGTCAATTTCTTCGCCGTGTTCGGCCTGTTCTACGCGCTGCAGGCCTTCCACCTGCCGCGTTCGATGCTGCTGACCGGCGTCCTGATCGGCAACTTCTTCAGCATGTTCGCGAACCCGCTGCTCGGCCGCCTCTCGGACGCGATCGGGCGCCGGGTCATCCTCGGGGCGGGCTATATCCTCGGCCCGCTGTTCGCGGCGTTCTGCTTCATCCCGTGGCTCGCGACCAAGAACCCGGTCTGGGTCATCGTCGCGATGGCGATCCCACCGACGATCCTGCAGCCCGCGATCTTCGCCATCGAGGGCAGCTTCTACGGCGAGCTGTTCGACGAGACCCGCCTGCGCTTCTCGGGCGCGGCGCTGGGGCGGCAGCTCGGCAACGCCATCGGCGGCGGCACGCTGCCGGTGATCGCCGCCTGGATCCTGGCCTCGAACGGCGGACACATCAGCGGGCCGCTCTGGTATTATGCTGCGATCTCGCTGGTCTCGCTGATCGCGGTGCTGGTGGCGCACGAGACGAACAAGAAGCGCATCTGAGGCCGCCGCGTCGCAGGCGCGGCAGCCGGAGGTGCAGGAGACGGCGGCGGGCGTGGGGGCGCCGGCCGCCGGTCGGGAGGACGGTTGGAGTCGCATGATGGCGCAGGGCCGATCCGGCCGCGGCGCGTCGCCGGCGATGGCCGGGCGCCATGACTGCTGACGACGGGCGGGCGGTCCCGGCGGCGCCGCCCGGCGCGCCTGCCGCCCGGCGCCCGCTGCGCCTCGCGCGACGCTTCGCGGCGGTGGCGCCGTTCGCCGTGGCCATCGCGCTGTTCCTCATCACCGCCGCCGCCATCCCCGGCTTCCTCAACCTCGGCAGCCTGCGGTCGCTCTTCCTGCTGGCGAGCCTCCTTGGCGTCGCCTCGGCCGGGCAGACGCTGGTCATCGTCATGGGCGGGCTCGACCTCTCGGTGCCGGCGGTGATCGGCTTCGCCGACGTGACCTTCACCGTGGCCTACGGCAACGGCGTCAACTCGGCGCTGACGATCCCGCTGATCGTCCTTGGCGGCGCGGCGATCGGCGCGGCCAACGGCCTGCTGTCGCGCCTTCTGCGCGCCAACACCCTGATCCTGACGCTCGCGGTCGGCTCGATCGTGCTCGGCATCATCTGGGCCAACACGCACGGCACGACCGGGGGCGCCGTGCCCGGCTGGCTCACCAACATGGTCTCGGTCGTCGGCACCGTCGGGCCGGTGCCGATCCCCGGCGCGGTGGTGCTGTGGGCGGTGCTGGCGGCCGTCCTGATCTTCATCGAGCGGCGGACCTCGCTCGGGCGCTGGAGCTTCGCCCTCGGCGCCAATGCGCGCGCGGCCGCGCTCGCCTATGTGCCGGCGCTCGGGGTGTGGACGGCGGTATTCGCGATCTCGGGCGCCTCGGCGGCGCTCGCCGGCATCCTCCTCGCCGGCTTCAGCGGCTCGGCCGATCCCGGCGTCGGCGCCGCCTATCTCTTCACCACGCTCTCGGCGGTCGTGATCGGCGGCACGCCGATCATCGGCGGCCGCGGCGGCTACGCCCGCACCGTCGCCGGCTGCCTGATCATCACCGAGGTGACAATGCTCCTCCTCGGCATCGGCCTCGACGAGGCGGCCCAGCAGGTCTGCCTCGGCCTCCTCATCATCGCGCTCGTCGCCCTCTACGGGCGCGAGCCGCATGTGCGCATGCAGATATGAGCGCGGCCGTCGTCGATGCCACGGCCCCCGCCGTGCAGGCCGGCCCGGGCGGCGGCGAGATCCTCCGCACCAGCGGCCTCCGCCGCGCCTTCGGCGAGACCGTGGCGCTGGCCGACTGCTCCTTCGACGTCCGCCTCGGCGAAATCCACGCCCTCGTCGGCGAGAACGGCTCGGGCAAGAGCACGCTGATCAAGATCCTCTCCGGCATCCTCCCGCCGGATGGCGGCACGCTCGCCTGGGACGGCGCGCCGGCCCGCTTCGGCAGCCCGCGCGAGGCCCAGCACGCCGGCATCGCGACGGTGTTCCAGGAAACGCTGGTGCTGGACCAGCTCACCGTGCGCGACAATGTCGTGCTCGGGCTCGACCCGCTGGTTCGCCGCCGCATCTCCGCCGCCGAGGAGCGGCGGCTGACCCGGACGGCGCTCGACCGGCTCGGGCTCGACCTCGACGGCGAGACGCCGCTCGCCCGCCTGTCGCTCGCCGAGCGGCAGAGCGTCACCATCGCCCGCGCGCTGCTCCGCCCGTGGCGGCTCCTGATCCTCGACGAGGCGACCTCGGCGCTCGACATCGGCGCCCGCGACCGCCTGTTCGACGCGCTGCGCCGCTTCGCCGCCGAGGGCCGCGCCGTCCTTCTGATCTCGCACCGCATGGACGAGATCGAGACCCTGGCCGACCGCGCCACCGTGCTGCAGTCCGGCCGAAGCGTCGCGACGCTCGCCGCCGCCGAATCCTCGACCGAGCGCCTGCTCGCGCTGATGTCGACGCGCGAGGAGGCGATGGCGGTCGAGGGCGACCTGAAGGTCGAGGCGAGCCGCTCGCTCGGCCCGGCGGTGCTGACGCTCACGGGCGTCGCGGTCCAGCCGGGGGCGGCACCGTCCGACCTCGCCGTCCGTGCCGGCGAGATCGTCGGCCTCGCCGGGCTGGAGGGCCACGGCCAGGTCGCGTTCCTCGAATGCGCGGTCGGCCTCAGCCGCCCGGCGGCGGGCACCGTCGCGACCGCGGACGGGCCGGTCGCGTCCTTCGCCGGCGCAGCCCGTCAGGGCGTCATCTACCTGCCGCGCGACCGCAAGACCTAGGGCATCTTCACCCCGCTCTCGGTGCTCGACAACCTCACCGTCTCGGCGCTGGCGCGGCTGTCGCGCCTCGGCGTGATCCGTCGCCGCCAGCGCGTCGAGGAGGGGCGGCGCCTCATCGGCGAGACCCGCGTCCACGCGCCCGGCCTCGCCGCGCCGATCTCCGCGCTCTCCGGCGGTAACCAGCAGAAGGTGCTGCTCGGCCGCCTGCTGGCGAAAAAGCCGCGCGTGCTCGTGCTGAACGACCCGATGCGCGGCGTCGATCTCGGCGCCAAGCAGGACATCTACGACATCCTCCGCCGCTTCGCCGCCTCGGGCGGCGGCGTGCTCTTGCTGTCGACCGAGCTCGCCGAGCTGTGCCTTCTCTGCGACCGCGTCGCGGTGTTCCACGACCAGGCGCTCAATGCGGTGGTCGAGCGCCAGCGCCTCGCCGCGCCGGCGCTGATCGCGGCGATGTTCGGCCAGCCCGAGGAGGTGAGCGCATGAGCGGGAGGATCGACCTGCGCCGCTATGCGTGGCCGGCACTCGGCGCCTTCGTCGTGCTGTTTCTCGCCAACGTCGCCGCCAACCCGATCTTCGTCGACCCCGACAATTGGCGGCCGGTGATGCTCGGCGCCGCGCCCTTCATTCTGACCGCACTGGCCCAGGCGCCGCCGGTGCTTGCCGGCAACGGCGGGATCGACCTGTCGATCGGGCCGCTCGCCGGCTTGGTCAACGCCTTCGTCGCGAGCTTCCTCTACGGCCACGGCATCACCGATCCGGCCTCGGTGATCGCGATCGCGCTCGGCATCGGCATCGCCTCCGGGCTCGTCAACGGCGTCCTCGTCACCATCCTCCGCATCCAGCCGATCATCGCGACGCTCGGCACCTTCCTGGTCTACCAGGGCCTCACGCTCGAGGTGCTGCCGCAGGCCGGCGGCGGGGCCGCGCCGTGGCTCAAGGCGCTGTCGGGCAGCGTCTACGACGTCCCCGTCGTCTTCCTACTCCTGCTCGCGATCGCGGCGCTGTGGCTCCTGCTCGGGCACACCGCCTACAGGCGCAACCTCCTCGCCGTCGGCGGCGACATCCGCGCCGCCTACACCGCAGGGGTCAACGTCGCGGCGGTACGCATCATCGCCTTCGTCATTGCCGGCGTCCTGGCGGCGGTGACCGGGCTCGTCTTCACCGCGGCCTTGGGCTCGGCCGATCCCGCCATCGGCACGCCCTACATCCTGACCTCGGTCGCGGCGGTCGCGCTCGGCGGGGTCGCGCTCGGCGGCGGCCGCGGCGGCTTCCTCGGCGCCGCGGCCGGCGGGGCGATCCTGTTCCTGATCGAGAACCTGTTCTCGCTGGCCCAGGTCTCGGTCTACTACATCGAGCTGGCCTACGGCGTGATCCTGATCGCGGCGCTTGCGCTGAACGGCCTCGGCGAGCGCCTCGGCGCCCGGCGCGCCTGAGCGGCACCGGGCACCTCGACCTTTGCACTACAGCCGTATAGGAATGCGCCGTCCCGAAGAGGCCGGCGAGCGGCCCCGGCGCGATCGGGCCGGGAAGGGGGATCGGAGCGAACGATGACAGCGAAAAGCCTGGAAGACGTCCTGAAGGCTGCCAAGAACCCGGCCGACTATCTCCGTAATTCGAAGGCGGGGCCGAACGTCTATCCCGGCGTGCCGCCCGAGTTTACCAACTGGCGCGACGAGCAGGAGGCCTGGCAGAAGACCTGCGTCCTGTTCAACCAGTCCTACCACATGGCCGATCTTGCCGTGGAGGGGAAGGACGCGCTCAAGCTGCTCTCCCACCTCAGCGGCAACAGCTTCAAGAACTTCCAGCCCAACCGCGCCAAGCAGTTCGCGCCGCTGAGCCCGGAAGGCTACATCATCGGCGACGTGATCCTGTTCTATCTCGCCGAGAACAGCTTCAACCTGGTCGGGCGCGCGCCGGCCCTGAACTGGGTGACGTTCCATGCCGAGACCGGCGGCTACGACGTCAAGGTCACGCTCGACCAGCGCTCGGCGCTCCGGACCGACGGCAAGCGCAAGTCGTTCCGCTTCCAGATCCAGGGCCCGAACGCGATGAAGACCATCGAGCGGGCGCTCGGCAAGGCGCCCGAGGACCTGAAGTTCTTCAACATGACCGGCGTGACCATCGCCGGGAAGCGGGTCACGGCGCTCCGCCACGGCATGGCCGGCCAGCCCGGCTGGGAGCTGTTCGGCGCCTGGGAGGACGGCGAGGCGGTGCGCGAGGCGCTGGTCAAGGCGGGCGAAGAGTTCGGCCTGCGCCAGGTCGGCGCCCGGGCCTATTCGTCGAACGCGCTCGAATCGGGCTGGATCCCGTCGCCGCTGCCGGCGGTCTATTCGGGCGCGGGCACCAAGGCCTATCGCGAGTGGCTGCCGGCGAACGGCTACGAGGCGTCGGCCTCGCTCGGCGGCAGCTTCTATTCCGACAACATCGAGGACTACTACTTCACGCCGTGGGACCTGAGCTACGAAGGCTTCATCAAGTTCGACCACGACTTCATCGGCCGCGAGGCGGTCGAGCGCATGGCCAACGGGCGGCACCGCAAGAAGGTGACGCTGGCGCTCGACGACCACGACGTCGCGCAGACCATCGGCACGATGTTCCAGAAGCACAACCGCGCCAAGTTCATGGACTGGCCGTCGGCGGTCTACACCATGCACCCGTTCGACCGGGTGATCGTGGACGGCAGGACGGTCGGCCTCTCGACCTGGATCGGCTACAGCGCCAACGAGGGCAAGATGCTGACCCTCGCGGTGCTCGATCCAGAGCATGCCGAGCCCGGCACCGAGGTCGTCCTGGTGTGGGGCGAGGAGAACGGCGGCTCGAAGAAGTCGACCGTCGAGCGCCACCAGCAGGTGACGATGCGCGGCATCGTGAGCCCGGTGCCCTATGCCGAGGTCGCCCGCAAGGGCTACGCCCCCGGCGGCTGGCGCGCCCACCAGGGTGCGTGAGGCACGCTGAGGGTGTGGCTTAGACGCTCGCTCCGGCCCGCTGCGCTCGCCACCTCCCCGCTTCGCAGGAGGGATCGGCGCTGCGGCCCAGGCCTTTCCCGTCACTGAAGTCGGGCTTGCCCGACTTCAGCACCCAAGCCTCTCGACGTCGAAGACATCCGATGTCGGGTGGGGGAGGGGACCACGCGAAGCGTGATGGAGGGGGCCTGTGGCGTCAGGCGTGGCCGAACAGGCGCGCCGCATTGCCGCGGAGGATGGCGTCGAGCGCCGTGGGCGCCTGACCCGCGGCGAGCGCCTCGTCGCCGGCGCGGGCGACCGCGGGCGGGCAATAGGGCCAGTCGGTGCCGTAGAGCAGGCGGCTCGGGTCGGCGATCTCGCCGAGCGCGGCCATCGTCGCCGGCCCCGCGGCCTGGGCGGTCTCGTAATAGAAGCGCTGCAGCGCCGCGAGGATCGACTCGCGGGAGAAGCTCTGGAAGCGCTGGTCGATCAGCGGCGCCATCGCGAGCCGCCAGCCGAGATAGGGCACCGCGCCGCCATTGTGGGCGAGGACGAAGCGGATGCGGGGGAAGCGCTCCAGCGCGCCGCCGAAGATGAGGTTCGCCACCGCGCGGGTGGTGTCGATCGGGAACTCGACCAGGAAGCCCGGGATGGCCATGCCGAGGCCGCGGCTCGACGAGTGGTAGTTGGGGTGCACGAACGCGACGGCGCCGCGCTCGTCGAGGAGCGCGAGCAGCGGGTCGAACTCGGGATCGCCCAGGAAGGCGGTGCCGTAGCTCGCCAGCAGCCCGACCCCGGCGAGCTTCAGCCCATCGAGCGCGCGCTCCGCCTCGGCGAGCGCCGCGTCGACATCGGGGAGCGGCAGCGCGGCGAAGGCGCCGAAGCGGCCGGGATGGCTCTCGATCAGCGCGGCGAAATGATCGTTGCAGCGCCGTGCGAGGTCGCGGGCGGCGGCATCGTCGCCGAAATGCACGCCCGGCTGCGAGATCGACAGATAGCTTCGCGAAATCCCGTTCTCGGCCATGAAGGCCAGCGCGAGCGCGGGCGTCCAGTCGGGAAAGCCGCGGCTGATCGAGGCGCCGCGGCCGGCCTTGGTCGCCGCTTCGGCCAGGAACGGAGGGATCGAATGGGTGTGGACGTCGATCTTGCCGGCGGCGGCCGGACTCACTCCGCCGCCTCGGCGTGGAGCCCGGCTTCGAGGTCGGCGAGGTCGGGCAGGCCGAGATGGACCAGCACCGTCTCCTCGTCGGCGGACAGGCGCACCTGCTCGCCGGCTTCGAGCGCGATCGAGGTGCAGGCCCGGAGCGGCTGGTCGCCCACCCGGCCCGCGCCCGAGATCGCCAGGAACACGCCGCGGCCCTCGAGCTGGTATTGCCGGCCGGCCCTGATCCGGACGAAGCGGGCGAGGCTGCGCCGCTCGGTGAAGACCCCGAGCAGCTTGTCCTCGACGCCCGCTGCACCGGCCACCGGCACCCAGGCGAAATGCGCCGAGTCCATGAACACCGGCTTGTCGTAGCGGCCTTCGGGATAGCGCATCGGCTCGCCGTGGACGTGCTCCCAGATCGCCTGGTAGGCGTCGGTGTTGCGGCGGCCCTCGACGCCCTCGTTGCGGCGGAACACGCCGTCCTTGAAGGTGCCGTAGGCCTTCAGCGCCTCGGTGCCGGCGCGCACCTGCCGGTTCGAGAGATAGCCGCTGCCGGAGGCGCCGCCGAACTGCAGCACCGCGGTCAGCGGCTTCTCGTCCGGGTCCTGCGACTGCGGGCCGTAGCGCACCCCCTCGGGGAAATAGCCGACCATGCCGGGCTTCATCTTGCCGTCGCGGGCGAAGTCGAGCGTGCCTTCGAGCTGGACGCGGAACTGCTCGAAATTGTGCCGGTGCCGCGGCGAGAAGAAATCGCCGCCGGTCTGGCCGAGCGAGAGCTGGAAATTGCCGAGCGAGCCCTCGATCCCGCGCAGCACGACCTGCGAATGAAAGGTGCCGCCGCGATATTCGAGCCCGCGCACCAGGGGCACGTCGTCCCGCTGAACGATCTGCATGGCGAACCTCCCACGGCCGGTCACGGACCCCTTCTGGGTATCAGGCGATGGCCTCGGCGGCAACCGGACCGCCCTGCTCGCCTGGCACAGGGGCGGCCGCTCTTGGGATTCACTAAGCTATTGATATATAATTTGTATTTATGGCTGGGGCGGGAGGATTCGAACCTCCGCATGGCGGAATCAAAATCCGCTGCCTTACCACTTGGCTACGCCCCATCGCCGCGGCAGGCGCCACGACCATCAGCCAGCATGGGCTTGCCCATGTTGGCCACCCCATTCCCCAATCCGCAAGTCGGGAGGCCCGGCTTTGCGGGCGGCGAGCCGAAGGGCCGGCTGGTCGGAGTGGCAGGATTTGAACCTGCGACCCCCACGTCCCGAACGTGGTGCGCTACCAGACTGCGCTACACTCCGTGACCAGGCCGCGCTGATATAGACGGGCCGCCGGGCCTCGGCAACCCGCGCTTTTGACCGCGCCCGCCGTTCCGGCTAACGCTCGGACGGCGCCGGCGTAGCACAGCGGTAGTGCAGCGGTTTTGTAAACCGAAGGTCGGGAGTTCGATCCTCTCCGCCGGCACCATTTTCGCCCGCCGGGCGTGCAGCCGGTGCATTGGCGGCGAAGCCTCAGTGCGCCGCCGCGCGCGGCCGCCAGAGCGCCGGCGCGTAGCCCACCGCGAAGAGCCAGAAGGCCGCGATCCAGGCGGCGCCGGCGAGGTGAAGCAGCGTCTGGGCGCCGCTGCCGGGGAACGCCGCCGCGACGCGCAGGATCGCCGCCGCCACGACCGCCGCATAGACCGTCCGCGTCAGCGGGCCGGCGGCGAGCGACTGTCCGGTATGGCCGAGGGTCGCCCGGGTCATGATCGCGAGCGTCATGGTGCCGATCGCGCCGACGGTCCAGACGTGGATGCCGGCGCTGAGCGGCACCGCGGCCGGCCATGCGATGCTGGCGGCGAGGACGGCGAAGCCGAGCGCGACGAAGCCATAGGCGACGTGGAGGACGAGGACGAGCCAGTCGCGGGAGGCTCGCCAGCCGACCCAGCGCGCCAGCCTGATGGCGTGGAGCAGCGCGGCGAGAATCATGAGGGCCGCGGTCGGCCGCCATGTCGGCAGGGCGATCCACACCGCGAGCGTCAGGGTCGAGACGCCGACGACCGCCATGTCGAAACGGCCGAACGGCACCGGCAGCCGCCCGGGGTTCTCGCGGGCGAGCCAGTTGCGGGTGAAGCTCGGGACGACGCGCCCGCCGATCAGGGTGATCAGCGACACCGCCGCGGCGATGCCGAGCCGCGTGCCGAGCTCCGCCGCGCCGCTGGAAAAGTCCTCGACGTGGAAGATCGCGTTGCCGGCCAGGAAGAGCAGGAGGACCGCGACCGGCGGCAGGTTGTGCCAGTTCCGCCCAGCGATCACCTCGCGCGCCGCCGCGGCGGCGACGAGCGCGAGGAACAGGAGGTCGATCGCGGCGGCGGGAAGCGGTCCGATCAGCGCCGAATCGAAGACGGCGATGCGGCCCGCGATCCACGCCGCCACCAGGACCGCGAGCGGGCCGCCCTGGAGCGGCAGCCGCCCGGTCCAGTTCGGGATCGCGGTCAGGAGGAAGCCCGTCACCACCGCCGGCACGTAGCCGTACAGCATCTCGTGGATGTGCCAGTCCAGCGGCGACATCGCCGTCGGAACGCCGATGTCGCCGGACAGGAGCGGCAGCCAGATCAGGATGCCGAGCCCCGACCACGCCGCCGCCGCGAAAAAGAACGGGCGGAAGCCGTAGCTCAGGATCGCGGGGCCGGCATAGGCCCGAAGGCGGGGGATCGGTGTCATGGTCGTCCGCTTACCTCGCCTCGTCATTGCGAGGAGGCGCAGCCGACGGAGCAGTCCAGAGGCCGAAAGGCGGTGCAGCCATGGCCCTGGATTGCCTCGCTTCGCCCGCAATGACGGATGGCATCAGGCGCCCTCATTCCGCCGCCTCCGGGGCCTGGGCGGGACGAAGCCGCGCCGAGAGGCGCGGATAGAGCGGCCCGAGCTTGACGACGAAGTCCCACGCCATCAGCAGCGCACCCGCGGCGAAGACGAC
>DASZVN010000144.1:0-16344 GCA_035547055.1 Hyphomicrobiales bacterium
CCTCGTCGAACGCCTCTGGTGCCGCCTCAAGGACTGGCGACGCATCGCCACACGCTACGACAAGCTCGCCGCCAACTACATGGCTGGCGTCTTCCTCGCCGCTGCCATCACCTTCTGGTGCTGATTGAGTCCACAGCCTAACCCTCCGGCAGCGCGGCCTCGACGAGCGCCTTGGCGTCGGGCGAGGCCCATTGGGCAGGGCCCGGCATATAGCCGATCTCGCAGCCGCCCCGATCGACCAGGAGCGAGGTCGGCAGGCCGACGCCGCGGCCGATCGACTGCATGGTGCGGAAGACATCGCCCGAGCCGTCGGTGTGCAGCGCGAGGTGGCGGAGATTGAGGTCGTGGAAGAATTTCCGCGGCTTGTCCGGCCCGGTAGCATCGACCGAGACCGCGACCACGTCGAAATTCTTGCCGCCGAGCTCGGCCTGGAGCGTGTCGAGCGCCGGCATCTCGGCGCGGCAGGGCGCGCACCACGTCGCCCACATGTTGAACAGCACGGCGCGGCCACGGAAATCGGCCAGCGTCACCGGCTTCCCGTCGGCATCCTTGAAGCTCAGGGCCGGCAGCGGCTTCGGGTGGTCGTCGACCAGCATGGCCGCGACCTCGCCCTTGGCGAGCGGCTTCAGTCGGGCGATCAGCGCCGCGTCCGAGGGGCAGCGCGCCGCCGCGGCCGCGTTGCGCCCGGCGGGAAGGATCACGTATACCGCGCCGGCGCCGACCACCGCGGCGACCGCGACGGCCGCCACCAGCGGCTTCAGCCAGCTTCGCGTGGCGCGGGGTTTTTGGTTCATGGCCGGTCTTCGGGCCGCCGGGAGGGCGGCAGCATGGAGAACAAGATGTGGGGCGGGCGCTTCGCCGCCGGTCCCGACGCGATGCTGGAGGCGATCAACGCCTCGGTCGATTTCGACCAGCGCTTCTATCGGCAAGATATACGCGGCTCGCAAGCCCATGTGGCCATGCTGGCCGCGCGGGGCATTGTCGCGGAGGGCGACGCGCGCCTGATTTCCGAGGGCCTCGCGAAGATCGAGGCCGAGATCGAAGCCGGCCGCTTCACCTTCTCGCGAGCCCTTGAAGACGTCCACATGAACGTCGAGTCGCGCCTCGCCGAGCTGATCGGGCCGGCCGCCGGCCGCCTCCACACCGCCCGCTCCCGTAACGACCAGGTCGCGACCGATTTCCGCCTGTGGCTGCGCGACGAGGTCGACGCGCTCGACCGCGCCTTCGCCGCCTTCCAGCAGGCGCTGGCGGAGAAGGCGCTGGCCCATGCCGGCGCCGTGATGCCCGGCTTTACCCATCTGCAGAGCGCCCAGCCGGTGACCTTCGGCCACCACCTCCTCGCCTATGTCGAGATGACCTCTCGCGACCGGGGCCGGTTGGCGGATGCCCGCAAGCGCCTCAACGAAAGCCCGCTCGGCGCCGCGGCGCTGGCCGGCACCTCCTTCCCGGTCGACCGCGCGATGACCGCGAAGGCGATGGGCTTCGACCGGCCGATGGCGAACTCGCTCGACGCCGTCTCCGCCCGCGACTTCGTGCTGGAGGTGCTGGCGGCCGCGGCGATCGCGGCGACCCACCTGTCGCGCCTCGCCGAGGAGATCGTGATCTGGTCGACGCCGCAATTCGGCTTCGTGCGCCTGTCCGACCGCTTCACCACCGGCTCCTCGATCATGCCGCAGAAGCGCAATCCGGACGCTGCCGAGCTGGTGCGCGGCAAGGCCGGCCGCGTCATCGGCGCGCTGGTCGCGCTGCTGACGGTGATGAAGGGCCTGCCGCTGGCCTATTCCAAGGACCTCCAGGAGGACAAGGAGGGCACCTTCGACGCGCTCGACACGCTGGCGCTCTGCCTCGCTGCGATGACCGGCATGGTGCGGGATCTCGAGCCCGACACCCGGGCGATGAAGCGCGCAGCGGGCGCCGGCTACGCCACCGCGACCGACCTCGCCGACTGGCTGGTGCGCGCGGCGGGCCTGCCGTTCCGCGAAGCCCATCACGCGACCGGGCGGCTGGTGGCGCTCGCCGCCGAGCGCAAGGTCGCGCTGGAGAAGCTGTCGCTCGCCGACATGCAGGCGGTCGAGCCGCGGATCACGAGCGAAGTATTCTCGGTGCTCGGCGTCGAGCGCTCGGTGAAGAGTCGGACCAGCTTCGGCGGCACCGCCCCCGCCAATGTCCGCCGCGCCGCCCGCCGCTGGCTGACGAAGCTGACGAAAGAGGCGCTGGGATGAGCCCGCCCTTGCGCCAGCCGGCGTGCTCACCCACAGTGCGGTGCGGAGGGGTGGATCCGGTGAAGCTCGCTCGCGTCGTCCCGCTCGCCGCGGCGCTCGCGGTCCTGGCGCTGGTCGCCGGCTGCGGCCGCGCCGGCGCCCCGACGCTCGAAAGCGGCGCCAAGCCGAAGCTAGCGCCGCTGCCGAACGCCGTCGCAGCCAAGAAGCCCGACCGGCCCTATGGCGAGAACTGGCCCTACCCTCGCCGCGAAGGCGTGTTCCAGATCGACCCGCCCAAGCCCGAGCCGGTCAAGCCCAAGCGTTCCTTCTTCCTCGATCCCCTGCTTTAGCTCCCGTGCATCACTTCGCTCGCCGCGGCGGCGTGCTTCACGCCGAGGACGTCGATCTCATCGCTCTGGCCGACGAGGTCGGGACGCCCGCCTATGTCTATTCGACCGCCACGCTGGAGCGGCATTTTCGCGTCTTCGCCGACGCGTTCGCCGCGGCGCCGGCGCTGGTCTGCTACGCGATGAAGGCCAACTCCAACCAGGCGGTGCTGAAGACGCTGGCCCGGCTCGGCGCGGGCATGGACGTGGTCTCCGCCGGCGAGCTCGCCCGCGCGCTCAAGGCGGGCGTGCCGGCCGATCGCATCACCTTCTCCGGCGTCGGCAAGACCGACCGCGAGCTCACCCTTGCGCTCAACGCCGGCATCCTCTGCATCAACGTCGAGTCCGAGAGCGAGCTGTTCCGGCTGTCGGCGATCGCGGCCGGCCGCGGCGTCCGCGCGCCCGTCGCGCTCCGCGTCAATCCCGACGTCGACGCCCGGACCCATGCCAAGATCGCGACCGGCAAGGCCGAGAACAAGTTCGGCATCCCTTACGAACGCGCCCGCGGCGTCTACGAGGAGGCCGGCCGCCTCCCCGGCATCCGCGTCACCGGCGTCGACATGCATATCGGCAGCCAGATCACCGCGCTTCAGCCGTTCGAGGCGGCATTCGCCCGCCTCGCCGAGCTGGTCGGGACGCTCCGCGCCGACGGCCACGTCATCGATCATGTCGATGTCGGCGGCGGCCTCGGCGTGCCCTATCGCGACGGCGAGGAGCCGCCCCCGCTGCCGCCCGCCTACGCCGAGACCGTGCTGCGCCATTTCCGCGACCTCGGCGCGACCGTCGTGCTGGAGCCGGGCCGGCTGATCGCCGCCAATGCCGGCATCCTCCTCACCCGCGTGATCCTGGTGAAGGAGGGCGCGGCGAAGACCTTCGTCGTGGTCGATGCCGGGATGAACGACCTCATCCGCCCGACGCTCTATGACGCCCATCACGAGATCGTCCCGGTCCGCGAGCCGCCGGCGGACGTTCATCGCATCACCGCCGCCGACGTGGTCGGCCCGGTCTGCGAGACCGGCGATTATCTCGCCCTCGCCCGCCCCATGGCCCGGCCCGAGCCCGGCGACCTCCTCGCCGTGATGACCGCCGGCGCCTACGGCGCGACCCAGTCCTCGACCTACAACACCCGCCCGCTGGTGCCCGAGGTGCTGGTCAAGGGCACCGACTGGGCCGTGGTCCGCCCGCGCCCGACCATCGACGAGCTGATCGCCCTCGACCGCCTGCCGGGATGGCTCCTGTAGGGTGCGCAACGCGCACGCGTTGCCCACGTGCGGCGCCGGACGTGGGCAACGGCAAGCCGATGCCCACCCTACAATCCGCTATGACACCTCCGCGAGCGCCCCTGTGCGGGGGCGGGCGGCGTGCTAGATTACGCGGGGCATCTGGGGCCGGATCGCGCAGGAGATCGGCTTGGCGACCGATCGACCGACGCCGCGGCGTCGCTGGCAATGGCCGTGGCCGCTCGGAGCCGGGCTCGACCGGCTGATCGCGCGCGCCCGCGCGGCCCTCTTGTGGGAGGCGGCGTGGCCGCCGCTCGCGACCGCCGGCGCGGTGGCCCTGCTGTTCCTCGCGCTGTCGTGGCTCGGCCTGTGGCCGCATTTGCCACCCTGGGCCAGGATCGCGGGCGTTGTCCTCTTCGCGCTCGGTATCGCCGCCGCGCTGTGGCCGCTCCGCCGCCTCCAGACGCCATCTGAAACCGCGGCGCTCGCCCGGATCGACCATGCCAGCAGCAGCCGCCATCGCCCGGCGACGACGCTGGTCGAGAAGCTCGCTTCGCCGGGCGACGATCCGGTCACCCGGACGCTGTGGCGGGTTCATCGCGAGCGGGCGCTGAAGGCCGCGGCCGCGCTCCGGGCCGGCGCCCCTGCCCCCGGCCTCCGCTGGCGCGACCCCGGCGCGCTGCGCTTCCTCGTGGTGCTGGCGGCGGTGGTGACCTTCGTCGGCGCCGGCGGCGACCGCCTCGCCCGCATCGGCGACGCCTTCGACTGGACCACCCCGGCGGCGCCCGCGGTGCCTCCCCGGCTCGACGCCTGGGTGACGCCGCCCGGCTATACCGGCCAGCCGCCGATCTTCCTCGCCGGCCAGCCCGGCGGCACCGATGCCGACGCGGGCGCGGCCGCGCAGCCCGAGGAGGAGGCGGTCCGCACCTACCGCGTGCCCGCCGGCAGCGTCCTCGTGGTGCGCGCCAGCGCCGGCGAGGTCGCGGTCGAGGCCGGCAGCGGCGCCGCTGTCGCCAAGGCCGATGCCGCCCATCCCGCCGACACCGCAGGCGAGAAGCGCTTCGTGCTCAAGGCCGACGCGACCGTCAGCGCACGCGCCGGCGGCGGCGCGCGGCGCGGCTGGCGCTTCCAGGTCATTCCCGACAAGCCGCCAACCATCGCCTTCGTCGGCCGGCCCGAGCCCAACGCCCGCGGCACCCTGACGTTGACATATCGGATCGACGACGACTACGGCGTCGTCGCGGCCCAGGCCGACATCCGGCCCGTCGCCGCGCCCGGCAAGTCGGCCCGGCCGCTCTACGGCCCGCCCGAGGGCCGCCTGCCGGTCGAGCGCGGGCGCAACCGCCAGCTGACCGCGACGCTCGACCTCGCCTCGCATCCCTGGGCCGGCGCCAAGGTGAGGATGCAGCTCGTCGCCCGCGACGAGGCCGGCCAGGAGGGCCGGAGCCGCCCGATCGAGCTGACCTTGCCGCAGCGGCCGTTCACCCAGCCGGTCGCCCGCGCGCTGGTCGAGCAGCGCCGCAACCTCGCGCTCGACGCCAACCAGGTGCCGCGGATCATGACGGCGCTCGGCGCGCTCGCGCTCTACCCCGAGGAGTTCACGCCCGACCTCGGCGTCTATCTCGGCCTCCGCAGCGCCTATTACCAGCTCGACAATGCCAGGGGCGACGGCGACCTCCGCGCGACCGCCGACTATCTCTGGGCGATGGCGACCCGGATCGAGGACGGCGACGCCGCCGGGCTGGAGCAGAACCTCCGCGCGGCCGAGAAGGCGCTCCGTGACGCGCTGGAGCGCGGCGCCTCCGACCAGGAGCTGCGCAAGCTGATGGATCAGCTCCGCGCCGCGCTCGACAAGTTCATGCGCGAGCTGGCGCGGCAGGCCCAGACCCAGCCCGGCGCGACGGTGCCGCCGGGAGCGCGCCAGCTCAGCGAGCAGGACCTCGACCGTATGCTGCAGCACCTGGAGGATCTCGCGCGGAGCGGCGACCGCGCGGCGGCGCAGCAACTGCTCTCCCAGCTCCAGCAGATGATGGACAATCTGCAGATGGGCCGGCAGATGGACGCCCAGAGCCGGGCGATGCAGCAGATGCTGAGCCAGCTCCAGGACATGATCCGCCGCCAGAACCAGCTTCGCGACCAGACTTTCCGCGAGCAGCAGCAGGGCAAGGAGGGGCAGCAGGGCCAGAAGGGCGAGAGCGAGCGGATGAGCCAGCTCGAGCAGCAGCAGGGCGACCTCCGCCGCCAGCTCGAGGAGCTGATGCGCCAGCTCGGCCAGCAGGGCGCCCAGGGCAACCAGGCGCTCGGCGAGGCCGGACGCGCCATGGGCGAGGCCCAGGGCCAGCTCGGCAAGGGCCAGGCCGGCGCCGCCGCCGGCGCCCAGGGCCGCGCGCTTGACGCGCTGCGCCGCGGCGTCCAGGGCCTCGCCGAGGAGATGATGGCGGGGCGCGGCCGTGGCCGCGGCGGCGACCCGCGCGGCCTGACCGGCATCAGCCGCGGGGATTCCAATGCCGAGAGCACCGACCCGCTCGGCCGCTCGCGCCTGTCGCGGCGGCCCGATCCCGGCAACTCGGTCAGGGTGCCGGGCGACATCGACGCCCAGCGCGCCCGCCGCATCCTCGAAGAGCTTCACCGCCGCCTCGGCGACGCCGAGCGCCCGAAGGACGAGCTCGATTACCTGGAGCGGCTGCTTCCCTAATTCCCCGTAGGGTGGGCAACGCAGGGCGTCGCCCACCCTACGGATCAGGCTCGGCTGTCGTAGACCTGGTCGTAGACGGCGAGCCGGGCGGACGGAGGCTCGGTGGTGGCAGCGATCCGATCGCCGAAGATGAGGAGGCGGTTGTCGGCGCCCGCGTCCTGGCGCGGCCAGGACGGCAGGCCGGAGCCGTTGGGATCGGCCGCCGTCGCGAAGCGTACCCAGATGTCCTGCATCGTCGCCGCGAGCGCCCGGTCGGTCGCGTCATAGTCCGGCCCGTCGGGCAGGTTGTTGAACACGTAGGAGACCTCGCCGCCGTGATGCGGCCCGTCGGCGAGATAGGGTGCCCGGCGGATGAAGCGGTAGCGCCACACCGGCGCCCCGCGCGCGACCAGCGCCCGCGCGACGCCCTCGGCCCCGTAGTTGAACTGGCTGTCGGCAAAGGCCTCCGCCACCCGCCCCGGCACATCAGCGTCGACCGCGACCGGATAGGCCGCCGCGACCGCGGCCTCGGCGCCGGCGAAATTGTCGGCGAGCAGGCGATGCCAGTCGGCCGCCGTCTTCACCGTCCAGGTCGCCACCATGCTGGTGCCCTCGTCCGCATTGGTCCCGACGATCGAGGGCACCGGGTGGAAATGGCCGGCGCGGAAGGCGGTGCGGTCGTCCTCGGGGATGACGACGCCGTCGGCGATCGGCCGGAGCACGCGGGGATGGGTCAGCGCCCGCATCTTCGGTACCAGGAGATTGGTCTTGGCGAGCAGCTCCTGCCACGGCAGGCGGCGGAGCGCCGCAATGTCATCGCCGAGCACGCGGCCCGCCTCCTCCGCCTCGGCGAGGGTCGCCAGCGGCCGCATCGCGCCGGGGCTTTCCATGATCGCGCGCTGGAACAGGCCGGCCGCGCCCGGTGCGGTCAGGAGCAGCGAGATCTGCGCCGCCCCGGCCGACACCCCGAACAGCGTCACCCGGTCCGGATCGCCGCCGAAACCGGCGATGTTGTCGCGGATCCAGCGCAGCGCGGCGATGATGTCGAGGACGCCGTAGTTGCCGGAAAAGCCCTCGGCCGATTCCGCCGTCAGCGCCGGGTGGGCGAGAAAGCCGAACAGGCCGAGCCGGTAGTTGACCGTGACCAGCACCACGCCCTTGCGGGCGAAGCCGGTGCCGTCGCTCCGCTCGTCCGAGCCCGAGCCAAAGATGAAGCTGCCGCCGTAGAACCACACCATCACCGGCAGCGTCTCGCCGGGCGCGCGGGCCGGGGTCCAGACGTTGACGGCCAGGCAGTCCTCGCCTTGCCGCGTCGAGCGGTAGCCGTCGCTGGTCTGGCCCTTGCCCTGCGGGCAGTCGGGCGGCCAGTCGGTCATTGCCCGCACGCCGGACCAGGGCGTCGCCGGCGCCGGCGGCCGCCAGCGCAGCGCCCCGGTCGCCGGCGCCGCATAGGGCAGGCCCTTGTAGACCGTGACGCCGTGGCCGGCATCGGCGCCGGAGACCGCGCCGGCCGAGGTCTGGACCACGCCAAGGCCCGGCGCGGCGCCTTCGGCCGCGATGCCTGCCCCAATGTTCGCCATGCTGCGCACCCGCTTCGTCCGGCCGTCCGGCCTGCCTTGGGTTTGGTAGTTCCGGAACCCGGCCAACGCAATCGGCGGCCGGCGAGCCGCGGCCTTGCCGGCCCGCCGGCTTTGCCGGCATGGTCTCGACCGCTCGCGGCCCGGCCGCCGAGATTGCCGCGAGGGCGCACGATGAAGCAGCTCATCATCCACGCCGGCATCCAGCGGACCGGCACGACGACGCTGCAGTCCTATCTTGCGACCCATGCCGATGCGCTCAGGCGCCAGGGCCTCCACTACGCCGTCGCAAGCCGGACATCCAATCATCAGGAACTGGGGTGGGCGCTCAGGCGGGGCGAGGTCGACGCGGCAGCCTTCGCCGCCTGGATAGCCCGGGAGAGCCGCCCGGACTGCAACCGGACACTCCTGAGCGCCGAAGTGTTCTGCACGCTGCGGAATCTGTCGTTCCTCGACGAGGCGCGAAAGGAGCACGACGTCGTCGCAGTGTTCTACCTCAGGCGTCAGGACGAATGGCTGAGCTCCTGGTACAATGTAAACGTCAAGCTGGGGCCGTTCCGCGATCTCGCCCGGATGGGTCCGGAGGAATTTCTTGGACAGCGCGGGCGCTTTCATTGGCTGCGCTACGCCGGCATGCTCGATACCTGGGCGGCAGCGATCGGCGCCGACAATCTGCGAGTCCGGGTGGTCGAGCCGGCGCAGGTGTCCGACGTGGTCGCCGATTTCCTCGCGATCATCGGCGCATCGTCGCTGCCGCCCGCTCGAGCGCGCAGCAATGTCAGCCTCGCCGCCGATCAGATCGCTTTCCTTCGCGCGCTGAACCCATCACGTCCGGCACGCCGCAAAATATCGCGCGCCCTCGCCGCCATACTAAGCGATGCCCCGGTGACGGTGTTCTCGCCCGAGACGCGGCGCGCGATCCTCGCCGATTACGCAAGCGACAACGCCGCCGCGGCGCGCCGCCATCTCCGGCGCGCCGACGGACGCCTCTTCCTGAACGACACGGTGCCCGATGACGCGCCGTGGTACCGGGGCGACGTCTGGAGCGATCCAGAGCGGCTGCGCCGCTACGTCGATGCCGCAATTGCCGCGCTGGATGGCGAGGCCGCCGCCGCGGCCCCGCCGGTGCGGCGCAAGACGCCGCAGGTCAGAATCAAGACCGGCTGAGGCGTCATCCGCTCATTCCAGATTGACCGGCTTCAGGCTCGCCACGGTCGGCAGCGTCACGTCGGGGCGGCCGTAGTCCGGCTGCATCGGGTAGGAGACGATCTCCTTGTTGTAGAGCTCGCCAGTCTTCGGATCCTTCTCGACGCGGCGGATATAGACGTTCTGGATGATGTCGCGGGTCTTCGGGTCGATCTTCACCGGGCCGCGAATATCCTCGAAGGCGAAGCCCCGCGCCGCCGCCATCGCCTTGTCGCCGTCCTTCTCGCCGTGGGTCGCCTGAATCATGTGGTAGAGCAGCGTCATCGCCGCGGTGCCGTCGGCGTGGTAGGGGGTCGCCCTCACCTTCGGATACATCTCGTTCAGCACCTTCTTGAACGCTGCGTTCTCGGCGTTCTGGTGCGCCTCCGAATAATAGAAGTCGGTGATGAGGCCGAGGACCATGTCGCCGTATTTCGGCAGGTCGTTCTCGTCGGTCTCGCCCTGGCCGAGATAGGTGACGCCGGACGCCTTGAGCCCGCTGTTGTTGTAGGCGGTCAGGAACTCGTAGGTCGGGCCGCCGCCGGGCAGGAAGCCGAACAGCGCGTCGGGATTCATCGTCTGGGCGCGCTGGATGTAGGGCACGAAGTCGGTGGTCGAGAGCGGCATCCGGATCTTGCCGGCAATGGTGCCGCCGTTCTTCTCGAAGGTGTCGTCGAAGGCCTTCTCGCCGTCCCAGCCGGGCGCGTAGTCGGCGACCAGCGAGACGATGCGCTTGAAGCCATGGTTCCTGGCGTAGATCGCCTCGGGCGCCGAGATCTGGGCGACGGTGTCGCAGGTGCGCAGCAGGTAGTCCGACTTCGGCAGGATCGAGGACGACGCGGCCGTCATGATGATGATCGGCACGTGCGCGGTGTTGGCGAAGCTCGCGAGCGCCAGCGCATTCGGCGAATAGACCAGGCCGATCAGGTACTGCACGCCCTGCTTGACGACGAGCTCCTGGGCCAGCGCCTTGGCCTTCAGCGGGTCGGGACCCGGGAGGTCGCGCTTGATCAGCTCGACCTTGTTCCCGTCGACGCTGTCGCCGTGCATCTTCATGTAGACTTCGATGCCCTGCGACCACGACGTGCCGTAGATCGAGGCCGGTCCCGAGAACGGGGCGATGAAGCCGACCTTGACCGTCTTGGCCGCCGCCGGCGCCGCCGCGAGCCCGACCGCAAGCGCCATCGCGCCGATGCGCATGGGTATCGCCATCGTATCCTCCCGTGATTCCGGCGATCGTTCATCGACCGTCCGCTGCACCCTGGCAGCATCGCCCGCCGTCCCCGTGCGATCAAGCCAGGCGGGACACCCTGCCGTCTCGCCATCGGGCGCGGCGTTGCCTAAGGTCCCGCCCGGGAGGACACCAGATGCCGGCCAGAGCACCCCTCGGACGTTTCCGCGTGATCGATCTCACCCGCGTCCGCTCCGGGCCGACGGCGGTGCGCCAGCTCGCCGACTGGGGCGCCGACGTCATCAAGGTCGAGGCGCCGGGCGGCGACGTGTTCTCGTCCAATCGTGCCGGCGGCGACTTCCAGAACCTCCATCGCAACAAGCGCAGCATCACGCTCGACCTCAAGCAGCCCGACGCCAAGCGCATCTTCATGCGCATGGTCGAGGACGCCGACGTCGTGGTCGAGAACTACCGCCCCGACGTGAAGAAGCGGCTCGGCATCGACTATCCGACCCTCTCCGCGCTGAACCCGCGCCTCGTCTACGGCTCGATTTCCGGCTTCGGCCAGGACGGGCCATATGCGATGCGGCCGGGCTTCGACCAAGTGGCGCAGGGCATGGGCGGGCTGATGTCGATCACCGGGCTGCCCGGCCAAGGGCCGGTGCGCGCCGGCACCGCGATCGCCGACCTCACCGCCGGCCTGTTCTGCGCCATGGGCATCCTCACCGCCCTCCTGGAGCGCGAGGAGTCCGGTCACGGCCAGTGGGTCCACACCTCGCTGCTCGAAGCGCAGATCTTCATGCTTGACTTCCAGGCCGCGCGCTGGCTGGTCGACGGCGAGGTCGCCGGCCAGGCCGGCAACGACCACCCCACCAACTATCCGACCGGGCTGTTCGAGACCGCCGACGGCCACCTCAACATCGCCGCCTCCGGCCAGGCGATGTGGGAGCGGCTGTGCAAGGTGATGGATGTCGAGCAGCTTCGCGACCACCCCGACTACGCGACCGACGTCGGCCGCTCGAAGAACCGCGCCGCCCTCGCGAAGGAGCTTGCCGCCGTCACCCGCACGCGGCCGACCGCCGACTGGGTGAAAGCTCTGAACGAGGCCGGGGTACCGTGCGGCCCGGTCTACCGCATCGACGAGATGTTCGGCGATCCGCAGGTCCGCCACCTCGGCATCGCCCAGTCGATCGACCGCGACGGCCGTGAGCCGATCACCCTGGTCGGCCAGCCCGTGCATCTGTCGCGCACGCCGTCCAAGCTCGAGACGGCGACGCCCGAGAACGGCGAGCACAGTCAGGCTATCCTGGAAGAGCTCGGCTTCTCGGCCGCCGAGATCGCCGGCTTCCGCGACCGCGGCGCGGTTTGAAGGCGCGTGGCACTGCGGCGCCGAAAGGAAGTCGTGGATGGCCGGGACATGCCCGGCCATGACGGGGAGTGTCGCCTGCCGGCGCGACGGCGGCGGTTTTCCGGGGCTGGCACCGCGGGCGCGGCTGGTTTATGGCATCCTGTCCCGCCGGCGCGGGACGGGCGGAGATCGCGGCGATGAAAAGGAACGGCGCTTGAGCAAGGAAGAGCTGCTGGAATTCGAAGGCGTGGTGGAAGAGGTGCTGCCGGACGGCCGCTTCCGCGTGAAGCTCGATAACGAGCACGAGGTCCTGGCCTATCTGTCCGGCCGCATGAAGAAGAATCGCATCCGCACGCTCGCCGGCGACCGCGTCACGGTCGAGATGTCGCCCTATGACCTCGAGAAGGGCCGCATCAACTTCCGCCACAAGCTGCCGAACGCCGCGCCGACGCCCGGGCCGCGCCGCCCGCAGTTCCGCCGCCGCTAACTAGGCTGCACCGACCGCGGCGCGCGCGCCGCGAAGGGTTTCCCCGATCCCGGCGCCCGCATCGATCCGCGGCCACGACAGGTCGCCGAGGGACCGCGCCGCCTGCGCCTCGACCACCGCCGCGGTGGCATCGGACGCATCGCCTTTCCGTGCTTCGACCCTCTGCGCCAGCGCCGCGACCGGCGCGTCCAGCCAGAGTCCGGTGAACGGCACGCCGGCGTCGGCGGCCACGCGCGCGATGGCCTCGCGCTCCTCGAACCGCTGGTGCACCGCATCGACGGTCACGCTGCATCCCGCCGCGAGCGCCGCGGCCGCGAGGCGGCGCAGGGCGGCGTAGACCTGCGCGGTCGCTTCCTGCGAATAGGCCGCTTCCGGCAGCCGCTCGGTCTCGGCCGCGCGAAACAGGCGCTTGCGCTCGATGTCGCTGCGAAGATGCACCGCCCCCGGCGGAGAGCCCATCTCGGGCGCTAGAGCGGCGGCGATCGTGGTCTTGCCGCTGCCCGACAGCCCGCCGACCGCGACGAGCCGCGGCGGCGTTGCGGCCATGAAACGGCACGCCGCGGCAAAATAGGCGCGGGCCTCGCCTTCCTGCCCGCCCGCCGCGACGGCAACCTTGGCGCGGATCAGGGCGCGGAGCGCCAGGAACAGCGGCAGCGCGGCGAGCCCCGCGATCTCGGCAGCTTCGTCGTCCGCGCCCCAGAGATAGCGGTTCAGCACGCGGTTCGCGGCGGCATGGAGGCCGCGCTGCCACAAGTCCATCACCAGGAAAGCGAGGTCGTAAAGCACGTCCGTCGTCGCGATCGACTCGTCGAACTCGATCGCATCGAACAGCACCGGCCGGCCGTCGATCAGCGCGATGTTGCGGAGGTGGAGGTCGCCATGGCAGCGCCGCACCCGGCCGGCGGCGCCTCGCGCCAGGAGAAGCGGACGGAGGCGGGCGAAGGCGGTTCGCATCGCCCCGGCCAGCGGCTCCGCCTCGGCCGGCGGGAACACCGTCGGCGCGGCCGCGATCTCGGCCAGCGTTTCCTCGAGATTGTCGCCGAGCGCCGCCGTCGCGGCGGTGCCGTCGCTGATGGCCGCCCGGGCATGCGCGGCCATGACGGCCTCGACCAGCGCCGGCACGAGTTCATCGGGAAACTCGCCCCGCTCGGCGAGGCGGTCGAGCGTCCGGTCCTCGTCGAAGCGCTTGAGGTGCACCGCCCACTCCACCACCTCGCCGTCGCCGCCGAGGCGGAGCCCATCCCCGGCGCGCACGATCGGCACGATGCCGCGATAGATCGCCGGCGCGTTGTCGCGGTTCACCGCGATCTCGGCCGCGCAGGCCTGGCGCCGCTTCTCCAGCGTCGAGAAGTCCATGAACGGGAAGCGCACCGCGCGCTTGACCTTGTAGACGTCGTCGCCTGCGAGGAAGACCGCGGCGCCATGGGTGTCGATCCGCCGCACCGCCGCCGTCATCCCGTGCGTCGCCGGATCGGCGAGAAAGGCGAACACGTCGGCCTGCTGGTCTGCCATGCCTCGATTTCGGCTGCCGCGCTGCCCTGTCATCTAGGGCGCGCGCATCCGCCGGTCACGGCTGTGCCGGCGGCGCTTCGGGCTCGCCGCCGGGCGGCGGCGCGGCGGGGCCGTTGGCGCCCGCCGCAGCCTCCTCGCCCTCGTCGACCAGGCACAGTGCAAGGCGATAGAGCCCGCTCAGGAACACGTCCATGTCGGCGCGGCTGAGCTGGCCGGCCAGCGTCTCCTGGAAGCGCTGCCGCGTCGGGCGGATCGCGGCGGCCAAGGCGCGGCCCTCGGCGGTTGCGGAGAAGATCGGGCTGCGGCGGTCGCGCGGGTTGTCGGCCCGGACGACGTGGCCGCGCTCGATCAGCGACGCCGCGGCGCGGCTCACCTCGGCGCGGTCGACCCAGGAGCGCTCCGCGAGCTGGCGCACCGTCATCGGGCCGATCCCGGTGAGCTGGGCCAGCACGCGCCACTCGGCGACGCTGATGCCGTAACGGCGCGACAGGATGCGGGTGGTGCGGCGCTCGGCGAGCTTGGCGACGAAGCTGATGCGCAGCGTCAGGTAGTCCGGCCCGCCCATGTTCCAGGCGGTCGAGAGGTCGCCGAGGCTCGCCGCCTCGGCGTCGTGCTGGTTGCGCCGCCGTCTCGCCATGACCCGCCCGTTGCCGGCCGCGACTCGACCGGGGCCGCGCCGCCGGCAACGTAGCGCGCGGCCCCCGGCGCGAAAAGGGTGCCCATTGAGAGCTCAAGGAGCGGCGCCGGGCCCGCCGGACCGGGCACGCCAGGCGGACGAAGGCGGCAAGTCCTCGCGTGCACGCTTGTCGCCTATCCGGTCGCCTCTTTCCTTTCCGCGGCAAGGCGGATCAAATGCGCGGTGAAAGATGGGGGCGGGGCCGATGGCGACGTTCGTGCTGGTTCACGGCGCCTGGGCCGGCGGCGCGGCGTGGGCCGAGGTCGCCGACGGCCTCCGCGCCCGCGGCCACCGGGTCTTCGCCCCGACGCTGACCGGCATCGGCGAACGCCGCCACCTCCTCAGCGGCACCATCAACCTCTCGACCCACGTCCAGGACATCGTCGGCCTCATCGATAGCGAAGGGCTGTCCGACGTCATCCTCGCCGGCCATTCCTACGGCGGCATGGTCGTCACCGGCGTCGCCGATCGTGTGCCCCACCGCATTCGCAAGCTGGCCTATGTCGACGCGATCGTGCCGGAGAACGGCCAATCGATGCTCGACGTGTTCGGGCCGGAGCGCGCCGTTCGCATCATGGCCGACGCGGCTGCCAATGGCGGCACCGCCATCCCCTGCCCCTCGCCGTCCTATTTCCGCCTGCCGCCGGAACTCGAGGCCCAGGCCGGCTATGCCGGCACGTTCCAGCCGCTCGCGACCTTCGTCGAGCGGCTGCGCCTTCGGAACGGGCCGTGGGCCGGACCCCGCGCCTACATCGTCGCCGGCACCTATGCCGGCAGCATCTTCCTGACCAGGTTCTGGCCGCGCTTCAGCGCCGACCCGAGCTGGCAATGCTTCGAGATCCCGTGCAGCCACACCATCCAGGTCGAGGCGCCCGAGCGGCTGACCGAAGTGCTGGCGGAGCTTGCCTGAGAACAACCATCGTCGAAGAGGATCGGAATGGCGACCTATGTGATCGTGCACGGCGCCTGGGGCGGCAGCGCCGGCTGGACGCCGACGGCGGAACGGCTGCGCGCCGCGGGCCATGCCGTCTACACGCCGACACTGACCGGCCTCGGCCAGCGCAAGCACCTCTTCAGCGGCGCGATCAACCTCTCCACCCACGTCCAGGACGTGGCAGGCGTCATCGAGAGCGAGAACCTCCGCGACTTCGTCCTGGTCGGCCATTCCTACGGCGGCATGGTCATCACCGGCGTCGCCGACCGCTTCGCCGACCGCATCCGCCAGCTCGTCTATCTCGACGCCTTCCTGCCCGACGACGGCACCTCGGCGTTCGACTTCATCGGCCGCGAGGGCACGCTTCACAACATCGCGGGCGCCGGCGCGCATGGTGGCGGTGTCGGCGTGCCGCCGCCGGATCTCTCCGTCTTCAACGTGCCGTCCGCCCAGCGCGCCCTGATGCAATCGACCCTGTCGCCGCAGCCGATCGGCACCCTGATCGAGAAGCTGAAGCTGACCGGCGCCGCCGACCGGATCCCGAAGCGGCTCTACGTGTGGTGCAGCGGCTATTCGCCCAGCATCTTCACCAAGGCCTACGAGCGCGTGAAGAACGACCCGAAATGGCAGACCGAGGTGATGGCCTGCGGCCACGTCATGATGGTCGACATGCCCGACCGCACCTTCGAGATCCTCGCCGGCGTGGCGTGAAAGGACAAGCGATGGCCAAGACCTATGTGATCGTCCACGGCGCCTGGGGCGGCAGCCTCACCTGGACGCCGCTCGCCGAGAAGCTCCGCAGCCAGGGCCTCCGGGTCTACACGCCCTGCCTGACCGGGCTCGGCGAGCGCCGCCATTTGTTCAGCGGCAACGTCAACCTGTCGACCCATATCCAGGACGTCGCCGGCGTGATCGAGAGCGAGAATCTCGACGACTTCGCCCTGATCGGCCATTCCTATGGCGGCATGGTCAT
>DASZVN010000145.1:0-2146 GCA_035547055.1 Hyphomicrobiales bacterium
AGCTCAACCCGTTCAACGGCGCGGTCGCGGGCAAGGTCGTCCAGAACGGCGCGGGGCCGGACCTCGGTGCGCCCGCGACGCTCGATTTCCTGCCGAATTGGCTCGCCGACGAGGCCGTCAAATACCGCCAGAAGATCACGACCGCCAATCCCGCCCAGGATGAAGGATTGAACGCCCTCACCTCCCAGGCGGACGCGGCGATGTCGTCCGATCCGCGCTCGGCCATGCAGAAATATGCGGACGCGCTCGCCACCGCGCCGGACGACAGCACTTTATGGACGAGCCTGGCCCGCGCGGCGCTGGCCGTGAAGCCGGCGAACGATACCGATGCCGGCGAACTCCACGGCAATGCGTCCTCCGCGGCCTACAACGCCTATCTCACCTCGCGCACGACCGGCGACCGCGCGGGCGCGCTCGCGGTCCTGGCGCCGGCGCTGGAGCAGCGGCAGGCGTTCCGCGCCGCCATCCAGACCTACGAGGCCAGCCTGGCGCTCGCACCGAACGCCGCCGTGAAGGCGGCCTATCTCGATCTCAAGGCGCGGAAGGGCTTCCGCATCGTCGGAAACACCGTCGATTCCGACAACCAGACGCCGCGCGTCTGCGCGCAGTTCTCCGACCCGTTGGTGAGGAGCGGCGTCGATTACGCGCCCTTCGTGACCGTCGACGGCCAGGCGCCGAAGGCGATCACCGCCGACGCCAAGCAAATCTGCGTCGAGGGACTGGAGCACGGCAAGCGCTACCAGGTCACCTTCCGCGCCGGATTGCCGGCGGCGATCGGCGAAACGCTGCAGAGCCCCGTCGCACTCAATGTCTATGTGCGCGACCGCTCGCCCTACATCCGCTTCACGGGCGAGAACTTCATCCTGCCGGGCACGGCTCGCCACGGCATTCCACTGGTCTCGGTCAACACGAGTTCCGCCACCTTCAAGCTCTACCGGATCAACGACCGTTCGCTCGCCGAACTGGTGACGGGCTACCAGTTCCTCGACCAACTCGACCGGTACAGCGCCCAGAACATCGCCGACCAGACCGGCAATGCCGTGTGGCAAGGCACGATCGACATCGCCTCGGAGCTCAACAAGGAAGTGGTGACCAGTTTCCCCGTGGACGAGGCGCTGCCCACCCGCAAGCCCGGCATCTACATCCTGACCGCGACCCCGGCAGGCGCGGCGGAAAGCTACGATTCACAGGCGACCCAATGGTTTGTCGTCTCCGATATCGGCCTGTCGACCTTCGCGGGTCAGGACGGGCTCAATGTCTTCGTCCGTTCGCTCGGCACCGCCAAGCCGCTCGCCGGGGTCGAACTCAAGCTGATCGCCAAGAACAACGAGGTGCTCGGCACCGCGAAGACGGACGCCGACGGCCATGCCGTCTTCACCGCCGGCCTGTCGCGCGGCGAAGGCGGCATGACGCCCGCCGTGCTGACCGCGAGCAAGGACGGCGGCGATTTCGACTTCCTCGACATGACCAAGGCCGGCTTCGACCTTTCCGACCGGGGCGTCACCGGGCGTCCCTCGCCCGGCGCGCTCGACGTCTATGCGTGGACGGAGCGCGGCATCTACCGCGCCGGAGAGACGGTGCACGCGGCCGCTCTTGCCCGCGACGACGACGCGAAGGCGGTAGCGGACCTGCCGCTGACCTTCATCTTCAGCCGGCCGGACGGCGTCGAGGACCGGCGCATCGTCAGCGAGGCGGCCTCGCTCGGCGGCCGGGCCGTCGACCTGGCGCTGTCGCCGACCGCCATGCGTGGCACGTGGCACATGCGCATCTATACCGATCCGAAGAAGGATCCGGTGGCGGAGACGATGTTCCTGGTCGAGGACTTCGTGCCCGACCGCATCGAATTCGACATGACCGCCGCCGGGGCGCTGCTCGTCCCCGGCCAGCCCTTTCCGGTCGACGTCGTGGGGCGCTTCCTCTACGGCGCGCCCGGCGCGGGACTTTCGCTGGAAGGCGAGGTCAATGTCACGACGAAACGCGACTGGAAGGCCTTCCCCGGCTACCAGTTCGGGCTCGCCGAAGAGGAGAACGCGGAAGCAACCGCCTATGATTTGAACGACCTGCCCGTCACCGACGAAGAGGGCAAATCTTCCTTCGACGTATCGCTCGACAACCTGCCCTCCACCACAAGGCTGCTGAACGCCGA
>DASZVN010000146.1:0-7897 GCA_035547055.1 Hyphomicrobiales bacterium
ACGAGGTCCTCGGTGAACTTGCCGTGCTTGTCGAGCTCGGCGTTGGCCTGGGCGACGTAGTATTTGCCCTCCTCGACCGCCGACAGATAGACCACCTCGTCGGTGACGCGGCCGTCCTTGACGCGCCGGTACGGCGCCTCGATGAAGCCATACTTGTTGACGCGCGCGAACGTCGCGAGCGAGTTGATCAGGCCGATATTGGGCCCTTCCGGCGTCTCGATCGGGCAGATCCGGCCGTAATGGGTCGGGTGCACGTCGCGCACCTCGAAGCCGGCGCGCTCGCGGGTCAGGCCGCCCGGCCCCAGCGCCGAGAGGCGGCGCTTGTGAGTGATCTCCGACAGCGGGTTGGTCTGGTCCATGAACTGCGAGAGCTGCGAGGAGCCGAAGAACTCGCGCACCGCTGCCGCCGCCGGCTTGGCGTTGATGAGGTCCTGCGGCATCACGGTGTCGATCTCGACCGAGGACATGCGCTCCTTGATCGCGCGCTCCATGCGGAGCAGGCCGACGCGGTACTGGTTCTCCATCAGCTCGCCGACCGAGCGGACGCGGCGGTTGCCGAGATGGTCGATGTCGTCGATCTCGCCCTTGCCGTCGCGGAGGTCCACCAGGGTGCGGATGACCTCGATGATGTCCTCCTTGCGGAGGATGCGGACGGTGTCGTCGGTCTTGAGGTCGAGCCGCATGTTCATCTTGACCCGGCCGACCGCCGACAGGTCGTAGCGCTCGGGGTCGAAGAACAGCGACTTGAACATCGCCTGCGCGGTCTCGAGCGTCGGCGGCTCGCCCGGGCGCATGACGCGGTAGATGTCGAACAGCGCCTCCTCGCGGCGCTCGTTCTTGTCGGCCATGAGCGTGTTGCGGATATACGCGCCGGTGTTGACGTGATCGACGTCGAGCACCGAGATCTGCTTGTAGCCGGCCTCCTTCAGCACCTCGAGGATGCCGGCGTTGATCTCCTCGCCGGCCTCGACATAGATCTCGCCGGTCTCGGCGTTGACCATGTCCTCGGCGACGTACATGCCGAACAGGTCGTCGTCGGCGACCTTCAGCGCCTTGACGCCCTTCTCCGCGAGCTGGCGGGCGGCGCGGACGGTCAGCTTGCGGCCGGCTTCGAGCACGACCTCGCCGGAATCGGCATCGACCAGGTCGGCCTGCGCGGTGAAGCCGCGCATCCGCTGGGCGTCGAACGGCATGCGCCAGCCGCCGCCCTTGGCGGCGGTGAAGACGATGCGCTTGTAGAAGGTGTCGAGGATCTCGCCGCCGTCGAGGCCGAGCGCGAACAGGAGCGAGGTGACCGGGATCTTCCGCTTCCGGTCGATGCGGGCATAGACGATGTCCTTGGCGTCGAACTCGATGTCGAGCCAGGAGCCGCGATAGGGGATGATGCGGGCGGCGAACAGCAGCTTGCCCGAGGAATGGGTCTTGCCGCGGTCGTGGTCGAAGAACACGCCGGGCGAACGGTGCATCTGCGAGACGATGACGCGCTCGGTGCCGTTGACGATGAAGGTGCCGTTGTCGGTCATGAGCGGCATGTCGCCCATGTAGACGTCCTGCTCCTTGATGTCCTTGACCGACTTGGCGCCGGTGTCGGCGTCGACGTCGAACACGATCAGGCGCAGCGTCACCTTGAGCGGCGCGGCGAACGTCATGCTGCGCTGGCGGCACTCGTCGACGTCGTATTTCGGCGCCTCGAACTCGTAGTTCACGAACTCCAGCGTCGCGGTGCCGACGAAATCGCTGATCGGGAACACCGACTTGAAGACCGCCTGCAGGCCGTGCTCGGTGCGTTCCGCCGCCGGCACGTCGATCTGCAGGAAATGGTCGTAGGACGCCTTCTGAACCTCGATGAGGTTCGGCATCTCGGCCACTTCCTTGATGTGTCCGAAGAACTTGCGGATGCGCTTGCGGCCGGTCAGGGTTTGAGCCATTGCTGTCTCTCGTTTCGTTCGCTCGGCGCCACCCATGCCGCGTGCCGCAGCCGGGAGGCGAACAGGACCCGCAGTCCCGAAAAGGCGCCCGGATGCCGCCGAGGCGCCGAAAACCGCGTGGGCGGGCGCTCCCTCAGGACGCGCGCCCCGCGGCTTCGATTGATGTGCGGATCCCGGTGTAGATAGGCACCGAAATGCGGATTACCACCCCCCGGCGGGCATGTCACGCCCGACGTGGGCTCTGCGACCTTCCACGCGCCTCGCTCCCTCGCCAGTCGCCGGCGCTGGACCTCTCCCCGCCGGGAGGGTGAAAGCGCTTCGACGCCCCGCCTCTCCTTGAGGAAGACGCCGAGTCCCGCAGAGCGGGCGATCCGGGCGAAGGCTTACGGCCCTCGCCCGGATCGGCGCCTTATTTCAGCTCGACGCCGGCGCCGGCCTTCTCGAGCTGGGCCTTGAGCTTGTCGGCCTCGTCCTTGGTCACGCCTTCCTTGACCGGCTTGGGCGCGCCCTCGACGAGGTCCTTGGCCTCCTTGAGGCCGAGGCCGGTGATGGCACGGACCTCCTTGATGACCTCGATCTTCTTCTCGCCGACCGAGGCCAGGACGACCGTGAACTCGGTCTTCTCCTCGGCGGCGGCGGCAGCCGCGCCGGCGGGGGCCGCGGCGACGGCGACGGCCGCAGCAGCCGAGACGCCCCACTTCTCCTCGAGCATCTTGGCGAGGTCGGCGGCCTCGAGGACGGTCAGGTTGGACAGCTCGTCGACGAGCTTGGACAGGTCTGCCATTTCAGTCGTTCCTTCGGTTCGAACCAATTGCATTGATTGGGAAAAACGGCCTCACGCGGCCTCGTCTCGCTTGGCATAGGCCCCGAACACCCGGGCCAGCTTGGCAGCCGGCGCGGTCTGGAGCTGCGCGATCTTGGTCGCCGGGGCCTGGATCAGGCCGATCAGCTTGGCGCGCAGTTCGTCGAGCGACGGCAGCGAGGCGAGCGCCTTGACGCCGTCGGCATTCAGGGAGGTCGCGCCCATCGCGCCGCCGAGGATGACGAGCTGCTCGTTCCCCTTGGCGAAATCGACCACGACCTTCGGCGCCGTCACCGGATCCTGGCTGTAGAGCAGGACCGTCGGCCCCTTCAGCAGGGGACCGATATGGGCGACGCCGGTGCCTTCGAGAGCGAGCTGGGCGAGGCGGTTCTTCGCGACCTTGACCGCGCCGCCCGCCGCCCGCATCTGTCGGCGCAGGGCCGACATCTGGGCGACGGTCAGCCCGGCATAATGGGCGACGACGACGACCCCGGCGTCCGTGAACACCTGGTTCAACGCCGCGACCGACTCGCGCTTCTCCGCACGATCCACGTGCTCTCTCCGGTTGGCGATGTGGCTGGTGCCCCATCGCCGGTTGCTTTCGCCGCCCCGCATGCGGAGCAGCGGCGAATGCCTGTCGCGATGGTTCGAACCGATCCGCAGCCGGGCACGCCGGCTGGAAAAGGTCTTCCCCGTCTGTGCAGGCCCGTGCGGCTTAGGATCGCCCGGAGGCGGATCACCTGCAGTCTCGGACAGGATGCCCGGGCCGAGGCCCAGGCGGGGCTCTCATATCAGCAGCGCCAACGCGGCGCCACCGATTTTCGCGCCTTCCCTCTCGCGGGAATGCTCGTTCTGAAGCACGATGAGCCCGCGCTCAGGGGAACGGACAATCCGTTCTTGGCGCATGGAGGAGAAGGCGGTGGACCACACCGCGCTGATCCTTCAGGCCGCAGAGGTGGCGTTAGCGCTTGCAACGCTAATCGCCACCCTTCTGCGGTAACCTGAAGGGGCCGGTCGCTCCTGTCCCCAAAGATCGGGGCGGCCGGTTCCCTTCAGGAATATAGGGCAATGGAGGCCGGCGGTCACCCCTGCTGCGGCTGGAGTACCGTCGACGGCTCGACGTGGACGCCAGGGCCCATGGTCGAGCTGATCGAGACGCGCTGGACAAAGGTGCCCTTGGCGCCGGCCGGCTTGGCCTTGACCACCGCATCGGCGAAGGCGCGGATGTTCTCGACCAGGGCGTCCGGCGTGAAGCTCGCCTTGCCGACGCCGCCGTGGACGATGCCGGCCTTCTCGACGCGGAACTCGACTGCGCCGCCCTTCGCCGCCTTCACCGCCGCGGCAACGTCCTGGGTGACGGTGCCGACGCGCGGGTTCGGCATCAGGCCGCGGGGGCCGAGGATCTTGCCGAGGCGGCCGACCACGCCCATCAGGTCGGGCGTGGCGATGCAGCGGTCGAAGTCGATCGTGCCGCCCTGGATGGTCTCCATCAGGTCCTCGGCGCCGACGATGTCGGCACCTGCAGCCTTGGCCTCGTCGGCCTTGGCGCCGCGGGCGAACACCGCGACCCGGACCTTCCGGCCGGAGCCGTTCGGAAGCTGGCAGACGCCACGGACCATCTGGTCGGCGTGGCGGGGGTCGACGCCGAGATTCATCGCGACCTCGACGGTCTCGTCGAACTTCGCCGTGGCGCGGGCCTTGACCAGCCCGACCGCCTCGTCGATCGCGTAGAGCTTGACGTGGTCGATGCCCTCGACGGCCTTGCGCAGGCGTTTTCCGGTCTTCGCCATCGCTCAGCCCTCCACCGCCAGGCCCATGGAACGGGCCGAGCCTTCGATCATGCGCATCGCCGCCTCGACCGACTCCGCGTTGAGATCCTTCATCTTGGCCTCGGCGATCTCGCGCACCTGGGCCTTGCTGACCTGGCCGACGACGCCGCGGCCGGGGGTGGTCGCGCCCTTCTCCAGCTTCGCCGCCTTCTTGAGGTAGTAGCTCACCGGCGGGCTCTTCATCTCGAACGAGAAGGAGCGGTCCTGGTAGGCGGTGATCACCACCGGGATCGGCATGCCCTTCTCCATCTGGGCGGTCTGGGCGTTGAACGCCTTGCAGAACTCCATGATGTTGAGGCCGCGCTGGCCGAGCGCCGGGCCGATCGGCGGCGACGGGTTGGCGGCGCCGGCGGGCACCTGCAGCTTGATATAGCCTGCGATCTTCTTTGCCATGTCACTTTCCTCTGCGGCCGCGATGCGGCCTCTTCAGGGATGCGTGGTCCGGCTCGGACGGTTGGCGGCCGCCCTCCCCTCCCGCGCACTTCGCCGGCGGCCGAAGCCGACGGCATGCGGTCAGGCCTTCTCGACCTGCCCGTATTCGAGCTCCACCGGGGTGGCGCGGCCGAAGATCGACACCGCGACCTTGAGCCGGGCGCGACCCTCGTCGACCTCTTCGACCGTTCCGTTGAAGGAGGCGAACGGGCCGTCGGACACTCGCACCTGCTCGCCGACCTCGAAGCTGACCGAGGGCTTCGGCCGCTCGATGCCTTCCTGGACCTGGCGCAGGATGCGCTGCGCCTCCGAATCCGGGATCGGCACCGGCTTGTTGTCGGCGCCGAGGAAGCCGGTGACCTTGGGGGTGTTGCGGATGAGGTGATAGGCCTCGTCCGTCATGTCCATCCGCACCAGCACGTAGCCGGGGAAGAACTTCCGCTCGGCATCGACCTTGCGGCCGCGGCGGACCTCCACGACCTTCTCGGTCGGGACCATGATCTCCTCGAACAGGTCGCCGAGGCCGCTCTGCTCCGCCTTCTCGCGGATCGCATCGGCGACCTTGCGCTCGAAGTTCGAATAGGCGTGGACGATGTACCAGCGCTTGGCCATTTGCCGCGTTCTCCGTCAGGCGCCGAGGCCGAGCAGGTAGCCGACGCCGACCCGCAACACCAGATCGACGACAAAGAAGAAGAGCGTCGCCAGGATGACGAACACGAACACCATGGCCGTCGTCACCAGCGTCTCGCGACGCGTCGGCCAGGTGACCTTGCCGGCTTCGGCGCGCACCTCCTGGAAGAACTGGAACGGACTCGTCTTGGCCATCGTACCCACGTCACGAGCGGCCGCCGGCAGGTCGCCGCGCGTCCGCTCCAAAGTCAGTCGGCGCCACGCGCGCCTGGCGTTCCGGGCTGGTGCCCGTGCTCCTGCCGAAACTGGCAGGAGTGGAGGGACTCGAACCCCCAACCCCCGGTTTTGGAGACCGGTGCTCTAACCAGTTGAGCTACACTCCTAGGGCTTCGAGGCCGCTAGATAGCCAATGCCGCCGGCCGGCGCAATGCTGGCTGCGGGTCGCGCGGCCTCGACCTTGCGTCATATCCGGGACGAGTCTCTGATATGCGTTCCACCAGATTGGCGGCGCGCGGAAAGCGGGAATAGCCTGTCGGCGCTGCCGGAGCCGTCCGGGCAAGCGGGCGTCTCTTCCCTCCCTGCAGCCGCAGCAGCAAGGGGCCGTCCGACATCGGCGCGGCCGCAATCCCATGGCGTCCGCGTGAACGAGAGCATTCATCCCACACAAGTCGGAAGGCTGTCGGAGCACACGGACGGGAGCCCGCCGGTTCGCCGCGTCCTCGTCTTCTCCATCGTCGCGCTCGCACTGGTCATGTCGACGGTCGATTCGACCATCGTCGCGACGGCCCTGCACGCCATGGAACTGGGGCTCCACACCTCGATCAACTGGGCCGGGTGGACGCTGACGGCCTATTCCTTCGGGCTGGTCCTGATGCTGCCGGTCGGCGGCAAGCTCAGCGAGCGCTACGGCCGCCGCACCGTGTTCCTGGGCTCGGTCGCCGTCTTCACGGCCGCGTCGCTGGGATGCGCGCTCGCCGACAACATCTATGTGCTGATCGCCTTGCGCGCGATTCAGGCGGGCGGTGGAGCCGGATTGACGCCCTCGGCGACCGGCATCGTCGTCGACCATTTCGGAAAGGAGCGCGATCGCGCGCTCGGCCTGTTCGGAAGCCTCTTTTCCGTCGGCGGGATGATCGGGCCGATCTTCGGCGGGCTGTTCGTGGCGTACTGGTCGTGGCGGGGCGTGTTCTTCGTCAACGTCCCCCTCGGCCTGGCCGCCGTCGCGCTGGCATGGCGCTACATCCCGAAGGATCGGCCCGCGACGCGCGCGCCCCGGCAGAAAGTGGACGCCAGCGGGATGGCATTGCTCGGCGCCGGCCTGCTCGCCGGAATGCTGGCGGCGGCCTATCTCGGCGAAGGAAACGCGCAGCCGCTGTCGCCGGCCTTCGTGGTGCCGCTGGTCGTCGGGATTGTCGCGCTGTGGCTGTTCCTCCGCCACAGCAGCCGGGCGGCGCATCCATTCATCGCGCCACGCATGATCCATGGGCCGGGCTTCGGCCCGGTGAACCTGCTCAACGCGATGTACGGCGGCATCGCCGCCGGCCTGATGGCGCTGGTGCCGCTATACGCCACCAACCGCTACGGGATCGACGCGCTCGGCGCGGCCACGCTGCTCGCCGCCCAGGGAATCGCCGCGATCGTCGTGTCGATCGCCGCCACCCTGGTGCTGCGGCGCACGGGCTATCGGCTCCCGCTTTACGTCGGAAACACCATCATCGCGGCCGGGCTGGCGCTGCTTGCCTTCAGCCCGGTCGCGGGCATCTCGCCTTACGTCTGGCTCGCCGGGGCGGCCTTCCTGGTCGGCACCGGGAGCGGAGTGGTCAACCCGGCCAGCCGCAACGCCGGCATCCAGCTAGAGCCGGAGCATTCCTCGACCCTCGCCGCCTTGCGGTCGATGAGCCGGCAGATCGGGTCGATCGTCGCCGTCTCGATCGCGACGGCGGTCATCGCCAGTGCCGGCGATCCGGGCCTGACCCAGGCCTGGGTCTATGTCGCGGCGGCCCTGCTCGTCGTCGCCAGCCTTGCCGTCGTCACCCGCATCCCCGAGCATCGCGGCGCGTGGTGAACCTCGCGAGCAGCGAATAGGGGTGGAAGCGGAAGCCGCTCGCTCTATTCGCTACTCCCTATTCGCTTCTACTCGATGATGCTGGCGACGACGCCGGCGCCGACGGTCCGTCCGCCTTCGCGGATGGCGAAGCGGAGCTTCTCCTCCATGGCGATCGGCACGATCAGCGTCACCTCCATCGCCACGTTGTCGCCGGGCATCACCATCTCGG
>DASZVN010000147.1:0-5497 GCA_035547055.1 Hyphomicrobiales bacterium
TCGTCGAGCGCTTCTTCAACAAGCTCAAGCACTTCCGTGCCGTTGCCACACGCTACGACAAGCGCCCCGAAAACTACCTCGCTGCCGTCCAACTCGCATCAGCACGGATCTGGATGCGTGCTAATGAGTCCGTGACCTAGAGTGGGATGGCCACTCGTCGAGTCGACATCCCACTCTAGGCTCCTGCTCGAGCACGATCTTTTCCGAAAACCGCTGCACGCTTTTCGGGATCGTGCTCTAGATGGCACGATCGGCACGCCGGCTCCAGGCGTGGGGCCTCGTGCGGCGACGATGCCGTTGCGGCCCGGAGGCCGCCACGGCAGACTGCGCCGGCGCGATGCAGCGAAGGACGGGGTGATGAAGACTTGGCTTTTGGCGGCGGGGCTAGCGCTCGGCGGCGTCTCGGCGGCGTCGGCCGCGGACCTCACGCTGCCGCCGCACCACCACCAGGCGACGCGGACCCACCACCATGCGGCGCGGATCCATCACCGCGCCCCGGTCCGCTACGTCGCGGTCTATCGCGCCTGCCCGATCGGGCTGATCGACGACCGCGGCGCGGTGGTCGACGGCGCCGCGCTGCACCTGCCGCCATCGCCGCGCGGCTATTGCTGGTTCCACGCCAACGGCGAGCTCCGCCTCGAAGCGCTCGTGGGCGGCCGCATCATCGAGCGCTTCAAGGCGTTCTGATACGATCGTTCCTGTAGCGTGGGCATCGGCAGCCGAGGCCCACCAGGTGGGCACGCTGCGCATGCCCACCCTACGAAACGGACGGCGCGGTCACAGCTTCTTGCGCGGCTTGGGGTCGAGGCCGAGCAGCCGGGCGGCGTTGAGGCCGAGGATGTTCCGCTTCGACTCCTCGTCGAGATAAGGCAGGTCGTAGATCTCCTGCGGCAGGTCGAAGTCGAAGTGCGGCCAGTCGGAGGCGAAAAGAAGCTGCGTCTTGGCGTTGATCATCTCCAGCGTGAGCTGGGTCGCCTTGGCGTTGGTCGTCTCCATCGGCTGGGTCGTGTACCAGCAGTGCTCGCGCATGTACTCGCTCGGCAGCCGCTTCAGCATCGGCGCCTCCGACGGGCGCATCAGGTACTGGTCGTCGAGCCGCTGCATCAGGAACGGCACCCAGGCGAGCCCGCTCTCGACCCACAGCGTCTTCAGCTTGGGGAAGCGCTCCGGGATCCCGTTCAGGATCCAGTTGGTCATGTGGATCATGTTCCACCAGCAGAAGCCGAGCGCATGCATGCCGAGGAAGCGGTTGATCATCGACAGCGACTGGTCTTCCCAATTGTAGGCGGCGTGGAAGGCGATCGGCAGGCCGCGCTCCTCCAGCATGCGGTAGACCCGCATGTAGTCGTTGTGGTGGACCGCCTTGTAGCGCGTCGAGGTCACGCAGAAGCCCATCACGCCGGGCTTGCCGGTGAACTCCTCGATGGTGCGCTCGGCCTCCTCCGGCACGCCGAAGGGCAGGTAGGCCAGCGTCTTGATGCGGTCGTCGACCGACAGGACGTTCTCGATCAGCCAGCGGTTGTAGGCGCGGCCGAGATAGACCTCCATCTCCGGCTGCGGGTGCAGGCCGAGCAGCAGCATCGGCGTCGGGAACAGGATCTGGTAGTCGAGCCCGAGCGAATCCATCACCCGGCGGGACAGCGTGACATCGCGGTGGACGCTCTTGTCGTCGACCGTCTCGCGGAGGCCGCCCTGGTGCGGGATGCGGCCGCCGACGTCCTGGTATTTCAGGCCGGGCTCGCCGTTCAGGCCGTAGGTGCCGCCCTCGATCTTGCGCGCCGAGATCATCGCCTGGTGGCGGATGACCGGGTCCTCGATGTGCTTGACGATCTCGTTCCACGAGACGACCTCGACGTGGTGCGAGTCGATGTCGACCATCAGCCAGTCCTGGAAGCCGCGCTTCAGCGCGCCGGCCTTGGCGTGGGCGAGCTGGTCGAGCGTCGAGGTCTGGACGCTGATCTCCTGGACCGGAAGCTCGCGGGCGTGATGCTTGGCGACCGCATCCATGTCAGTGATCCTTTCCGTCGGGGCGGGGGCGATACCACAGGGCCAGCTCCATCGGCCCGAGGCGGAGCGCGCGGAGCAGTTCGGAGACGGCCGAGAGCAGCTCGGTCGCGGTGATGTTCTCGTCGAAGCGGCCGGACAGCGGCCGGAAATTGCGCTCCTCGCCGTAGCTCTTGGCGACGTAGAGCCGGAGCGCCGCGGTGAGGATCTCCGCGACCGCCTCGTCGGAGACGCGCGCGGCCTCGCCCTTGTCGATCAGCGCACGCGCCGCCTCGTGGAGCGACGGCGCCATGTCGTCGATCCAGCCATACTCGTCGTTGCGCCGCGCCTCTCCGCCGTCGTCCCGGGCGCGCGCAAGTCGAGCTTGCCCGACTTGCGCATTTTCATCCCCATCTTGGGCAGGCCCGAGATGGGGTGCGCGATCCGGGATCCGATCGCCGCGCGCGGCAGCCCCGGATGCCGGCTCTCCGCTTCGCTTCGGCCGGGATGACGGGGCGCGGGCGCGCGTCTCAGAGGACGACATGCACCTCTCCGTCCTCGACCTTCAGCGTCGCCGGGCGCAGGCGGAACAGCTTGGTCGCCTCGTTCTTCCCGGTCGTGACGTCGAACTCGTAGCCGTGCCACGGGCAGACGATGTGCATGCAGTCCTCGTCGTACTGCAGCGTGCGGACCTTGCCGATCTCGTCGAACGGCTCGGTGACCTTGTTGTAGAGCCGGCCCTGGCAGACCGGGCCGAAGCGGTGGGGGCACTGGTTGTGCCAGGCATAGAGCTCGCCCTTGTAGCGGAAGATGCCGATCTCGGCGTCGCCGCACTGCACGACCTTGCGGCCTCCCTCGGCGATCTCGTCGGCCGGCCCCACCCGGTACTCGGTCATCGGCGTCTCCGCGCGGCGTCACATTGGTTTGGTTCCAAGCGAGCATGACGCCGGGGGCTCACCTGTCAAGGCCGGTGGATGAGCGCAGAGGGGGGTTCGGCGCTAGCTGCTTCCCCGTCGTCCCGGCCGGAGCGAGGCGGAGAGCCGGGATCCGGGGCTCGCGCCGCGCGCGGCCGGGTCCCGGATCCCGGCTCCGCCGCGTCCGGGACGACGGGCGGAGCTCGACCAACGTGCTCGCGTCAGTCCTGGGCGTCGACCGGGCGGCGCCGGGCCTTGAGGCCGGAGCGGCGCTGCTTGGCATCGAGGCGGGCACGCCGGGCGGCCGCGGAGGGGCGGGTCGCCTTGCGGGCGGGCGGTGGCGGTTCCGCGGCGCGGCGGAGCAGCGCGACCAGCCGGTCGATCGCGTCGGCGCGGTTCCTCTCCTGCGAGCGGAAGCGCTGGGCCTCGATGACGATTTCGCCGTCCTTGGTCATGCGCCGGCCGGCGAAACGCTTGAGCCGCGCTTTCGCCTCCGCCGGCAGCGAGGGCGAGGCGGCGGCGTCGAAGCGGAGCTGCACCGCGCTCGCGACCTTGTTGACGTTCTGCCCGCCCGGCCCGGAGGCGCGGACGAAGGCGAAGCTGAGCTCGCCGTCGTCGAGGGCGATCAAGTCGGTGATCGCGATCATCGCCTTTCCCTTGGCGCGCGCCGCGCGCATTGCCCCGCCGGCGCCGCGGATGACAGCGCTCCCGCCCTCGGCTAGAGAGGGCGTCCGGTGCGGCGGACCGTCGCACTTTACCCCATGCTGGAGGCATCGCCATGGCCGCGACCGCAGACGAGCAATTGCTGCTGGAGCTGATCGACGACGCCCGCCTCAACCTCCTCGGCGACGCCGCCCGCTATATCGCGTCCTATTCGCCGCTGAAATCGAAGGATCCGCAGATCCAGAACGATCTTACGTATTTCAAGGTCGACGGCGCGCTGCTGCATCAGCAGTTCGCGGCGCTGAAGCCGGTCCAGCCGCTCGCCTGGAACGATGACCTCGCCGCCGCGGCGCGCGGCCACGACCGGGCGATGATCGCCGCCGACGACCAGGAACATCAGGTGACGGGCGAACCGGATCCGGTGACCCGCGACGAGAACGCCGGCTATACCGGATGGACCGATCTCGGCGAGAACATCTTCGCCTACGCGAGCAGTATTCTGGAGGCCCATGCCGGCTACATGGTCGACTGGGGCGGCCCGGCGAGCAGCGGCGGGATGCAGTCGCCGCCCGGGCATCGCGACAACATCATGGACGCCGATTTCCGCGAGGTCGGGGTCGGCGTCGTGGCCGAGAGCAATCCCCAGACCGAGGTCGGTCCCCTGGTGACGACCGAGGATTTCGGCAGCCGCGGCACGCATGGCGTCTTCATCCTCGGCGTCGCCTACGCCGACAAGGACCATGACGATTTCTACTCGGTCGGCGAGGGGACGAAGGGCCTCAAGGTCTCGCTCGGCGCCGACCACGCCACTTCGGCCGCGGCCGGCGGCTACACGCTTTCGACCGACGCGACCGGCCGGCAGGTGGTGACGCTGAAGGGCGCCGGCCTCACCGGCGCGGCCAAGGTGACGCTGACGCTGCACGACGGCGACAACGTCAAGCTCGACGTGATCGACGGGCACACGCTGCACACCTCCGCCTCGGCGACGGTCGCGCGCGGCGGCATCACCGAGATCGACGGGCTCGGCATCCTCGGCCTCAGCCTCGCGGCCGGCGCGGGCAACCAGACCATCGTCGGCACCGCGGGGAAGGACACGCTGTCGGGCGGCGCGGGCAACGACGCGCTCTCCGGCGCGGCGGGCGCCGACACGATCGACGGCGGCGCCGGGCGCGACCATCTGTGGGGCGGCGCCGGGGCGGACAGCTTCGTCTTCGACACCGCGCTCGGCGCCAACAATGTCGACACCATCTCGGGCTTCGCCCACGGCAGCGACCAGATCGACCTCGACCACGCGATTTTCGGCGGCATCGGCAGCCGCGGCGCGCTCAAGGCGGGCTTCTTCCACGCCGGCACGGCCGCCCACGACGGCAACGACCACATCATCTACGATACCCACACCGGCGCGCTGTTCTACGACCCCGACGGCACCGGCGCCGACGCCGAGGTGCAGTTCGCCACGCTCGCCCGCCACCCGGCGCTGACCGCCGCGGATTTCATGGTGGCGTGAGCTGTATGAAGAGGGACATCGATCTCGTCATCTTTGACTGTGACGGCGTCCTCGTCGACAGCGAGCCGCTTTCATGCCGCATCCGAGCGGAGTGGCTGACCGAGGTGGGCTATCCGATTTCCGCCGACGAGGTGACGCGGCGCTTCATCGGTGTCTCGGAACGTGATCTCAGGCGGGAGATCGAGGCGGAGATCGGCCGTGCCCTGCCGCCGGATGAGCACGAGACTCGGCTCAAGGCGCTGCTCGAGGAAGGATTGGCGCCCGTTGCCGGCATGGCGGTGTTGCTGGGCGATGTCCTAGGCTCCGTACTCAATAAGTTCTAGCGGCGCGGCGGGGTTGCTGATTCAAGGCCTCGTGGAAGGGAGCCTTGAAGATGGCGAAGCAGGTTCGATGGCTGAGCGACGAGGAGTGGGCTCGGATCGAGCCGCTG
>DASZVN010000148.1:0-17319 GCA_035547055.1 Hyphomicrobiales bacterium
GTACCCCCCGTCCCAACCCTCCCCCGCAAGGGGGGAGGGAGCGCGTCGCGCCGAGCCTGACATGCAGACCGATTTCCTGCCGGAGCTTCTGGCCGATCCGCAGATGCGGGAGTCGGAGCGGATCATCCATTCCTGCGTCCATTGCGGCTTCTGCACCGCGACCTGCCCGACCTATCTCCTCCTCGGCGACGAACGCGACAGCCCGCGCGGGCGCATCTACCTCATGAAGGAGATGCTGGAGAAGAACCTGCCGGCGACGCCCGAGGTCGTCACCCACATCGACCGCTGCCTCTCCTGCCTGTCATGCATGACGACCTGCCCCTCGGGCGTCAACTACATGCACCTCGTCGACCACGGCCGCGCCCATATCGAGAAGACTTTTCGCCGGCCGCTGGTCGATCGCGTGCTGCGGACGGTGCTGGCCAAGACGCTGCCGTTTCCCGGCCGTTTCCGCGCCGCCCTGATGCTGGGTTCGCTGGCGGCGCCGCTGCGGCCGCTGTTCGGAGCGACGGCGGCGCTGAGGCCGGTCGCCGCGATGCTGGGACTGGCGCCCGGCGCGCCGCCGCGCGCGGCACCGCCGCCGCCGGTCGCGGGCGCCGAAGGCGAGGAGCGCGGCCGGGTGGCGCTGCTCAGGGGCTGCGTCCAGTCGGTGCTGGCGCCGGGCATCAACGCGGCGGCGGTGCGGCTCTTGAACCGGGCAGGCGTCAGCGTCTTCGCCGTGCCGGGCGAGGGCTGCTGCGGCGCCCTGGTTCACCATCTCGGCCGCGAGGACGAGGCGCTGGCCTTCGCCCGCGCCAACGTCGATGCCTGGACGCGGGCGATCGAAGCGCATCGCCTCGATGCCATCCTGGTCACCGCGTCCGGCTGCGGCACCATGCTGAAGGACTACGGCTTCATGCTGCGCGAGGATGCGGCCTATGCCGGGAAGGCGGCGCGGGTCTCGGCGCTGGCGAAGGACATCTCGGAATATCTCGCCGCCATCGGCCTGCCGCCGGCGGCGATCGCGACCGGGCAGGCCGTGACCTATCACAGCGCCTGCTCGCTCCAGCACGGACAGCAGATCCGCGACGAGCTGAAAGCGCTGCTCCGCGCCGCCGGCTTCAAGGTCAAGGACGTGCCGGAGGGGCACATATGCTGCGGCTCGGCCGGCACCTACAACATCCTCCAGCCGGCGCTCTCGGCCGGGCTGCGCGACCGCAAGGCGGCCAACATCGCCAAGACCGCGCCGGCCGTCGTCGCCGCCGGCAATATCGGCTGCATCACCCAGCTCAAAGGCGCGGTCGGCGCGCCTGTCGTTCATACCGTGGAGCTGCTCGACTGGGCGACCGGCGGTCCGGTGCCGCCGGGCTTCGATCCCGACGCCCGGCCGGCCGTCGGGCCCCTCGCGGCCTCCACCCCGCCGACGCCGGCACCGGCCTTGTGATGGCGCGGCGGTTCGATCCTTCGGTCTATCTCGTGACCGACGGCCGGCTCTGCGCCGCCCGCGGCGTGGTCGAGACCGTGCGCGCGGCGATCGATGGGGGCGTCACCGCGGTGCAGCTTCGCGATCCGAGCGTCCCTGCCCGCGTGCTGGTCGCGACCGCCAAGGCGCTGGTCGCGCTGCTCCGCCCCCGCGGCATCCCCCTGATCGTGAACGATCGCGCCGACGTTGCGCTCGCGGCCGACGCCGACGGCGTCCATCTCGGCCAGGACGATCTCGCGCCGCGCCATGCCCGCCGCCTGCTCGGCCCGGGGCGCATCATCGGCCTTTCGGTCGGCTCGCCGGCGGAATTCGCGGCCTCCGCCGACCAGCTTCCCTTCGTGGACTATCTCGGCACCGGCCCCCTTCGGGTCACGACGACGAAGGCCGACGCCGGCGCCGCGATCGGGATCGAGGGGCTCGTCGCCGTCCGCACCCTCACCACGCTGCCGCTGGTCGCGATCGGCGGCGTCGACGCGGCGCTGGCTGCCGAGGCCGCCGCTGCCGGCGCCGACGGGGTGGCGGTGGTTTCCGCGATCTGCGGCGCACCCGATCCCGCGGCGGCCGCCGCCGCCATCGCCGCCGCCTTCCGCGAGGCGCAGTGACGGCGGCCTCGCCTGCGCCGAGATCGCCCATGGGCGCCGCCGCCGCCGCAGGGTAGAAGGCCGCCCATGGCCGATCTCGCCCTCCCAGCCGTCTTCGCCGCGGGCGCGGTGAGCTTCCTCACGCCGTGCGTGCTGCCGTTGGTGCCGGCCTATCTCAGCTTTCTCGCCGGCACGACCGCGGATCGCCTCGCCGCGCCGGATGCGGCGCCCGGCGTGGTCGGCCGCGCGCTGGCCGCGGCCTGCCTGTTCGTCCTCGGCTTCGGCACGGTGTTCGTGCTGCTCGGCGCCACCGCCTCGGCCTTCGGCGCGGTGCTCCGCGCCCATCTCGACGTGCTGACGACGATCGCCGGGATCGGCATCGTCGTCATGGGGCTGCATTTCCTCGGGCTGTTCCGCATCCCGCTGCTCTATCGCGAGGCGCGCCTGGAACTGCGCCGCCCGGTCGGCCTCTGGGGCGCCTACGCGATGGGCCTCGCCTTCGCCTTCGGCTGGACGCCCTGCATCGGCCCGGTGCTCGCGACCGTGCTGACGGTCGCGGCGGCCGAGGCGACCGTCGCCAAGGGCGCCGGCCTGCTGGCGCTCTATGCCGCCGGCCTCGGCCTGCCGTTCATCCTGGCCGCGCTGCTGATGCGCCCGTTCGTCGGCTTTCTCCGCCGCTTCCGACGCCATCTCGGCGCGGTCGAGAAGGTGGTCGGCGGCCTCCTCGTCCTCGCCGGCGTCGCCTTCCTGTTCGGCTGGCTGAACGACTTTTCCTACTGGCTCCTCGACAGCTTTCCGGCGCTGGGGAATCTCGGATGATGGGAGCGTCTTGATTTTGTGTACACAGAAGTGTACATAGACGATGGATGAGCTTTTCGAATGGGACGAGGACAAGCGGCTCGACAACATCGCCGAGCATGGCGTGGATTTCCGGTTGGCTGCGCTCGTCTTTGAGAGTCCCGTCCTGGAGGCCGAGGATCGGCGGGCGGACTACGGCGAACGGCGCTACCGGGCGCTGGGCCGGGTGGACGACGAATATTTCCTGGTGGCGTTCACATGGCGCGGCGACCGACGCCGGATCATCAGCGCATGGAAGGTCGGTGAGGATGGCAAGCGACGATATCAGGCGATACTCGGCGGATGAGCTGGCCGCCATGCGGGCTCGCGGCGAGGTGGTGCCGACACGGGCCGACGCGTCGGCGGCCGAGCTGGACGATGCCTTTTGGCGAGAGGCGCGAGTGGTCATGCCAGCCGGCAAGACCTCCGTCCACCTCCGCGTCGACACCGACGTGCTGGACTGGTTCAAGGCCCAGGGACGCGGGCATCTGACCCGCATGAACGCCGTCCTGCGCGCCTATGTCGAGGCGCACAGGGCGGGGCGCGGCTGGCGGTAATTCCGCTCAGTCGCTCTTGGTTTCGCTCGCGGGCATCTGGGTGTAGGTGCCGTCCTTCCAGACGTACCAGACATAGCCGCCGGCGGTGGCGTCGTCGCCCTTCTTGTCAAAGCGCACCTTGCCGATGACGGTGTCGAAGGTGCTGCTGTCGAGCGCCTTGACCACCGCGTCGGTGTCGACCGATTTGGCCGCCTTGGCGGCGTCGGCCCAGGCCTGGATCGCAGCGTAGGTGTAGAGCGTGTAGCCCTCGGGGTTGACGTTCTTCGCCTTGAACTCGGCCACCACCTTGGCGGCGGACGGGCTGTTGCGCGGGTCGGGCGCGAAGGTGAACATGGTGCCGGCGCCGGCCGGCCCGGTGATCGACCAGAACTCCTGGGTGTTCATGGCGTCGCCCGAGAGCATCTGGGCCTTCAGCCCCTGGTCGCGCATCTGGCGCAGGATCAGCCCGGCCTCGGTGTGGTAGCCGCCGACATAGACCGCGTCGATCCTGGCCGCCTTCAGCCGCGACACCAGCGCCGAATAGTCCTTCTCCCCGGCGGTGTAGGCCTCGTTCACGACCTCCTTGCCGCCGAGCGCGTGCAACGCCGCGGCGGTCTGGTCGGCGAGGCCTTTGCCGTAGGCCGACCTGTCGTTCAGGATCGCGATGTTCTTGCCCTTGAAATGGCTCGCGAGATAGGCCCCGGCGACCTTGCCCTGCTGGTCGTCGCGGCCGCACAGGCGGAAGATGCCGGGGCCGGGGCGGTTGTCGGTGTAGGTCGGGTTGGTCGAGGCCGGGGAGATCTGGATGATGCCCTCGTCAGCATAGACCGAGGAGGCGGGGATCGACGAGCCCGAGCAATAGTGCCCGGCGACGAAGACGGCGTGGTCCTCGGCCATGTCGTTGGCGACCGAGACCGCCTGCTTGGGATCGCAGGCGTCGTCGCCGACCTTGAGGCGGAGCTTCTGGCCGTTGATGCCGCCCTCGGCGTTGAGGTCCGCGACCGCCTGCAGCGCGCCGGCGCGCATCTGGGCGCCGAACGAGGCGTAGGAGCCGGTCATCGGCCCGGCGACGCCGATCACGATGTCGGCCCGGGCGGGCCCGGCCACGGCGAGTAGCGCCGCGGCAGTGGCGGCGATGGCGACGGACCTGATCATTCCCCGTTCCCTGCGCTGGTGCCCGCGGGAGCCATCCCCACGGCCGCAGAGCGGAGTCTGCCGCGTCTCGCCGGCGAAGTCACGCGATACCGGGTTCAGCCGCGGCCGCCGCAGGCGGCGGTCACAGCACCTTCGCCAGCCGTACCCAGATCAGGCTGTCGGTGAGGCCGCGATAGGCGTGGAAGGCGTTGTGGTCATTGCCGGGGAGGACGTAGTAGTACGAGTCGCTCAGCCCCTTGCTGCCGGCCGATTCCACCACCTTCAGCCGCATCGCGCGTTCCTTGAGGCCGAGCTTCGGGATGCGCGGATTGTGCGCGATGTGGGCCGAGCCGGGCTCGCTGATCATGACGTGGCCGTAGGAGGTGTTGCCGTCGCTGTCGGTGAAGTGGTCGAGCACGCGGCCCTTCTCGTCGGACATCAGGAGGAGAAACGGCGAGCCCGGCGACTGGACCACGTCGATCACCGAATTGACGGCCTGGGTCCGGTGGTTGAAGTCGAGCAGCGCCCGGATCGAGATGTTGGCGTCGAACTGGGTCCTGACCTCCTGGGGGGTGTGGGCGTCGGTGTCCCACGGCATGCCTTCCACCACGTGGCGCAGATAGCAGCCCACGAAGCCGTTGCAGTCGAGCCCGATATTGCCGTTGTCGCAATAGGTCTGGATCTGGCCGCGCGGGAACAGGCCGTAGCGGACCGCAAGCTGCAGGACGATCTGGACCTCCTCCGGCGAGCCCTTGCCGTAGAACGGGTCGTTGACGTTCTCGGCGAGGTCCTTGCGGCTGCGATAGGTCTTGCCGACCACCTGGCCCTGGACGGTCTTGACCCACACGGTGATCGACTCGTCCTGCGCGTCGAGATGCGGCCGCACCACGTTCTTGAACGCCTCGAGCGACGTCAGCGTGCTGTGGTAGGCCTGATGGAGGTTGATGCGGTAGCTGTGGACCTGGACGGTCGTCCATTCGCCGCCGGGCGGGAGGCCGTCGCCGACGGCAGCCTGGGCCTGCTCCTCGGTATAGAGATAGACCTCGAGCCTGCGATACTTGTCCGCGTATTGCAGCGGCGTCAGCCGGATCGCCATCGGTTCGCTCCTCGAGAGGCGGCAGGCAGGCGAATGCCGGCGGTCGCGAACGGGTTGCCTGCGTCTGCCTGGACGAGCTTGCTCCCGGCCCGAAGCTTGGCCCCGCCGGCGGGGCGCTGCAAGCGCGCCGGCGAGGGGGCCTACGCCTGGAGCCAGCCGTACTGCGTCCGCATCTGGCGGCGGCGGGTGGCGCGGTGCGCGATCGCCGCGATCGCAACCAGGATCGCGAGGTCGACCGCGTAGTAGCGGACGGCGAGGAGGGTGCCGTCGAACAGCGCGAACTGGACGAAGCGCACCGCCGCGGCGAGCGGCACCATCCACAGCACCGCACGCCACCACGGCCGCCAGGCGCGGGCGACGGCGCGGGCGGTGAGGGTGGCCCCGGCGCCGCCGATCAGGACGACGATGATCAGGAAGGCGGCGAGGCCGGTGTCGGTGAGGACGCCCATGCGCCCCTTATACGCCGAGTTCGGGCGGTGCCCATTGTTCCTCCCCGCCGCGCGTGGGAGGCGTCCTCAACGGCGGGCCAGCGCCTCTTCGGGACGGAAGAACATGCCGGCCTGGAGGCTCCGGGCAATCAGCTCGGCGCGCTGGCGCAGGATCGCGGCGAGCTCGGGGACGAACAGCTCGTCCGCGGTCTCCCCCCAGAGGGCCAGCCAGCGCGGAAACATCCCGGGGCCGATCGGATGGCGCATGTGCTGGGCGAGCGGGTTGCCGCGATAGCGGCCGCTCGCGAGCAGGACCGAGGTCCAGAAATCGGTGAGCCGGGCGAAATGCTCCTCCCAGTCGGTGATGGCGGCCTCGAACACCGGACCGAGCACGGCGTCGCGGCGCGCCCGCTCGTAGAAGCGGCGCACCTGGGCGGCGAGGGCCTCTTCGGTCATGCGGTCGTAGGGCATGGTCACCGGCGTCGTGGCAGCGTCGCGGCCTTTTCGCACGAAACGCACCGCCGGCGGGCGCGGTCCGCCGTCGCAGCCGCTATTCCGCGGCGGCGGTCGCCGGTACCGCGGCCCGCCACGGCCGGCGGCCCCATTCGCGGGCCGGAGCCTCGATGCGGCGGTAGGTGAAGGCGGCGAGGGCGAGGACGGCCGCGACCGCCAGGACGAACAGCGCATCGCCGAGGAGGAGCGGCACCTGCGCCTGCTCGCCGCCGAAATCGTCGAGGCCGACCGGGGCGCCGAAATGCTCCAGCAGGGTCGCGGCCTGAAGCATCAGGGCGAGGTGGATGAGGTAGATCGAATAGGACCAGCGGCCGAGCGCCTGGAGCGGCCGCGAGCACAGGAAGGACGCCACCGCGCCGCGGTCGAACTGCAGGGTGAGCAGCAGGGCCGCGAGCACCGGGATGTTGAGGACGCTGAGGCGCCCGGTGCCGATCGTCAGGGTGGCGAGGAGGAGCGCGACCAGCGCGACCTGGATCGCTCCGAGCGCGCGGGGCGGCGCCGCCGCGAGGACGGCGTGCAGGCGGCTGTCCCCCAGGCCGTAGAGCATCGTCCCGATGGCGAAGCCGGCGGCGCAGCGCAGCGAGGCGAGGTGGCGGATGGTCCCGACGCGCCCGGAATGGAGGTCGATCGCGAGATAGATCGCGAAGCCGGCAACGCCCGCCAGGATGACCAGGCGCGGCCGCCTGAGAAGCCCGGCGACGCCGGCGATCGCGAACAGCACGTAGGCCACCGCCTCGGCGCTGACGCTCCAGCTCGGCACGTTCCAACCGATATTGGCGAAGAGCCCGCTGCCTTGCAGGAACAGGAGCTGGATCACGAAGGCTTGCGGCGAGAAGTCGCCGCTGAAGGCCGGGCGCCCGGCCATGACCCCGGCGTGCTGGGCGACGAGCCGCGCGATTTCCAGGACGAGCAGCGCGACCAGCACGACGACGTGCATCGGATAGACGCGGAAGAAGCGCCGCTTCAGGAAGTCCGCGGCGGCGCTGCGGCTGTCGAGCCGGGCCTGGTAGGCCGCGGCGATGACGAAGCCCGACAGCATGAAGAAGAGGTCGACCGCGAGATAGCCGTTCCGGAGCGGCGCGACGCCGAGGAGATGGCTGGTCCACGGCACGTGGAAGCCGAACACGACCATGGCCGCCGCCCCGCGCAGGCCGTCCAAGGCAGCGTATCGGTTCGCCATCGCGCCCCTCCGGCCGGGAAGGCTAGCGGGGCGAGCGCGGCGCTGCCTATCGGCCGGAGGGGCGAGGCAGGCTGCGCCGATGGCGGTAGGGAGGGCCTATTCCGCGGCGGTGGCCTCTGCGGGCGCGGTGCCGAAGCGGCGGGCGACGTAGTCCTCGACCATCGCCTTGAAGTCGGCAGTGAGGGTGGGGCCGCGGAGCGTCGCGACCTTCTTGCCGTCGACGAAGACCGGCGCGGTCGGCGCCTCGCCGGTGCCGGGCAGCGAGATGCCGATGTCGGCGTGCTTCGACTCGCCCGGCCCGTTCACGATGCAGCCCATCACCGCGACGTTCAGCGCCTCGGCGCCGGGAAAGCGGGCCTTCCACTCGGGCATGCGGTCGCGGATGAAGTCCTGCACCTCCTGCGCCAGCTCCTGGAACACCGTCGAGGTGGTGCGTCCGCAGCCGGGGCAGGCCGCGACCAGCGGCACGAAGGTGCGGAAGCCCATGGTCTGGAGGATTTCCTGGCCGACGCGCACCTCCTGGGTGCGGTCGCCGCCGGGCTCGGGCGTCAGCGAGATCCGGATGGTGTCGCCGATGCCCTCCTCGAGGACGACGGCGAGCGCGGCGGTCGAGGCGACGATGCCCTTCGAGCCCATGCCGGCCTCGGTGAGGCCGAGATGGAGCGCGTAGTCGGCGCGGCGGGCGAGCTCGCGATAGACCGCGATCAGGTCCTGCACCGCCGAGACCTTGGCGGAGAGGATGATCCGGTCGCGGCCCATGCCGAGCTCTTCCGCCCGCGCCGCCGACATCAGGACCGAGCGCACCAGCGCCTCGTGCGTCACCGCCCGGGCGCTGACCGGCGTCTTGCTCTTGGCGTTCTCGTCCATCATCGCGGTCAGCAATTCGGGGTCGAGCGAGCCCCAGTTGCCGCCGATGCGCACCGGCTTGTCGTGCTTCAGCGCGATCTCGATGATCTGCGAGAACTGGCGGTCGCGCTTCTCCCTGAAGCCGACATTGCCGGGATTGATGCGGTATTTCGCCAGCGCCTCGGCGCAGGCGGGGTAGTCGGTCAGGAGCTTGTGGCCGATATAGTGGAAATCGCCGACCAGGGGCGCCGGGGTGCGCATGGCGTCGAGGCGGTCGCGGATCTTCGGCACCGCGGCGGCGGCCTCGGGCCGGTCCACGGTGATGCGCACGATCTCCGAGCCGGCCTGCCACAAGGCCGCAACCTGGAGCGCGGTCGCCTCGACGTCGGCGGTGTCGGTGTTGGTCATCGACTGCACGACGACCGGGGCGCCGCCGCCGATCTTGACGCCGCCGACGCTGACGCCGACCGATTTCCGCCGCGTCGCCGGGCCTTCCGGCACGATGTCCTGCAGCATGGCTCTTCCGGCGCGGCCGGCTCCTGGTTCGAACGCCCTCAAGAATAGGCGCAATTTCCGTTAAGCCAAGATGACGCCCGCACCGCCGTCATTGCGGGGAGGCGAAGCCGGCGAAGCAATCCAGGGCAACCCATGCCGGCGCCTGCTGCCCCTGGATTGCTCCGCTTCGCTCGCAATGACGGGGCGCTTGTTCACCCCGCCGGCGCCGGGGCGGCCTTGCGCACCGGCCAGTTGACCAGGAGCAGCCCGACCACCAGCAGCGCCACCGCGGCGGCGAAGGTCGCGGTGATGGCCTCGCCGAGGATGAGATGGGCCGCGACCACGCCGAACAGCGGCGTCATCGTCGTCGCGGTCTGGAGCGGCCCGGCCGGATGCCGGGCGAGGAGCTGGAACCAGATCAGGTAGGTGATCCCGGCGACCCACAGCGTCTGATAGGCCAGCGCTCCGATCGCGATCGCCGGCGGCGCCGCCGGCAGGCCTTCGCCGGCGAGCGCGGCGGCGAGGACGCCGACCACGGCGCAGACCGCGAGCTGGTAGAACAGGGTGCGTTCGGCCGGGGCGAAGCGGAGCGGCGAGGCCTTGATGACGAGCGTGGTCGCGCCCCAGCCGACGCCGGCGCCGAGCGCCATCAGGTCGCCGAGGAGGCTGCCGCCGGCGCCGAGGCTCTGCGGCGTGCCGAGCGCCAGCGCGACCGCGGCGAAGGAGAGCACCAGGCCGAGCCATTGCAGCGGGCGCAGCCGCTCCTCGGGGAGGGCGAACCAGCCGCCCAGCGCGACGAAGAACGGCGCGGTGTAGAGGAACAGCGTGGCGCGGATGACGGTCGTGAGCTGCAGGCTGAAATAGAGCAGCACGAACTCCGCCGCGAACAGCGCCCCCGCCAGCAGGCCCCAGCGCGCGCTGCCGTCGAGGACGACCAGCCGGCCCTTGCCGCTGAGCCGCGCCCACAGCCAGATCATCGCCGCCGCGAACAGCGAGCGCAGCGCCATCTGCACCATCGGCGCGAAGCCCACGAGCGTGATCTTGATGGCGACGTTCTGCACGCCCCAGCTCAGGCACAGCATGAGCATGACGGCGAGGACGGAGGGGCCGAGCGAGCGGGCGGGCGAGGGCACGATCCCTTGTTCCATCCGCCGCCAGGGGGGTCAAGCGCGCCGCCCGGGCGGCAGCCGTTACCCCGCCGCGGCCTTGGCCAGCGGCGAGATCCGAAGCGCCGTGATGCGGTTCTTCTGCTTCCGCAGCACGTCGAAACGGAAGCCATGGAAGGTGAAGGCCTGGCCCGCCTCCGGGATGGTGCCGGCCTCGTGGATGACGAGGCCCGCGATCGTGGTCGCGATGTCGTCGGGAAGGTGCCAGTCCATGGCGCGGTTGAGGTCGCGCACCGGAATGCCGCCCTCGACGTTGACCGAGCCGTCCGGCAGCGGGCGGACGCCCGCCAGCACGAGGTCGTATTCGTCGGTGATGTCGCCGACGATCTCCTCGATGATGTCCTCCAGCGTCACCAGGCCCATCACCTCGCCGTACTCGTCGACCACCAGCGCGAAATGGGTCTTGCGGCGGCGGAAGGCGGTGAGCTGGGCGCTGAGCGGCGTCGTGTCGGGCACGAACCAGGGCGGGCGGGCGAGCGAGGCGACGTCGATGCGGTGGACGTCGCCGCCGACCGCCGCCAGCGCCCGCACCAGGTCCTTGCCGTGGAGGATGCCGACGATGTTCTCCGGCTTGTCCTGCCACAGCGGCAGCCGGCTGTAGGGCGAGTCCAGCACCTCGCGCACCAGCCGCTCGGCCGGCTGGCCGAGGTCGATCGAGGCCATCTTGGTGCGGTGGACCATGACGTCCGAGACCTCGAGGTCGGGGAGGTCGAGGAGGCCGCCCAGCATGTCGCGCTCGGCCTTGACGACGCCGCCCTCGCGGTGGAGCAGGTCGACCGCGCCGCGGAGCTCCTCCTGGGGCGACAGGATCGACTGGCCCTGGCTGATCGCGGTGCCGAACGGCCGCAGGATCATCTGCACGATCCACTCCATCGCCATGGTGATCGGCGACAGGAGGCGCACGAACACCTGGACCACCGGGGCGACGGCGAGGGCGACGCGGTCGGGGCTGCCGATCGCGATGGTCTTGGGCAGCACCTCCGAGAACAGCACGACGACGATGGTCATGCCGATGGTGGCATAGAGCATGCCGGCGTTGCCGAAGATCGCGAGCAGCGCGCCGGTCGCGAGCGAGGAGGCGGCGATGTTGACGGCGTTGTTGCCGAGGAGGACGGCGCCGATGAACTGCTCGCGCTCGTTCAGCAGGCGGTCGACCGTCATGGCGCGGCGGTTGCCGTCCTTGGCAAGCTGGACGATGCGGGCGCGGGAGGTCGCGGTCAGCGCCGTCTCGGAGCCGGCGAAGAAGAACGAGACGGCGAGCAGCGCGACGACGGCGGCGGCGGTGAGCCAGAGCGTTGCGGTCATTGCGGTCGGTCGAGGGTCCTGACGAGGAAGCGGCGGACGGCGTCGGCGGGCACGTCGTTCGCGACGAAGGCCGCGCCGATGCCGCGGGCGAGGATGAAGGTGAGCCTGCCCCCCTTGACCTTCTTGTCCTGGGCCATGAGGTCGAGCAGGCGGTCGGCGCTTGGCCGCTCGCCGGGAATGTCGGCGATCGCGGTCGGCAGGCCGGCGCCGGCGAGATGGGCGGCGAGGCGCTCGGCGTCGGTCGCCGGAGCGAGGCCGAGCTCGGCCGAGAAGGCGAGCGCCAGCACCATGCCGATGGCGACGCCCTCGCCGTGGATCAGCCGCCCGCCCTCGTAGCCGACCGCGCTTTCGAGCGCGTGGCCGAAGGTGTGGCCGAGGTTCAGCAGCGCGCGCTCGCCGGTCTCGCGCTCGTCGCGCTGGACGACACCGGCCTTGGCGGCGCAGCTCGTCGCGATGGCGCGGGTGCGGGCGGCACCCCCGGCGAAGACGGCGCGGCGATTGTCCTCGAGCCAGGCGAAGAACGGGGCGTCGGCGATGACGCCGTATTTCACCACCTCGGCGTAGCCGGCGCGGAACTCGCGCGGCGGCAGCGTGTCGAGCACCTGGGTGTCGGCCAGCACCAGCGCAGGCTGGTGGAAGGCGCCGACGAGGTTCTTGCCCTGCCGCGTGTCGATGCCGGTCTTGCCGCCGACCGACGAATCGACCTGGGCGAGGAGCGTGGTCGCGATCTGCACCACGCGGACCCCGCGGCGGAGAATCGCCGCCGCGAAGCCGGCGAGGTCGCCGACCACCCCGCCGCCGAGCGCCACCACGACGTCGCCGCGCTCGATCTTCGCATCGAGCAGGGCATCGAGCAGCCGTTCCAGCGCGGCGAAGCTCTTCGAGCGCTCGCCTGGCGGCACCACGACGGGCGCGACCTTGATGCCGGCGGCGATGAGGCTGGCCTCGACCGCCGGCAAATAGAGCTTGGCGACATTCTCGTCGGTGACGATCGCGGCCTGGCGCGGGCCGAGGGCCGCGATCGCGGCCCCGGCCTCGGCCAGCACCGGGCCGATCAGGATGTCGTAGCGCGCGCCCGGCAGCGTCACCGGCACGGTGAGGCGGTCGGCGGCGAGGGGCGTCTCGTCGTTCATAGCGCTTCTATAGCGTATTTCGGGCGCGGCTCAGCCGTGGACTGCGGCGGCGAAGTGGGCGTCGAGCGCCGCGACGAGGTCCGTCACCACCTGCTCGTGGGCGACGTCGCGCGAGGGCACCGTGAGATCGGCGAGCGCATAGACCGGCTCGCGTGCGGCGAGGATGGTGCGGAGCGACGCCTCGGGGTCGGCGGTCTGGAGCAGCGGCCGGTCGGTGCGCCGGCGCAGGCGCCGCAGCAGCACCTCGGGCTCGGCCTTGAGCCAGACCGAGAGGCCGCGCCCGGCGATGGCGGCGCGGTTCGCAGGGTCGATCCAGGCGCCGCCGCCGGTCGCCAGCACCTGCTGCCCGGCGGCGAGCAGGCGGCTCAGCACCCGGCTTTCTCCGGCACGGAAATAAGGTTCGCCATGCTCTTGGAAAATTTCGGGAATCGTCATTCCGGCGGCGTGCTCGATCTCGACGTCGACGTCGTTGAACGGGAGCCCCAGGATGCGCCCGAGCCGCCGTCCGACCGAGGACTTGCCGGCCCCCATCATTCCGATCAGCACGACCGAGCGGCCGCCGAGCGCGCTTACCAGGCGGGCGATGTCGGGGCCGGCCGGGGCCCGCGGGTCGTTGGCGTTGTCCATCGTCGTCGCCGTGTGCGGCGGGACCGTTTCACGAAGCAGGCGCGTTCGCAAGACGGCACGGTTGTGGCATGCTTCCGCCGGCCCGCCGCCCCGGATGACCGCCTGTGCCGAGCACGATCCGCCTCCTCGTCCGCGTGCTCGTCCTCGCCGGCCTGGCGTGGGCCGGGCTGTGGGCGCTCGCGACCTTCGTGAACCCGCCGCCACGGGAGATCGTCGTGAACGTCCCGGTCGGGCCGGCGGCGACGCCATGACCGGCGCCCGGTCCCGCCGCGACGGCGAAGCCTTCCTCGAAATGCTGTCGGCCGAGCGCGGCGCCGCGGCGAACACCCTCGATGCCTATCGCCGCGATCTCGACGACCACCTGGAGTTCCTGGCGGGCGAGGGCAGGGATCCCCGCGCCGCCACGACCGCCGATCTCCGCGCCTGGCTCGGCGATCTCGACCGCCGCGGGCTGAAGCCGTCCTCGGCGGCGCGGCGGCTCTCGGCGATCCGCCAGTTCTACCGCTTCCTCTACGGCGAGGGCCTGCGTCCCGACGATCCGACCGCGGCGCTCGACGGGCCGAAGCGGGGGCGGCCGCTGCCGAAGGTGCTCACGGTCGCCGAGGTCGAACGGCTGCTCGACGCCGCGGCCGAGGGCATCGGCGATCCCGACCGGCCGCTCGGGATGCGCCTCCGCGCCGCCCGGATGACGGCGCTGCTGGAGCTGCTCTACGCCACCGGCCTCCGCGTCTCCGAGCTGGTGGCGCTGCCGCGCACGGCGGCACGGCCGGCCAACCGGCTGATCGCGGTCAGGGGCAAGGGCGGCAAGGAGCGGCTGGTGCCGCTGACCGAGAAGTCGAAGGCCGCCGTCGCGGCCTGGCTCGACCTCCTGGCCGGTGCCGACCGGCTCGGCGCCGGCCCGTTCCTGTTCCCCTCGCTCGCCGATTCGGGCCACCTGACCCGGCAGGCCTTCGCCCGCGACCTCAAGGCGCTGGCGATCAAGGCCGGGATCGCGCCGTCGCGGGTCAGCCCGCACGTGCTGCGCCACGCCTTCGCGAGCCACCTGCTCCAGAACGGCGCGGATCTGCGCACCGTGCAGCAGCTCCTCGGCCATGCCGACATCGCCACCACCCAGATCTACACCCATGTGCTGGACGAGCGGGTGGCGGCGATGGTGCGCGACCTCCACCCGCTCGGCGACGGTGGCGGCGACACTTGACTCGGCCAAACTTGACTTGGCCGGACGCGCCGCACAGTTTGCGGCCGAACTTCGTCCCCGGCCGAGCCCGCCGCGGGAGGCCGGGCCCGACCATCGCCGATGCGCAGCTACCTCGATTTCGAAAAGCCGGTTGCCGAGCTGGAAGCCAAGGTCGACGAGCTGCGCGAGCTCGCGGCCAACGGCGGCGCGGTCGAGATCAACGAGGAGGTCGGCCGGCTCGAGGCGCGCGCCGCCGAGGCGCTGGGCGAGCTCTACGGCAACCTCACCCCGTGGCAGAAGACCCAGGTCGCCCGCCATCCCGAGCGGCCCCATTTCGTCGACTATATCGCCGGCTGCATCGAGGAGTTCACCCCGCTCGCCGGCGACCGCAAGTTCGGCGAGGACGAGGCCATCGTCGGCGGCGCCGGCCGCTTCCGCGGCCAGCCGGTGGTGGTGATGGGCCACGAGCGCGGTGCCGACACCGAGAGCCGGCTGAAGCACAATTTCGGCATGGCGCGGCCCGAGGGCTACCGCAAGGCGGCGCGGCTGATGGAGCTCGCCGACCGCTTCGGCCTGCCGGTGATCAGCCTGGTCGACACGGCAGGCGCCTATCCCGGCATCGGCGCCGAGGAGCGCGGCCAGGCCGAGGCCATCGCCCGCTCGACCGACGCCTGCCTCGCGCTCGGCGTGCCGAACGTCGCGGTCATCATCGGCGAGGGCGGCTCGGGCGGGGCGATCGCGCTCGCCACCGCCAACCGCGTGTTCATGCTGGAGCACGCGATCTACAGCGTGATCTCGCCCGAGGGCGCCGCCTCGATCCTGTGGCGCGATTCCGGCCGCGCCGCCGAGGCGGCGGCGAGCCTCAAGATCACCGCGCAGGACCTGCTGCGCCTCAAGGTGATCGACGGCGTCGTCGCCGAGCCGCGCGGCGGCGCCCACCGCGACAGGAAGGCGACCATCGTCGCCGTCGCCGACGCCGTCGAGGGTGCGCTGACCAGCCTTTCCAACATGGACGCCGCGGCGCTCCGGCAGGCCCGCCGCGAGAAATTCCTCGCGATCGGACGCAATTTGTAGGGTGTGCATCGGCTCGCCGGTGCCGACGTCGTGGGCACGCGTCGCGCGTGCCCACCCTACGAAAGGGGGGATGCGTGATGTCTGTCACTCAGGCCGATGTCGCGGTGGTGCGCCGCGCCTATGACGCACTGAACGCGCGCGACCCCGCCGCGGCGGGGGAATGCTTCGCTGAGGACGCGGTGTGGCACGTGCCGGGGCGGAGCGCGATCGCCGGCAGCCATCGCGGCCTCGCCGCCATCCGCCGCGATTTCTTCGAGCGGCTGGTGCGCCTCAGCGGCGGCAGCTTCCGCGCCGACGTCATGGACATTACCGCCGGCGAGCATTTCGTCGTCGCGATCCAGCACGCCACCGCGTCCTTCGCCGGGCGCAGCCTCGACATCACCGCCTGCCAGATGATGAGCCTCAGCAACGGCAAGATCGTCGAGGTCCGCAGTCACTACTCCGACCAGTACGGTCTCGATTCGTTCTGGCAGGAAGCCTGACCGCGGGGTCGGCCTATTCGCCACAAAGAAGCCGCCTTTGCCGTGGCTTTCTTGGGCCGAGGGAACCGATGCCTTGCGGTAACGGAGCGGTAAGGCTATCGGTCGTGAACTGGAGCGGTGCCGCCGACGGCGGCAAACGTGGGGACCGCCTTCATGGACGTCCGTCGTCTCGCCTCAGCGCTGCTTGCGATGAGCGCCGCCCTGTGGCTCGCCGGCTGCCAGCAGCCGGACACCGGCTATAACGCCAAGGCCGAGGCGCCGATCCCCGCCGAGACCATGTCGCTGATGTCGACCAAGGGGATGAAGGCTCAGGACCCCATCCTGATCCGCATCTTCAAGGAGGAGTCGCAGCTCGAGGTCTGGAAGAAGCGCGAGTCCGACGGCCGCTACGCGCTCCTCAAGTCCTATCCGATCTGCCGCTGGTCGGGCACGCTCGGGCCGAAGGTCAAGACCGGCGACCACCAGTCTCCCGAAGGCTTCTACCCGATCACGCCGGCGCAGATGAACCCGCGCTCGCACTACTATCTCTCGTTCAACACCGGCTTCCCCAACACCTTCGATCGCGCCCACGGCCGCACCGGCTCCGACCTCATGGTCCATGGCGACTGCCTGTCGGCGGGCTGCTACGCCATGACCGACGGGCAGATGGCCGAGATCTACGCGCTTGCCCGCGAGGCCTTCCGCGGCGGGCAGAAGGAGTTCCAGGTCGAGGCCTTTCCGTTCCACATGACCGCGGAGAACATGGCGCGGCGGCGGAACGACAAGAACATGGCGTTCTGGCGCGACCTCAAGGTCGGCTACGACCATTTCGCGGTGACCCGCGAGGAGCCGAAGGTCGCGGTGTGCGGCGGGCGCTACGTGTTCGACGCGGTCGCCAGGGAGGGCGAGCGCTTCGAGCCCGACGCGCCGTGCCCGGCCTACACGGTCGCGCCGGCGATCGCGAGCGCGGTCGCCGCCAAGGAGCGCGCCGACGCCCAGCAATTCGCCTCCCTGGTGAAGGAGGGGACGCCGGTCGCCGCCGCCTACGTGCCCCAGAACGGGCGGCTGCGCCGCACCCTCGACGAGCCGATCCGCGTCGCGATGGACCCGCCGGTGCCGCCGGCCGACGCCGGCGCCGCGGTGGCCGCCGCCTTCGCCCCGGCCAAGCCGGCCGCGGCCGAGCCCGCCCGGGCGACGGCGGTGCTGGCGCGGAACGCGGTGCCGATGCCGGCGCCGTCGCCGACCCCGCACCTGGCCTTCGCGGCGGC
>DASZVN010000149.1:0-9579 GCA_035547055.1 Hyphomicrobiales bacterium
GGCTCGCGCTCTTGTCGACGACGAGGGCGAGGACGTTCGGGAGAAGCTGGCGGTCCTCCCGCGTCAGCGACGGTCCGGCCAGCGCGAGCAGGAGAAGCGCGACCGCCGCCGCCCGGAACCACGCGCCCCGCGGCCGCAGGAACGCGAGCGCGAGCAGCATCAGCGCGCCGAGAATGCCGAGCCCGGCGAGCACATCCGGCCGAACCAGCGGCGAAAAGCCGAGCGCGAGGTTCATCGCTGACCCAGCCCTCGCGAAACAGCTCCCGGGCGCCCTAACCCTTGACCAGGGCGCCTGCTAGCGCAGGCGACTCGACCTCTCCCTTTGGGAGAGGTGAGGAAGGCGAGCCGCAGCGCCCTCACCTCTCCCCGGCGGGAAGAGGTCGAGTCGTCGGCGAAGCCGGCGACCGGGTGAGGGGGCTGGGCGCTCGCGGCGTTACGCACCGCTATTGCCCCAGGCGCTCGAGGATCGCCGGCACGTGGACCTGGTCGGCCTTGTAGTTCCCGGTCAGCGCGTACATCACGATGTTGATGCCGGCGCGATAGGCGAGCTCGCGCTGGCGCGGGCTGTCGGGCACGGTCGGGAACATCGGGTGGCCTTCGGCATCGACCGCCCAGGCGCCGGCGAGGTCGTTCGCGGTGATCAGGATCGGCGACACGCCGTCCCCGGCCCGGACCGGCCGCCGCTCGGCTTCCGGGCTCTCCTCCTCCGGCAACGCCTCGACCCACAGCGTGCCGCCGTCGTAGCGGCCGGGGAAGTCGGTGAGGAGATAGAACGCCTTGGTGAGGACGTGGTCGGGGGGCACCGGCTCCAGCTCGGGCACGTCGAGGCCGGCGAGGATGCGGCGAAGCGCCTGGGTTCCGGGCGAGGTGGTGCCGGGCGCGGCGTAGAGCGCGTCGCGGGTGTCGAACAGGATGGTGCCGCCGCGCTTCATGTAGCTGTCGAGCTTCGCCAGCGTCGCCGAGCTCGGCGCCTGGGCGTCGTTCGGCACCGCCCAGTAGATCAGCGGGAAGAACGCCAGCTCGTCGTGGGCGGGGTCGACGCCGATCGGCTCGCCGGGCTCGAAGGCCGTCCGCGCGGCGAGCTGCTGCGACAGGCCGACGAGGCCGGCGCGGGTCGTCTCGTCGAGCGCGTGGTCGCCGGTGACGACATAGGCGAGGTGGGTCGTGAGCGACGCCTCCATCGCGAATTTCTGTGCCGGCGTGAGCGCAGCGGCCTGGGCGTGGAGCGGTCCCGGCCAGCCGAGCGCCAGTGCGCCGCCGGCGGCGAGGACGACGAGCGCCGCGCCCGGCTTCCGCCTGAGGCGCCCTGCGGCGCCGGAGAGCCACAGCATCACCAGCGTGTCGACGAGGAGCAGGGCGAAGGCGGCGACGAGGAGCCACGGCGCCAGCGCGATCGGCTGCGCCGCGGCGTAGGCGCGGAGGGTCAGCGTCAGGCCGGCGAGGTCGAGCGCCGCGAGCCGCGCCTTGGGCGGCAGCACGTTGACCGCGACGAAGCCGTCCGGCGGGCCGTAGATGCCGGGCGGGTGCTCCGCTGTCGCCGCGGCGAGGCCATGCGCCGGCACCGGACGCGCGGTCGGCGGCGGGTTGCGGAAGGCGCCGTAGCCGTCGAGCGTGCGGGTCGGCGCCAGCACCGCCTTGCTCGCGGCCGGGCCGGCCTCGACCGCGCTCTCGGCGGCTCCGGCGCTGCTCGCGGTCGGCGCCCTGCCGGCGAGCGCCACGACCCGGCGCAGCATCTCCACGAAGGTGCCGGACAGCGGCAGGTTCGACCAGGTGGTGTCGCCGGTGACGTGGAACAGCACCAGCAGGCCCTTGCCGTCGCGCCGTGCCGTGACGAGCGGGGTGCCGTCGGCCAAGACCGCCCAGGTACGCCGGCCGAGGTCGGGATCGGGCTCGGCCAGCACCTGGCGTTCGACGCGAATGTCCTTCTCCGGCGTCACGCCGGCGAACGGCCCGTCGGCGGGGAAGGCGCCGAGCGGCTGCGGCGTGCCCCAGGCGAGCGTGCCGCCGAGCACCCGCCCGCCGTGGCGGAGATGCACCGGCACGAGGTCGTCCTTGTCGGCGGCGGCGAGCCGCGGCCCGGCGAAGCGCACGAGGACGCCGCCGTCGGCGATCCATTTCGTGAGCGTGGCGTGGGCGGCCGGGGTGAGGTTGCCGACGTCGGCCATCATCATCACCGAGACGCCGCCGTCGGCGAAGCGCTGCACCGCGGCCGACGGCGACACCCCGCCGGCATTGCGGATCTCGGCGAAGGGCTGGAGCGCGCGGGCGAGGTAGTAGTTCGGCGACAGCAGCGGCTCGGCGGTGTCGCTGGTGGTGCCGGAGACGATGCCGACGGTCTTGCGCTTCCAGCGGTCGTCGAGGAGTTGCACCGCGCCGGCCGAGCGCTCGCCGGCGATGTCGAGCCGGGCGACGTCGTTCCGGAGCTCGATCGGCAGCGTCAGGCGGGCCTCGGCCGATGGCTCCGTCCCAGTGAAGCGGTAGCGCGCCTTGCCGAGCGGGCGGCCGTGGAGGTCGTAGGCGCGGATGAGCCCGGTCTCACTGCCCCCGCCTTCGGCGCGGAGCACACGGACGGTGAGCGCGGCTGGGTTGTTCTCGGCGTCCGCGAGGCCGCGGGCGGTGCGGTTCGGCGTCGCGACGACGAGCCGCGCGGTCGCCTTGGCGAGCGCCGCGGCGAAGGTGCGGCCGCCGTCTTCGTCGAGCCCCGACGACAGCCAATAGGCGTCGGCGCCCGGATTGGCAGCGAGGAGGCGCTGGATGCGCTCCAGATGGCCGGCCCGGTCGTCGGGGGAAGGCTGCGGCGTCAGCGCCCGCAGCCGGTCGCGGGCCTGGGCGGCGGTGAGGAGGGTGATGTCGGCCGGCGGATCGGCCAGCGGCACCAGCGCCAGCGGCCGGCCGGCATGGTCGGCGGCGTCGATCACGTCCGCGGCGGTCGCACTCTCCTGCTTCCAGTCCGGGGCGGCGGCCCAGCCCTGGTCGAGCAGCACCACCACCGGGCCACGGCCCGACAGCGTGATCGCCGAGGGATTCAGCACCGGCACCGCCAGCGCCAGGACGATCAGGGCGGCGAGGCCGAGGCGCAGCAGCATCAGCCACCACGGGGTCGTCGCGGGCGTCTCCTCGGTGCGCCCTTCGAGCAGGAGGCGGAGCGGCGGGAAATCGAAACGCCGTGGCCGCGGCGGCATCAGGCGGAGCAGCCACCACAGCGCCGGCAGCAACGCCAGCGCCAGGAGCATCCACGGCGCGAGGAAGGCGAGCGGCAGGCCGATCATCGCGCCCGCTCCACGATCAGCCCGGCCGGGCGCTCCCCGAAGCGGGCGTGGAGCGCGAGCAGCGCCTCGGCGGCGGAGCGGTCGGTGCGATGGAAGGCGACGTCCCAGCCGAGCGGCGCGGCGGCGCTGCGGAGCGCCTCGCGATGGCGGTCGAGCCGGGCGGCATAGTCGGCCTTGAGATCCTGCGCCCGGCCGGCGGTGAAGCGGGTGCCGGCCTCGGGGTCGCGCAGCTCGGTCCGCCCGGCGAAGGGAAAGGCGTCCTCGACCGGGTCGCTGACGACGACGAGATGGCCGCGGGCGCCGCGGGCGGCGAGGCCGTTCAGCGCCGCGTGCGTCTCCTCGATCGGGGCGAGGAAATCGCCGATCAGCACCGCCTCGGACAGGGGCGCGATCGGGGTTGCCGGCGGCACGCCGGTTTCGTCCGCCGGGGCCAGCGCCAGCGTCTCGGCGAGAAGCTCGACGGCGCGGCGGCTCGCGGTCGGGCGGCCGAGCCCGAGCAGGCCGGCACGCTCGCCGCCGCGCACCAGCAGTTCCGCCGAGGCCAGCGCCAGCACGATCGCCCGCTCGATCTTGGCGTCGGCCGCGAGGTCGGACCGGTAGGCCATCGAGCGCGAACGATCGATCCAGAGCCATACCGTGTGGGCCGCCTCCCATTCGCGCTCGCGGACGTAGAGGTGGTCGTCGCGGGCCGAGCGGCGCCAGTCGATCCGCCCGGCGGGCTCGCCCGAGGAGAAGCGGCGGAACTGCCAGAAATTCTCGCCGGCGCCGGCGCGGCGGCGGCCGTGGAGGCCGTGCATCACGGTCGCGGCGGTGCGGCGCGCGGCGACGACGAGGCGCGGCATCACCGCGGCGAGGCCGAGGGCCGCCTGCTCGTGGCGTGCGCCGATCGCGGTCTCGGCCGGGGCGAGGGTCTCAGCCCTGACCATCGAGCTCAGCCGAGCCGGCGGGCGAGACGCTCGACGACGCCCTCGACGGTCTCGCCCTCGGCCCGCGCGGCGAAGGTCAGCGCCATGCGGTGCTTCAGCACTGGCTCGGCGAGCGCGACCACGTCGTCGATCGACGGGGCGAAGCGGCCGTCGAGCAGGGCTCGCGCCCGGACCGCCAGCACCAGCGCCTGGCTCGCGCGGGGTCCGGGGCCCCAGGCGATCAGCTTGGCGGTCGGCGCGTCGCCACCCTCGGGCCGGGCGTCGCGGACCAGGGTCAGGATCGCCTCGACGACCGATTCGCCGACCGGCAGACGGCGCACCAGCCGCTGCGCGGCGAGGAGGTCGTCCGCGCTCATCGCGCGACGGGGTCTTGCCTCCTCCGCGCCCGTGGTCTCGATCACGATGCGGCGCTCGGCGTCGCGGCCGGGATAGCCGACGTCGATCTGCATCAGGAAGCGGTCGAGCTGGGCCTCGGGCAGGGGATAGGTGCCCTCCTGCTCCAGCGGGTTCTGGGTCGCGAGCACGTGAAAGGGGGACGGCAGGTCGTGGCGGGCGCCGGCGATGGTGACGTGCTGCTCCTGCATCGCCTGGAGCAGGGCCGACTGGGTGCGCGGGCTGGCGCGGTTGATCTCGTCGGCCATCAGGAGCTGGGCGAAGATCGGGCCCTGCAGGAAGCGGAAGCGGCGGCGGCCGTCGGCATCCTCCTCCAGCACCTCAGAGCCGAGGATGTCGGACGGCATCAGGTCGGGCGTGAACTGGATGCGGCGGGCGTCGAGCCCGAGCACGGTGCCCATCGCCTCGACCAGGCGGGTCTTGGCGAGGCCGGGAACGCCGACGAGGAGCGCATGGCTGCCGCAGAGCACGGTCAGGAGCGCGCGGTCGACCACCTCGCTCTGGCCGAAGATGACGTCGCCGAGCGCGCTCCGCGCCTGGGCGATCGCGCCGATCGCGCTCTCGGCGCCGCGCAGGATCATCTCGTCGAGGGACTGGGCTTCGCTGGCCGAGCTCAAGCGGAAAATTCCTTCGGCTCGTCGCCGGCCACTCCGTCGCGGTGCCGGCGACATCGCGGAGAGGCTATCCTGCGGGCGCGAAAAGGGCGATAGCGTGGCCTTCGGCATGCAACACTTGATCGCGAGGCAGGGTTCCGCCGGGTCTTCCCCCTCTCCCCGGGAGCGGGAGCCGGGTGAGGGGCCGCTGGGGAAAGCCTCTTTCCGTTGGGGCCGGGCCCGTCCCGGCCACCCGCGGCTTGTCCGTACGCGCGCGCCTTCGTCATGACCGCCGCCCCACCCTTCTCCCTCGCCGATTTCTGTGCCCGTGCGACGGAGCGGCTCCTGCACGAGCCGCCCGACCCCGCGGCGCCCGCCGGGGGCAACATCACGCCGATGCCGGCGGTCGCGACCGAGCGCGCCGCCGCGGTGCTGGTGCCGATCGTGTCGCGGCCGGAGCCGACGGTGCTGCTCACCCAGCGCACGGCGCACCTCTCCTCCCACGCCGGGCAGATTTCGTTCCCCGGCGGCAAGATCGAGCCGGACGACGCCTCGCCGCTCGCCGCGGCGCTGCGCGAGGCCGAGGAGGAGATCGGCCTCGACCGCGCCCATGTCGCGCCGCTCGGCTTCCTCGACGCCGTCGTCACCGGCACCGGCTATCGCATCGTGCCGGTGGTCGGGCTGGTCCGGCCCGACCATGCGCTCATGCTCAATCCGGGCGAGGTGGCGGAGGCCTTCGAGCTGCCGCTCGTGTTCGCGATGACGCCGGAGAACCATCTGCGCCATTCGCGGCTGTTCAACGGGGTCGAGCGCTCGTTCAACGCGATCCCCTGGCAGCAGCGCTACATCTGGGGCGCCACCGCGCGCATGCTGAAGAACCTCTACGACCGCCTCTACGGCCCGGCCGGGACCTTGCCGTAATCCGCCGCGGGCGGCATGCTGGCCGCAACCTGACAGGAGGGCGCGATGCACAAGGTCTCCATTCCCCAGGACGTGATCGACCGCATCATGCAGCAGCGCGGCCGCATCAACCGCTTTGACGGGCTCGACCCGGTGAAGACGGCGCTGGTCGTCGTCGATTTGCAGAACGTCTTCATGCTGCCGGGGATGCCGGTCGAGGTGCCCGCCGCGCGGGAGATCGTGCCCAACGTCAACCGCCTCGCCGAGGCGACTCGCGCCGCCGGCGGCACGGTGGTCTGGGTCAGCATGAACCTCGAGGGGGAGCGCGACGCCTGGAGCGTCTTCTTCGCCGGCGACCGTCGCCGCGAGACCATGGACGAGCTCGGTCCCGGCTCGCACGGCTATGCGCTCCACGCCGATCTCGACGTGAAGCCCGAGGACCTCCGCATCGATAAGCGCCGCTACAGCGCCTTCATCCAGGGCTCGTCCGACATCGACGCCAGGCTCAAGGCCCGTGGCATCGACACGCTCCTGATCGTCGGCACGCTCACCAATGTCTGCTGCGAGTCGACCGCCCGCGACGCGATGATGCTGAACTACAAGGTGTTCTTCCTGTCGGACGCCAACGCCGCCAACAGCGACGCCGACCACAATGCCACGCTCGCGACGGTGCAGCGCGTGTTCGGCGACGTCGTGACGACCGACGAGGCCATCGGCCTGCTGGAGGGCGGCACCGCGCGCGCTGCCGCGGAGTAGGCTCTCGGCGGCAATGGACCGGTGGCCGCCGCGTGGTCCGCGGCCACCGTGGTCGCCGTCGTCAGAGTTGGACAATCGAGCCGAAATCGAACGTCGAGCCGGGCGGATTCTCGCCGATCCGCAGGGTGCTGGCATTCGGGAAGTGATAGGGTGGCACCGGCAGGTTGTAGGGCGCCGGCACGCCTGACCAGACCCGTCCCGCGAGGTCGTATTTCGACCCGTGGCACGGGCACAGATAGCCGCCCGGCCAGTTCGCCTGTGGCACGGTCGGGCTCGGGTTGGGGAAGAAGCCCGGAATGCAGCCGAGATGGGTGCAGATGCCGACCAGCACGGCGTATTCCGGCTTGGCCGAGCGGTGCCAGTTCTTGGCATAGGGGGGCTGCTGGTCGACGTTCGAATCGGGATCGCTGAGCCGGCTCGTCATCGCCGCGCTCTCGAGCATCGCGAGCATCGGCTTGGTGCGATTGACGATGAAGATCGGCCTGCTGCGCCACAGCACCTGGATCTGTTGGCCTGGCGCGATCCCGCTCAGCGGGACGTCGACCGGGCCGCCTGCGGCGAGCGTCGCCGCGTCGGGATTCATCTGGTCGATGAAGGGCCATGCCGTTGCCGCTGCGCCCACCGCCGCGAAGGCGCCCGTGGCGAGATAGAGAAAATCGCGGCGATCCGGCGCGCCGACGCCCAGGGTGGTCGGCATCCGCAATCCTCCGGTCCTGACCGGACGCATCCGGCATCCCGCTCCCCAGCCTTTGAGATGGGTGCCGTGGACCCGAGGTGAAGTGCGGCTTATTGCGCCGCACCGGCGGTTCGTCGCTCAATGCAGCGTCAGGATGCCGTCGACCGCGCGCCATTCGGAGGGGCGGATCAGGCGGTGATGGGCGACCCTGACCGAATGGAGCGGGCCGTCGAGCGCGCGCTGCCAGTACTCGAGAAAGCCCTGCAGCGCGGGGAAGCCCGGCGCCACGTCGTAGTCCTGCCAGAGGTAGAGCTGCAGCAGTGCCGGGTGGTCGGGCAGGTGGTAGCGGATCTCCGCCGTCGTCAGCCCGTAGCCTTCGCGCAAGAAATCGCGGCTCGCCATGACGCACCTCTCGCTGCGGCCGGCGGCGCGGCCGCCCTTGGGGAATCGGTCAACGCACGATCGCGATTCTGGTGCCGTTTTCCGGACTTGCAAAGGTCGTCGGCAGGCGGGGGCGGCTCGGTCCACAGCCGGCACCTCGCCGAATCGGTCGATTGCCGCCCTGCCTTCCGAGGCCAAAAATGCCTTAGGCTCGCCGCATGCCGTTCGACCTGGTCAGCGCGCTGACGACGCTCATCGTCATCCTCGATCCGCCCGGCCTCGCGCCGAGCTTCATCGCGCTGACGGCCGACATGTCGCCGCCGGAGCGCCGCGCCGTCGCGCTTCGCGCCAGCCTGAACGCGGTCGTGATCCTCGCGTTGGCGGCATTGTTCGGCGAGTGGCTGCTGGCCCGGCTCGGCATCGGGCTGCAGGCGTTCCGCATCGCCGGCGGTCTCCTCCTGTTCGCGACCGCTTACGAAATGGTGTTCGAGCGCCGCGACGACCGCAAGACGGCGACGGCCGAGGCGGCGCGCTCGGCCGACCGGATCCGCCGCGTCGCCGCCTTTCCGCTGGCGGTGCCGCTAATGGCCGGGCCCGGTGCGATCACCGCGACGATCCTCCTCGCCGGCCGCGCGGCGCACCCGGCCGCGCTGGCGCTCCTTGTCGCGATGATCGTGGTGGCGGTCGCGGTGTGCCTCGCCGTGTTCCTCCTCGCCGACCAGGTCGAGCGCCTCCTCGGCATCACCGGGCGGATCGTGCTGGCGCGCCTCCTCGGCGTGCTCCTCGCCGCGCTCGCGATCCAGTTCATCGTCGACGGCGTCCACGCGCTGGTGTCCTGATGGCCGCCTGCCAGCGGAATCGCTATTCGTCGAACAGGTCGGAATGCGTGCCCGTGCGGGCAAGCCGCAGCTCGGTGCCGTACACCCGATAGATCAGTAGCCAATCCGGACCGACATGGAGGTCTCGCCAGCCGGCCCACGATCCTTTGAGCGGATGGTCCCGGTAGCGCTCAGGCAACGGCACGCCCTCGATCAGCAGGGCAAGCACGGTGCGCAATTTGGCCATGTCATTACCGCGCCTTTCCGCACGTCTCACGTCGCGCTTGAAGGCCGCGGAGCGGACCGGGATCAACACCTCAGATGCCCAGATCCTCGAACAGCTCGTCGGCGTTCTTGAATCGCTTGCCCTTCCGGGCTTCGAGCTCGGTTATCGCCCTGCGGGTCGCTCGGTTCGGCACGGCCACGTCGAACGGCAGGCGTCCCTCCTCGGCGACGCGCAGGAAGGTCAGGCGGATGAGATCCGATGCGCTCAGCCCCATTCGGTCGAGGGCTGCCACCGCCTTGTCCTTCATTTCGGCCGGGATGCGTGCCCGTACAACGGCGTCTGCTTTCATGGTCTCAAGCGACCTCTGGTTCCCGATTGTACGAATGTAGCGTCGTTGTAGCTACGTTTCAACGGAGCGCCAGTGCCGTGAGGCGGCGCCCGTTAACCGCCTGCTAACCATGCGCTCGGCAGAAATTGCCGGGCCGTGGTCGCTCGTGCGTGGGTCCTGCGGAGGACAAGCCGATGGACGTGAGCCGCGTCGCGTCTGCCTTGCCGTCGCGTGCCGAAACCCCGGCCCGGCGTCACAACCGGGGGGACTCCATGAGCGACGCCAGTGCGGGCAGGGGGGGCTTGGCCATCCC
>DASZVN010000150.1:0-12486 GCA_035547055.1 Hyphomicrobiales bacterium
GGTCAAGCAGCGCGAGGTCGCGGGCGTGGTCGGCGCCGAGCGCTACCGCATCCTCGGCGAATGCCTCGACCTCCTGATCGCCCACTACGGCGGCACCGACGACGTCGCCCGCGATCCCGGCGAGGGCGGCTGAGCGCCTAGAACCAAGCGCCGGGCGACATCAGTCCGCGCTGGACGAGGCCGGCTGCGGCGGGCGCGTTGCCCGCGCCGTGAAACAGGCACCCGGTCAATGCGAGCGGGCCCCGCTCCCGAATCCGCTCCAGCCGGATCGGCAGGGCGTGGGCGGTCGAGCCGCGATAGGCGTAGTGCCGCCGCCACCACACTACTGGAATGCGAACCAGGTCGGCGGCCGCCACTGCGGTCCCTTCGGCATCGACCACCGTCGCCGCCATGCCGAGTCGGCGGTCGTCGCGGAGGAACTGCCCGACCGCATGCAGCGAGCGCGTCGCCATCTGGGGATAGAGCAGCAGGTCCTCGGCCTCGACGGTGACGCAGAGATGGCCGCTGCCGAAGCGGCGCAACAGCGCGTTGCACCAATGGATGACATGGCGCTTCGCTCCGGCCGGCGCCGCCCAGAGCGAGATGTCCTTCGCGGACGCGCTTCGGCTGCCGACGGAGCCTTCGCCCGTGGCAAGCACGAGAAAATGGTCGGCCCCGAGGCCGCGATAGTGGTCCAGGAAGGGGTCGAGCCGGGCGGTGGCGGCATCCACCACGCACAGCACGAGGACATCGCCGTCGCGGATATGCCGGGTGCGGTCCTGGATCGAGCGAAGCGCGCGGCCGTGCCAGGTGGCCGCCGCGACCGCCACCCCTCCTGCGGACAGCAGGCCGAGATCGCGACCGAGCTTGGCGAAATCAGCCATCGCCGGTGCTGGTCGCCGCCGCGCGGATCACCCGGCTAGCGTCCCAGCCGCAGGTAGCGCCGCACATAGCGGCGGTAGGCGATCTCGACGAGCAGCCGTGCGGACTGCGGTGACAGCATCGTGCGGAGACCATGCTCGCGGCGCCCTCTGCGGAAGGCGCGGTACCATTGGCGATAGAGCTCGCCCTTGAGCCACGGCCAGCGCCACACGCCACGGCCGACCGCATCGTTGACGAACGCCCAGTCGTCCCGCGGCACCGAATAGGGGCGGAAGCTCGTGTTCTGGAGGAATTTCAGCACCGAGGCGACGATGAGATAATCCCGCTCCAACGCCGTCGCACCGAGGCGGCCCGCGACGGCGTCGGTGCGCTCCCGCCACGAAGCGGCGCCCGCGAGGTCGATCGCGGCGAATTCGTCGGCCTCGATCTCGTAGCCAGTCTTACGAAAACGCTGCTCGGAGACCGCCGCGACCGCCGCCATCAGGGTCTGGACCTGTCCATTGGTGACGCTGGCCGAAGACACGTTCTGGGCGTGGACCCGGTACTTGCCGACGATCTCGTCGACGCCGCCGAGCTCGCCCTCGCGCGCCAGCCGCCACAGGAGGTCGGCGTCCTCCGAATGCAGGCACATGCGGTAGCCGCCGAGCTTCAGCACCGGCTCGCGCCGCACGGTCAGGAACGGATGGGGCAGGTAAGGCTCCTTCGGCGGCACTCCCCAGGGATTGCCCTCGAGCGCCTCGCCGGGGGTAAAGTACTTGCCGACGGTCGCGCCCTCGGCGTCGATCGTGATGAACGAGCCCGACACCGCCAGGCATTGGGGCTTGTCGTCGAGATAGGCCTTCTGGACGGCGAAGCGGCGGGGGAAGCTGATGTCGTCGGCGTCCATCCGCGCGATCAGCGGCGCCCGAGCCTCGCGGAGAGCGGCGTTGAGCGCGCCGATCAGGCCGAGATTCCGGCCGAGCCGAAGCGGCCGCACCCGGGCGTCCGCCGCCTCGTAGCGCGCGATCAGCTCGGGCGAGCCGTCGGTCGAGCCGTCGTCGATCAGGATCAGCTCGAAATCGCCGAAGCTCTGGCCGAGAACGGAGTCGACCGCCTCGGCGAGATAGCGCTCGCCGTTATAGACCGGCAGCAGGACCGAGATCGCGGGCGCCGCCATCGCTCAGGCCCGCTGCGCGCGAAGTTCGGCGAGGCGCCGCCACCTGCCGGCGGCGATCAGGCGATCCGCCATTCCGCCGTTCGCACCCCGCACCCGCCGGTAGGCGTCGAGCCACAGCGACTTCACATAGGCGCGCGAGGCACCCCTGCGGCTTCGGGCGAGATAGGCCCGCATCACCGCCTCGATGTAGTCGACGTCCTCCATCTCGATCTCGAACGGCCGCCACTTGGTGTATTCGAGGAACTTCGCCACCACCCGGACGGTCAGGTCGGGCATCTCGGCGGCGTCGAGCGCGAAGACGGTCGCGGCCGCGGCGATGATGCTTTCCAGGCTGTAGGCGCTCCGCGCGATCGTGGGGATCCGGTCCGCGGTGAAGGCGATGTCCGCCGCGCCCCGCTGCCGCCGCGCCGCCGACAGGCCCGCGAGCTGCGAATAGAGCGCCTGCATCCGCCCATTGGTGACGCCGCGGCCGGAGATCGCGCCGGGATGCACTCGATAGTAGCCGATATAGTCGCGAAGGTTCGAGACGGTGCCGAGCTCCATCAGGCGCCAGAACAGGTCGGCGTCTTCGGCATGGAAGACGTAGCGATAACCACCGAGCCGCCGCATCGCCTCGGTCCGCGCCATGAGAAACGGGTGGGGCAGATAGGGGTCCTTGTAGGGCAGGCGGCGGAGGTCGACCGCGACCTCCTCGGGCGGCAGGAAGTCCTGGCCGCTCAGCCCGTCGCCGGCGTCGATGTGGAAGAAGCCGCCGGCCAGCGCGACATCGCCGCGGCGCTCGATCGCCGCGCGCTGCGCCGCGAAGCGGTGTGGCAGGCAGACATCATCCGAATCCATCCGCGCAATCAGCGGCGCAGCGGCCTCGGCGAGGGCGAAGTTCAGCGCGCCGATGATCCCGACATTGTCGGCGAAGGTGATCGGCCGGATCCGGTCGTCCGCCGCGGCATAGCGGGCGACGGTGTCGCTGGAGGCATCCTGGGAGCCGTCGTCGACGATCAGGAGCTCGAAGTCGCCGAAGCTCTGGCCGAGGACGGACTCGATCGCCCGGCCGAGATAGGGCTCGCCATCGAAAACCGGCAGGATGACGGAAATCGCGGGCGCCGCCATGGCTCAGTCCGCTCCGGCGGCCCGTCCGGCCTCGATCCGTCCGCGGTGGCGGATCCGTCGCTCACCTCGGAGGTGCCAGGAGACCATCAAAAATCCAGCGCCTGATAGTCTTCGACATATTCGTGCTTGACGAAATTGACGAGCTCGGCGTTCAGCGCAATCTCCTTCAGCGACGGGCCGCCGGCCTGCTCGCGATAGAGATTGATCTGCCGGTGCGCCGATCCTTGCAGCGCCTGCTTAAGCTCTTCCATCTGCTCGATGCGGTAGACCTGCATGCTGTCGAGCCGGCCGCCGATCCAATGCATCTGCGGCAGCGCGTGGTGGTGGAAGATTTCGGCATTGTTCAGCTTCTTCCAACCTCGCACGACACGCTTGGCGAGATCGTCAAACATGTCCTGGCTGACGGTCGCACCCTCGGCCGACAACTCGGTCACGATGCGGTCGATGCCGATGTTGGCGTAGAGACGGGCGGCATCGTGGTGGTGCAGGATGCGGTTGCGCACGAGCGACAGGAACCGGGCCTGCGGGTCGCGGACGACGACGAAGCGGAAATAGTGATGCGGCACCGGCGGCACGCGAACCGTCGGAAAGGTCGCATGGATGGAAGATGCCCAGCGGTTCGGTCGAAAATCCTCGCCCGCTTCCAATCGATAAAGGGCTGACTTCAAGCTAGTGCAAGCATTTTTGGGGATAGGTTGATAACATATCTTGTATCCAGGAAGAATCATTCGTCAGGCTCACGCGCGCAGGCGAATGGTCGCCTCGTCGCTGCACTGGATATCGCGGGGTCGGCGCGATGGCAATGCCCTGAGATTGCCGCGCGAACCGCCTTCCATCGGACGGGAACATGCCCATGACCGAGCCGTCGTCGCTGCGTTTTCCGCCGCTTTCGCAGGAGGAGATGAGCGCCGCCCAGCGGCGCGCCTACGAGGCGATCCGCCGCTTCACCGCGGCGGTCGACCGCGGGCCGTTCCCGATGATGCTGCGCAGCCCCGGCGCCGAAGAGCTGATGGCGCTCTCCGACTACATCCGCTTCCGCATCTCGATCGAGCTGCGCCTCGCCGAGTTCGCGATCCTGATCCATGCGCGGCTGTGGACCGACCAGTACGAATGGCAGGCGCACGAGCCGCGCGCGCTGAATGCCGGCCTCAGCGTGGCCGTCGTCGCCGACCTCAAGGCCGGCCGGCGACCGGCCGCGATGCGGCCCGACGAGGCGGCGGTCTATGATTTCGCCGTAGCGCTGTCACAACACCATGCCGTCGCAGATGGCACGTTCCGCCGCGCGGTCGAGCTGCTCGGCGAGGCCGGCGTCGCCGACCTGACCGTGCTGCTCGGCCTCTACGTGATGGTATCCTATGTCCTCGGCGTGTCCGAGATCACGAGCCCGCCCGGCATGACGCCGCCGCTGGTCCCGCTGGCAGAGCCGCTGCCGCTCGACTGACCGCGTTCAGGTGCGGGCGTAGACATCCTCGAGGCGGACGATGTCGTCCTCGCCGAGATAGGCGCCGGACTGCACCTCGATCAGGTTGAGCGGCAGCTTGCCGGGGTTCTCCAGCCGGTGGACGCAGCCGAGCGGCAGGAACACCGACTCGTTCTCGCGCAGCAGGATCTCCTCGCTGTCGCGCCGGATCAGCGCGGTGCCGTTGACCACCACCCAGTGCTCGGCGCGGTGGTAGTGCTTCTGCAGCGACAGCTTGGCGCCGGGGTTCACGGTGATGCGCTTGACCTGGAAGCGCTCGCCGTCGTGGATCGATTCGTAGAAGCCCCACGGGCGGTAGCAGCGCCGGGTCTGGGTCGCGGCGCTGTTGCCGCGGGCGCGGATGCGCTCGACCAGGCTCTTGATCTTCTCGTCCTGGCCGCGCCGCGTCACCAGCACGGCGTCGCCGGTCGCGACCACCACCAGATCCTCGACGCCGACCGCCGCGACCAGCGGGCCGTCGCTCCTGAGATAGCAGCCGCTCGCCGCTTCGGCCGCGACCTCGCCGAGGAGGGCGTTGCCGGCGGCGTCGCGCTCGGCAATTTCCCACAGCGCGGTCCAGCCACCGACGTCGGTCCAGCCGCAATCGACCGGCACCACCGTCGCGGCATCGGTCCGTTCCATCAGCGCATAGTCGATCGAGATCGAGGGTGCGCGGGCGAAGGCGGCGGGGTCGAGCCGGCAGAAATCGAGATCGGCGGCGGCGAAGTCGACGGCATCGCGGCAGGCCTGGACCAGCGCGCCCTCGAAGCGCTCGAGCTCGTCCAGCAGGCGGCGCGCCGGCAGCAGGAAGATGCCGCTGTTCCAGAGATAGTCGCCGGAGGCGAGATAGGCTTCGGCGACTTCCGCCTCGGGCTTCTCGACGAAGCGGTGAACGCGGTGGACGCCGGGCGCGGCGGCGAGCGGGTCGCCGGCCTGGATATAGCCGTAGCCGGTCGCGGGGCGGCTCGGGCGGATGCCGAACAGGGCGAAGGCGCCGCTCCGCGCCGCCGCCGCACCTTGCACGAGGGCGGCCTGGAAGGCCTGAGGATCGGCGATGACGTGGTCGGCGGGCATCAGCAGGAGAAGCGCGTCCTCGTCGTCGCGCAGCGCCATCAGCGCCGCGACCGCGGCCGCCGGGCCGGTGTTGCGGCCCTCGGGCTCGAGGACGATCCGCCCGGCGGGCGCACCGACCGCGCGCAATTGCTCGGCGATCAGGAAGCGATGCTCGGCATTGCAGACCACGAGCGGCGGCGTGAAGCGGGCTGGATCGGCGACCCGCAGCACGGTCTGCTGCAGCAGGGTCTTGTCGCCCGCGAGCGCCAGAAGCTGCTTCGGATAGCTCTGCCGCGACAGGGGCCACAACCGCGTTCCGCTGCCGCCCGACAACAGCACCGGCACGATCCGTCCATCAGCCTCGGCCATGGATCTGCTCCCTCGGCGAGGATCATCGCATGGAGCGGGAACGCGCTCAAAGCCGCCGGGGCTCCGCCCGAAGGCGGGTTCGAGGGCCTCCTTTCGGGCAGGTCATTCGTCGGGTTGGCATCGGCAGCGCCGATGCCAACGTCGGGCGCGGCACGCAAGTCGTGGCTCGCCCGGCTTGCGTCACCAGCGGGACCAGCACGGGCAAGCCCGTGCAGGTGGGCATCGCAGGCGACGCCCACCTGCGGACCCGAAGCGAGGGTCAGCGCGGCAGGGTGCCGTTGAGCGCCAGCACCTCGCCCGCGAGATAGAGCGAGCCGGTGATCAGCACTCGCGGCGGCGGGCCGCCGGCCGCCCGGATGGCGTCGAGCGCGGCGGGCACATCCGCATGCGCGGTCGCGGCGATGCCGACGCGGCGGGCGGTCGCCGCCACCTCGGCAGCGCTCCGCGAATGCTCGGCATGGGCGATCGGCACGGCATGGACGTGCTCGGCGAGGCCGCGGAAGGCGTCGAGGAAGCCGTCGCTATCCTTGGTGTCGAGCATCCCGGCGACGAGGACGAGCGGACGCGGCACCCGCTCCTCCAGCTCGGCCATCGCCGCCGCCGCGGCGCGGCCGCCGTCGGGATTGTGGCCGCCGTCGAGCCAGAGCTCGCTCTCCGCCGGCAGCAGCGACAGCAGGTGGCCCGCGGTGAAGCGCTGCATGCGCGCCGGCCATTCGACGCCGGCAAGGCCACGCTCGATCGCCGCGGCGCCGACGCCGAGCTCCGGCCGCGCCCGGAGCGCGGCGATGGCGGCGCCGGCGTTCTCGTGCTGGTGGCGGCCGACGAGACGCGGCAGCGGCAGGTCGAGCAGCCCGGCCTCGTCCTCGTAGACCAGCCGGCCGCGCTCCTCGCGCGCCTGCCAGTCCTGCCCCGAGACCAGGAGCGGCGCGCCGACCGACTGGGCCTGGCGCTCGATCACCGCCAGGGCCTCGACCGCCTGATGGGCGATCACGGCGGGAACGCCGCGCTTCAGGATGCCGGCCTTCTCGAAGGCGATCGCCTCGACGGTGTCGCCGAGGAACTTGGTGTGGTCGATCGACACCGGGGTGATGATGCTGGCGAGCGGCCGGTCGATCACGTTGGTGGCGTCGAGCCGGCCACCGAGGCCGACTTCGAGCAGGAGCACGTCGGCGGGGTGGCGGGCGAAGGCCAGCATCGCGGCCGCGGTCGTGATCTCGAACAGGGTGATCGGCGCCCCGGCATTGATGCGCTCGACCTCCTCGAACAGGGCGACCAGCTCGGGCTCCTCGACCAGGCGGCCGCCGCCCGGCGCGCCGAGGCGGATGCGCTCGTGGAAGCGCACGAGATGGGGCGAGGTGTAGACATGGACGCTCTTCCCCCCCGCCTCGAGCATGGCGCGGAGGAACGCCACCACCGAGCCCTTGCCGTTGGTGCCGGCGACGTGGAAGGCCGGCGGCACCGCCCGCTCGGGATGGCCGAGCGCGGCGAGCAGGCGCTCCATGCGCCCGAGCGACAGGTCGATCTCGCGCGGATGCAGCGCGAGGAACCGCGCCAGGATGGACTCGCTCATTTCCATGAGAAGACGCCAATTATCATCGGCACTGACCCGTCATGCCCGGCCTTGGGCCGGGTATCCACGAGTTTGCAAAGGCGGCCACTGAAGAAAGTCGTGGATGGCCGGGACAAGCCCGGCCATGACGGAGAAGGGCGAACTTAAGGACATGTCGACTCTCACCCCGCCGCAGCCACCGCCTCGATCGGGGCGGCGCCGTTGCCGCGCGAGGACTTGGTGAGGAGCCGGCACAGCCGCGCCAGCGTCGCCCGCATCTCGCTCCGCGGCACGACGAGGTCGACCATGCCGTGGGCGTGGAGATATTCGGCGCGCTGGAAGCCTTCGGGCAGCTTCTCGCGGATGGTCTGCTCGATCACCCGCGGGCCGGCGAAGCCGATCAGGGCACCCGGCTCGGCGAGGTGGACGTCGCCCAGCATGGCGTAGGAGGCGGTGACGCCGCCGGTGGTCGGGTTCGTCAGCACGACGAGATAGGGCAGGCGGGCGTCGCGCAGCATCTGCACCGCGGCCGTCGTCCGCGGCATCTGCATCAGCGACAGGATGCCCTCCTGCATCCGGGCACCGCCCGAGGCCGCGAACAGGACGAACGGGCAGTGGTGCTCGAGTGCGGTGCCGGCTGCCGTCACGATGGCCTCGCCCGCCGCCATGCCGAGCGAGCCGCCCATGAACTCGAAGTCCTGCGCGGCGATGACCACCGGCAGGCCCTCCAGCGTGCCGAGGCCGGCGCGCACCGCATCCTCGCGGCCGGTCTTGGCGCGGGCGTCGCGGATGCGGTCGACGTAGCGCTTCTCGTCGCGGAACTTCAGCGGGTCGGCCGGCACGTCCGGCAGCTCGATGTCCTCCCACTCGCCGTGGTCGAAGGTGATGCCGAGCCGCTGGGTGGCGCCGAGGCGCATGTGGTAGCCCGAGACCGGGATGACCCAGAGATTGGCCTCGACATCCTTGTGAAACACGAGCTGGCCGCTCTCGGGACACTTGATCCAGAGGTTCTCCGGCACCTCGCGGCGGCCGAGCAGGTTCTTGATCTTCGGCCGGACGACGCTGGTGATCCAGTTCATCGCGACGCTCCTCTATTCGGCGGCCGCCTTGCGGGCGCCGCGGACGCCGGCGGCAAGGTCGGCGACCCGTCCCGTCACGGCGGCGGCGGTCTTCGGCGTGGCATGGCCGGCGGCGTCGAGGCTCGTCCTGACCGCCTCGACCAGGGCCGAGCCCACCACCACGCCGTCCGCGGCGCGCGCGGCCGCGGCGGCGTGGGCAGCGGTCTTGACGCCGAAGCCGATCGCGACGGGGAGGTCGGTCGATGCCTTGATGCGCTCGACCGCGCCGGCGACGCGGACGAAATCCGGCGTCGCCGCGCCGGTAATGCCGGTGATCGAGACATAGTAGAGAAAGCCCGACGTGCTCGCGAGCACCGCCGGCAGGCGCTCGGCATCCGTGGTGGGCGTGAGCAGGCGGATGATGCTGAGGCCGGCGGCCTCGGCCGGGCGGCGCAGCTCCTCGTCCTCCTCGGGCGGCAGGTCGACCACGATCAGCCCGTCGACCCCGGCCGCCGCCGCCTCGGCGATGAAGCGTTCGGTGCCGCGGCGGAAGATCGGGTTGTAGTACCCCATCAGGACGATGGGGGTGTCGGCATCGCTCTCGCGAAACCGGCGGGCGAGGTCGAGCGTCTTCGCCAAGGTCTGCCCGGCCTTGAGGGCACGGAGATTGGCCGCCTGCACCGGCGGCCCGTCGGCCATCGGGTCGGAGAACGGCATGCCGAGCTCGATCAGGTCGGCGCCCGCCGGAGGCAGGCCGCGCAGGATGGCGAGCGAGGTGTCGAAATCGGGATCGCCCGCCGTGACGAACGTCACCAGCGCCGCCCGCCCCTCGGCCCGGCACCGCGCAAACCGCGTGGAAATGCGCGAGGCGCTCACAGCTTGCCTCCGAGCGCATCGGCGACGGTGAAGAGGTCCTTGTCGCCGCGGCCGGAGAGGTTCACCACCATCAGATGGTCCTTCGGCAGCGTCGGCGCGAGGTCGACCACCTTGGCAAGGGCATGGGCCGGCTCGAGCGCGGGGATGATGCCCTCGAGGCGCGAGCACATCCGGAACGCCGCCAGCGCCTCCTGGTCGGTGGCCGAGAGATAGGTGACGCGGCCGCTCTCCTTCAGCCAAGCGTGCTCGGGCCCGATGCCGGGATAGTCGAGTCCGGCGGAGATGGAGTGCGCCTCCTCGATCTGGCCGTCGTCGTCCATGAGGAGATAGGTGCGGTTGCCGTGGAGCACGCCGGGGCGGCCCTTCGCCAGCGACGCGGCGTGCTCGTGGGTGTCGAGGCCATGGCCCGCCGCCTCGACGCCCCAGATGGCGATGTCGGGCTCGTCGAGGAAGGGGTGGAACAGGCCGATGGCGTTCGAGCCGCCGCCGATGCAGGCGATCAGGCTGTCGGGCAGGCGGCCTTCCTCAGCCATCATCTGCTCGCGCACCTCGCGCCCGATGATCGACTGGAAGTCGCGCACCATCGCCGGGTAGGGGTGCGGCCCGGCCGAGGTGCCGATGCAGTAGAAGGTGTCCTCGACGTTCGTGACCCAGTCGCGCAAGGCCTCGTTCATCGCGTCCTTCAGCGTGCGCGAGCCGGACTGCACCGGCACCACCTCGGCGCCCAGCATCTGCATGCGGAACACGTTGGGCTTCTGCCGCTCGACGTCGACCGCGCCCATGAACACCACGCATTTCAGGCCGAAGCGGGCGCAGGCGGTCGCGGTCGCGACGCCGTGCTGGCCGGCGCCGGTCTCGGCGATGATGCGGGTCTTGCCCATGCGCCGGGCGAGGAGGATCTGGCCGAGCACGTTGTTGATCTTGTGCGCGCCGGTGTGGTTCAGCTCCTCGCGCTTCAGGTAGATCTTCGCCCCGCCGAGCTCCTGCGTCATGCGCTCGGCGAAATAGAGCGGGCTCGGCCGGCCGACATAATGGGTGAGGTAGCCGTCCATCTCGGCCTGGTAGGCCGGGTCGGCCTTGGCCGCCTCGTAGGCCCGCTCCAGCGCCAGGATCAGCGGCATCAGCGTCTCGGCGACGTAGCGGCCGCCGAACTGGCCGAAATGGCCGCGCTCGTCGGGGCCGGTGCGGTAGGAGTTGAGCGGGGGCGCGGCGGTCACGATGGCTCAGGTCTCGGCAGGGAGCGCCGCCGCGGCGCGGGCGGCGCGGATGAAGGCACGGATCAGCGCCGGGTCCTTGTCGCCGGGCGCGCGCTCGACGCCCGACGACACGTCGACCGCCGCGGCGCCGCTCGCCTGGATGGCGGCGGCGACGTTCGCGGCGTCGAGGCCGCCGGAAAGCACGAAGGGCCGGGCGAGGTCAAGGCCGGCGAAGACGCCCCAGTCGAAGGCGCGCGCGTTGCCGCCCGGCCGGGTGGCGCCTTTCGGCGGCTGCGCGTCGAGCAGCAGGCGGTCGACCGCGGGATAGGCGGCGAGGCCGGCGGTGATGTCGGCCGCGGCGGCGACCGGCACCGCCTTCCACACCGCGCCGGCCCGGTGGCGCAGGGACGCCACGCGGGCGGCGCTCTCGCGGCCGTGGAGCTGGAGCACGTCGGGCCTCACCGCGGCGACGATCGCCTCGATCTCGGCGTCGGTCGCGTCAACGGTCAGCGCGACGATCCGCGCCCGTCCGCGCGCGCGGTCCGCCAGCGGCGCCGCGGCGGCAGGCGCGACGTAGCGCGGGCTCGGCGGGAAGAAGACGAGGCCGACATAATCCGCCCCGGCACCCAGCGCGGCATCGAGCGCTTCTTCGCTGCGAAGGCCGCAGATCTTGACCTCGACCATGCCGCTCGGATCGCACGGCCAGCCGGCGATGTCCACCGCGCCGCCGGCATGGCAGGCGCGGGCGCGGGTATGGCCTTCGCCGAAAATGCGCGGCGTCCCGCGATCGGGCAAAACGCAAGACCATGCGTTGCGATTTGCAACGGTCGGCGCCGCGTGCTCCCAGATATCGTGGCATTTCAGCGCGCGAGGCCCAAATAGAGGGGTAGCGCGGCTGGCAAGCAACTTGCTGAAGCGCTGGTCAAGCCGGTTGTCAGGTCTCGCGTCGCCGGCTCCGCTTTACGGACGGGGCGGGCAGTGCGCCTCTTGCGCGCCGCCTGCCCCGCCGGCCCGCCACAGCCGATTGACCGCCGCCATCCGGCCGGGCAGACACGGCCGATGACCACCGCCGCCTCCGGCTTCGCCGCGCTTATCCCGCCGGGCGAGCGGGCGCTGGCTGCGCTTCTCCTGCGGCAGGCGGCGCGCTACGGCGAGCGGCCGCTGGTCGTCTTTCCCGAGACAAGCTGGACTTTCGCCGAGGCGCCCGCGCGTGCCGCCGGGGCCGCCGGCGCGCTCGCCGCCGCCGGGATCCGCCCCGGCGACCGGGTCGCGCTCCTCTGCGGCAACCGGCCGGAATTCCTCGCGACCTTCTTCGGCTGCGCCTGGCTCGGCGCGGCGGCGGTGCCGATCAACACCGCCTCGCGGGGCCTGCAGCTCCAGCACATCCTGGAAAACTGTGGTGCCCGGCTCCTCGTCGTCGAGGACACGCTGGCGCCGGCGCTCGAAACCATCGACCGCCGCGGCCTCGCGCTCGACGCGACCTGGATCGTCGGCGCGGACGCGACGCTGCCGTCCGGCGCGGCGGTCGCCCCCGCGCCCACCCGGCCGGGAGACCTCGCCGCACTGCTCTACACCTCCGGCACCACCGGGCCGTCGAAGGGCGTGTGCTGCCCGCACGCCCAGCTCTTCTGGTGGGGCGCGAACACCGCCGACATCCTCGGCCTCGGCGAAGGCGAGCGGCTCTACACCGCGCTGCCGCTGTTCCACGTCAATGCGCTCAACACCGTCTACCAGGCGCTCCTCACCGGCTCGACGGCGATCTTCGGCAAGCGCTTCTCGGTCTCGGGCCTGTGGCCGGCGCT
>DASZVN010000151.1:0-18312 GCA_035547055.1 Hyphomicrobiales bacterium
TTCCAAATTTCAAAACCACCGATGTGACAATGACTGATACAACTTTCGATAGAGCTAAACGATGCTTTGCGGTCAAATCAATGAGCATCCTTCCGCCACCAGGTCTCGAAGCGGGGGCCGTAGAGCGGCGTGCGGGCGGGAAGGCCGACGTGGTTCCAGCGCGCAACCCATTGGCCGGGCGCGTGGAACAGGGGCACGACGTAGAAGCCCGAGATCAGCACCCGGTCGAGCGCCCGCGCCGCCGTCACCAGATCGGCGCGCGTGCGGGCCGCGACGAGGGCCCGGATGCAGGCGTCGATCGCGGGCTCCTTCGCGCCCATGTAGTTGCGCGAGCCCGGACTGTCGGCCGCAGCCGAGCCCCAATAGAAGGCCTGCTCGTTGCCGGGCGACAGCGACGCGAACCAGAAATACTGTGTCATGTCGAAATCGAAGCGCTGCAGCCGGGTCTGGTACTGCACGTCGTCGATCATCCGCACCCGGGCGGCGATGCCGGCGCGCGCCAGGAAATGGGCGTAGACCAGCGCCAGCCGCTCCTCCTCCTTGGTCTCGACCAGGATCTCGAAGGCGAAGGGCTGCCCGCTCCTGGCATTGACCAGCGTTCCGCCGGCCAGACGCCATCCCGCGTCGTTGAGGAGCGCAAGCGCGCGGCGGAGCAGCATCCGGTCCCGCCCCGAGCCGTCGGACCTCGGCGGGCGCCACGCCCCCGCCATCACGTCGTCGCGCACGGCCTGGGGATACGGGGCGAGGAGCTGCCGCTCGGCCGCGCTGGCCGGCCGGCCGATCGAGGACAGGTCGGAGCCGTCGAAATAGCCCGCGGTGCGGGTATAGACGCCGTCGTAGAAATGCTGGTCGATCCATTCGAAGTCGAACAGCATGCCCAGCGCCTCGCGCACCCGGACGTCGGCGAACAGCGGGCGGCGGGTGTTGAACACGAGGCCGTTCATCCCGGCCGGCACGCCGAGCGGCAGCGTTTCCTTGATCACGCGGCCATCGCGCACGGCAGGGAAGCCGTAGCCGGTGGTCCAGCGCGTCGGGTCGGTCTCGATCCGGATGTCGTAGAGGCCGCGCTTGAAGGCGTCGAACAGCGTGTTGGCGTCGCGGTAGTAGTCGTAGCGGAGCGTCGCGGCATTGTTCATGCCGGCGGTCGTGGGCAAGCCCTGGCCCCAATAATGCGGGTCGCGCTTGAGGATGAGGCTCTCGCCCGGACGGACGGTGGCCACCACGTATGGCCCGGAGCCGACCAGCGGCTTCAGCCCGCCCTGCTCGAACGCGGCGGCATCGGTCGCATGCCGGGGCAGCACCGGCATCAGGCCGAGGATCAGCGGCAGCTCGCGGTCGGCGACGCCGCCGAAATCGAAGCGGACGGTCTCGCGATCGAGAATTTCGGCGCGCTTCACCTTGGAGTAGTAGGCGCGGAAATTGGGCCGGCCATGGTCGCGCAGCAGCTTCCACGAGAACACCACGTCGGCCGGCGTCACCGGCGTGCCGTCGGAGAAATGCGCCCGCGGGTCGAGGCCGAAGGCGACCCAGCTCCGGTCGGGCGGCGTCGTCACCGTTTGCGCCAGGAGGCCGTAGAGCGCGAACGGCTCGTCGTAGGACCGCGCCATCAGCGGCTCGACCACATTGCCGGGGATGCCATCGGCGGGAGCACCGCGGACGACGAACGGGTTCAGGGAATCGAAGCTGCCCTGGATGCCGAAGGTGAGCTGGCCCCCCTGGGGCGCCGCCGGGTCGACATAGGGGAAATGGCCGAAGCCGAGCGGCAACGCCGGCTCGCCCTGCATGGCGATGGCGTAGCGCGGGGCGACGGCCGGCGGCCCGGATGCCGCGAGGAGCGTCGCTGGCGCCAGCATCGCGAGCAGTATAAGAAGGACCGCGACCACGCGCCGTCCCATAAAAAAATCCCTGTTCATGAAGGCGCTTCGCCGCGTCGCCCTTGATTCGCGCCTACCGGCGAGTCTAGCACGGGGATGGCGGCGGCCGCCGGGCCGTGGCCGCGAGTCATGCTGCCGCCCAATTTGGGCACCACAGAGCCGATGACATTGCCTTTCGCGGGCCGCGTCCGGCTCGCGACGCCAAACAAGGGGACTTTCGTTGACCAGCCTCCGTGACCGCCTTCCGACCGTGACCGGCAGCCTGGCGGCTGCGGCGGCCTGCGCCGTGCTCTTCGCCGCGCCGGCCTGGGCCCAGAACAAGCCGGCCGCGAAGCCCGCTGCCGCGCCTGCCGCCGCCGAGGCATCGCTGCCGAAATCGCCGACTCCCGAGTGGATCAAGATGTGCGGCAAGGACCCCAAGGCCGGCACCGAGATCTGCGGCACCGAAAACTTCCTGCTCGCCGAGGCGGGCAACGTGGTCGGGCAGATCCGCGTGCTCGACATCAAGAACGGCAAGGAATCGAAGCGGGTGTTCGCCGCCCAGATCCCGGAGGGCTTCCTGCTTCAGCCCGGCGTCAACCTCGTGATCGACAACGAGAAGAAGCCGATCTCCGGCAAGTACACGGTATGCTTCCCGAACGGCTGCGTCGCCGAGGTGCCGCTCTCCGACGACTCGCTGAGCAAGCTCAAGAAGGGTGACACGCTGACCCTGTTCGCGGCCAACCCGCAGGGCAAGTGGGTCGGCGCCAAGGCCTCGCTGACCGGCTTCACCAAGGCCTATGAGGGCCCCGCGACCGACCCCAAGGACTATCAGGCCAAGCGCAAGGCGTTCGAGGACGCCCAGAACGCGCTGAAGCAGGCGCTGCTGAAACGGGCCGACGAGCAGCGCCAGAAGTTCGAGGCCGAACAGTCCACCAAGACCAAGGCGCCGGCCCCCGCACAGAAGAAGTAGCTGCCGACGTAGGGTGGGCATCGGCGATGCCGATGCCTACGTCTGGCATGGCGTGCGAGTAAGCCTTGCTTGCTCGCCGCATGCGCTCGCCGTCCCTGCCCTTTCGCGATTTTGGCGCTCCGCTATAGTCGCCGGCCTCTGCCGCTCCCCCGGAGGTCGCGATGAAGGCCATGAAGTTCGGCGTCGGTCAGTCGATGCGCCGCAAGGAAGACGCCAACCTCATCACCGGACACGGCCGCTACATCTCCGACCTCGTGCCTCCGGGCACGCTTCGCATGGCGCTGGTGCGCTCGCCCCACGCGCATGCGCGCTTCACCATCGGCGACCTCGCTGCCGTCCGGGCGATGCCCGGGGTGCGCCTGATCCTGACCGCGGCCGACGTGGCCCATCTCGGCACGCTGCCGGCGGTCGTGATGTTCCCCAAGAACACCGACGGCTCGAAGATCACCCCGCTGGCCCGCCCGGTGCTGCCTCAGGACGAGGCCTGCCACGTCGGCGAGGCCGTCGCGGCCATCGTCGCGGACGGCGAGCAAGCCGCGCTCGATGCGGTCGAGGCGTTCCCGATCGAGTGGGAGCCGCTGCCGGCCTCGACCGGCACGGCTGAGGCGGCGGCACCTGGCGCCGCGCCCGCCCATGTCGCGCTCGCGGGCAACGTCGCCTTCACGCAGGGCCTCGGCGACGAGAAGGCCGCCGAGGCCGCCTTCGCCAAGGCGGCCAAGGTGGTGCGACTCGACCTCGTGAACCACCGCGTCGTCACCAACTACATGGAGCCCCGCGGCGCCATCGCCGAGTTCGACAAGGCCAGCGGCCGCTACACGCTGAACGTCTCCAGCCAGGGCGTTCACGGCATGCGCGACGGGCTGTGCGATGCCGTCTTCAAGATCCCGCACGACCGCATGAGGGTCCTGACGCCCGACGTCGGCGGCGGCTTCGGCACCAAGATGTTCGTCTATTGCGAATATCCGCTGCTCCTCGTTGCGGCCGAGAAGCTCGGCCAGACCGTCGCCTGGATCGCCGGGCGCACCGAGCATTTCCTCGGCGACAGCCAGGGCCGCGACCATGTCTCGACCGCGGAGCTCGCCCTCGACGCCGACAACCGCTTCCTTGGCCTCAGGATCGAGACACGGGCGAACATCGGCGCCTATGCGGCCCAGTTCGGCGCCTCGGTGCCGGCGATCGGCATGACGATGCTGTCCGGCACCTACCGGCTGCCGGCGCTGTGGGCCGTGACGCGCGGCATCTACACCAACACGCTGCCGGTCGACGCCTATCGCGGCGCCGGCCGCCCGGAGGCGGCCTATCTCCTGGAGCGGCTGGTGGATGTCGCGGCGCGCGACCTCGACATCCCCCCCGAGGAGCTTCGGGCCAAGAACCTCGTGACCTCGTCCGAGATGCCCTACACCACGCCGACCGGCCGCCACTACGACACCGGCGACTTCGAGGGGCACCTCCGCCGCGCGCTGGAGGTTGCCGACGCCAAGGGCTTCCCGGCCCGCCGCGCCGCCGCCGAGCGGACCGGCAAGATCCGCGGCTTCGGATTCTCGAACTACATCGAGTGCTGCGCCTTCGGCGCCGAGGAGGCGGTGGTCCGGCTCGAGACGGACGGCACCGTCACCGTCCTGATCGGGACCCAGCACAACGGCCAGGGCCACGCCACCTCCTACGCCCAGTTCGTCGCCCAGGAGATCGACATCGCGCCGGAGAAGGTTCGCCTCGTCCAGGGCGACACCGACGCCATCGCGACCGGCGGCGGCACCGGCGGCTCGCGCTCGATCCCGGTCGGCGGCGTCTCGGTCGGCCAGGCTTCGGCGATCCTCGCCGCGACCATCAAAGAGCTGGCCTCGGAGAAGCTGGAAGCCGCAGCGGGCGATATCGAGATCGCCGACGGCATCGCCCGCGTCGCCGGCACCGACCGCGGGCTCGACCTCGCCGCGGTCGCGAGCCTGCCGGCGGCGACCGAGGAGAAGCGCACCGCCAGGGCGACCTTCGCCCAGCCTGAAGCGACCTATCCCAACGGCACCCATGTCTGCGAGGTCGAGATCGACCCCGACACGGGGGTAGTCGGGATCGTCGGCTACTGGATCGTCGACGATTTCGGCGTCGCGGTGAACCCGCTCCTGCTCCAGGGCCAGATCCACGGCGGCGTGATCCAGTCGGCCGGCCAGGCGCTGCTGGAGCAGGCGGTGTACGACCCCGCGACCGGCCAGCTCGTCACCGCGAGCTTCATGGACTACGCGATGCCGCGGGCCGACAACATGCCGGTGGTGAATTTCGAGATGAAGAACATCCCCTCGACCACCAACGGCATGGGCATCAAGGGCGCTGGCGAGGCCGGCACCATCGGCGCGACGCCGGCGGTGATGAACGCCGTCAACGACGCCCTCTACGACGCCTACGGCATCCGCCATTTCGACATGCCTGCGACCCCCGCCCGGGTGTGGGACGCGATCCGCGCGCACCGCGGGCCCAAGGCGGCGTAAGGCGCGGCCGGGCGTCATGGCCGGGCTCGTCCCGGCTATTCACGACTTTCTTCGCGGCGGCCCGACAAGCTCGCGGATGCCCGGCACGCAGATGAGTTCACGCAAGCTTGATTGCTCGCCGGGCATGACGGGGCGGAGGCATTTGTGACCGGCATCCTCATCAAGCTCGTCTCGACGCTGGTCCTGGTCTCGATGTCGGCGCTGATCCGCGGGCTCGGCCCCGAGGTGCCGGTCGGCGAGATCGTGTTCTGCCGCAACTTCTTCGCCCTGATCCCGATCGTGATCTGGATCGCCTCGCGCGGCGACGTGCGTGCCGGCCTCGCCACCGACAAGATCGGCGCCAACCTCGTCCGCGGCATCCTCGGCGTCGCCTCGATGTTCTGCTCGTTCTGGGCGCTGTCGCGGCTCGCGCTGCCGGACAACACCGCGATCGGCTACGCCTCGCCGCTGGTGGTGGTGATCCTCGCCGCGGTGGTCCTGCACGAGCGCGTACGCATCCACCGCTGGTCCGCGGTCGGCGTCGGCTTCTGCGGCATCGTCATCATCCTGTGGCCGCACCTCGCCGGCGGCCAGCTCGCGGCGGCGCTGAGCGGCGGCAGCGACGGCGCCGAGACCGCGCTCGGCGCGCTGTTCGCGCTGTTCGGCACGCTGCTGTCGGCGGCCGCCATGATCCAGGTGCGCCAGCTCGTCCTGATGGGCGAGCGCACCGGCACGATCGTGTTCTACTTCACCTGCTTTGCGGCGCTGACCGGGCTTTGCACGCTGCCGCTCGGCTGGGTCGTGCCGGACCCGCGGACCGCGGCGATGTTCGTCGCGATCGGCCTCTGCGGAGGGATCGGGCAGCTTCTTCTCACCGCCTGCTATCGCTATGCCGACGCGTCGCTCCTGGCCTTCTTCGACTACACCTCGATGATCTGGTCGGTCACGATCGGCTGGTTCGCGTTCGGCGATGCGCCGACGGCCTACGTCCTGGTCGGCGCCGCCATCGTCATCACCGCCGGCATCTATGTCATCCTGCGCGAGCGCAAGCTGGGGATCGCCCCGCCGCCCCTGATCGCGGCTGCGCCCGCAAGCTTGCGCTAGGAGGCGGCGAATGCCGATCGCACTCTCGATCGCGGGTTCCGATCCGTCGGGCGGTGCCGGCATCCAGGCCGACCTCAAGACCTTCGCGGCGCTCGGCGTCTACGGCGCCGCGATCCCGGTGGCGCTGACGGCGCAGAACACGCTCGGAGTGCAGGGTGTCCATCCGGTCCCGGCCGGCTTCGTCGCGGCCCAGCTTTCCTCGGTGTTCGACGATCTCGCCGTCGATGCCGTCAAGACCGGAATGCTGGCCGATGCCGACATCGTCGGCGAGGTCGCGGCGGCGCTCGCGGCGCGGCGCGTGAGGAGCCTGGTCGTCGATCCGGTGATGGTGGCCTCCAGCGGCGACCGTCTCCTCGGCGAAGACGCCATTGCCCGGCTGCGCGACGGCCTGTTCCCGCTCGCCACCGTGGTCACGCCCAATCTGCCCGAGGCCGCGGCGCTGCTCGGTGAGCCCGCCGCCGCCGACGAGGGGATGATGCTGACCCAAGGCCGCCGGCTCCTCTCGCTCGGGCCGCGCGCGGTGCTGATGAAGGGCGGCCACGGCGCGGGTCCCGAGGCCGTCGACATCCTGGTGACGGCCGAGGGCCACCGCCGCTATGTCGCGTCGAGGGTCGCGACCAACAACACCCACGGCACCGGCTGCACCCTGTCCGCCGCGATCGCCGCCGGCCTCGCCAGGAGCCTCCCGCTGGAAGATGCGGTCGCGGCCGCGAAGGCGTACGTGACGGCCGCCCTCGCCGCCGCCGACCGCCTCCATGTCGGCCATGGCCGCGGCCCGCTCCATCACTTCCATGCGCTGTGGCGCGACGGCGACGGCTGAGGCCGAATTCCCTTTGCATCGCCGCTGCGGCTTGGCCAGAGTGCGCGCCGCTCCCCTGCCCCCCGTCAAATCCTTCGCGTTCGAGGACAATCCATGGAAATCCGCAATCTCGGCCGCTCCGGGCTTCGCGTCTCGCTGGTCGGCGTCGGTTGCAACAATTTCGGCGGCCGCACCGACGCTGCCGGCACCGACGCGGTGGTCCACAAGGCGCTCGACCTCGGCATCACGCTGTTCGACACCGCCGACGTCTACGGCAACCGCGGCGCCTCGGAGGAATTTCTCGGCAAGGCGCTCGGCCCGCGCCGCAAGGACATCGTGCTCGCCACCAAGTTCGGCCTGCCGATGGACGACGCCCACACCAAGATGGGCGGGGCGCGGCGCTACGTCATCGAGGCGGTCGAGGACAGCCTGCGCCGGCTCGGCACCGACTGGATCGATCTCTACCAGATGCATCGCCACGACCCGCGAACGCCGATCGAGGAGACGCTGCGCGCGCTCGACGACCTCATCCGCCAGGGCAAGGTGCGCTATATCGGCTGCTCCAACTTCAAGGCCTGGCAGATGGTCGAGGCGGAGTGGACGGCGCGGACGAACGGCCTCAACCGCTTCGTCTCGTGCCAGGACGAATACAGCCTCGTCTTTCGCGAGCCCGAACCCGAGCTGATCCCGGCGATGGAGGCCTACGGCCTCGGCTTCCTGCCCTATTTCCCGCTCGCGAGCGGCCTCCTGACCGGCAAGTACAAGCGCGACGCGACGGCGCCCGAGGGCACCCGCTTCGCCAGCGCGACCGGCCTGCGCGACCGCTATGGAACGCCGCAGAACTGGGACCGGGTCGAGCGGCTGGAGCAGTATGCCAAGAGCCGCGGCCACTCGATGCTGGAGCTCGCCTTCTCGTGGCTCGCCGCCAAGCCGACGATGGCCGGCATCATCGCCGGCGCGACCCGCCCCGAGCAGCTCGAGCAGAATGTCCGCGCCGTCGAATGGAAGATGACGGCCGAGGAGGTCGCCGAGATCGACAAGCTGGCGGCTTGACCCTGCTCGCTCGGTTCGCCCTCCGCGTCGCGGCCGGGCTTGTCCCGGCCATCCACGACTTCCTGCGCCGCCGCGCCGACCAACTCGTGGATGCCCGGCCCTGGGTCGGGCACGACGGGTTGCGTTTCCGTAGCCCTATTCCGCCAGAACCGCGCCGGGGTTCATCAGCCCCTTCGGATCGAGCGCTGCCTTCAGCGTGCGCATCAGGTCCAGCGCGACCGGGTCCTTCACGCCGGGCAGGAGGTCGCGCTTGAGGCGGCCGATGCCGTGCTCGGCCGAGATCGAGCCGCCGAGCTCGGCGGTGATGGCGTGGACGACGGCGTTGAGCTCGTCCCAGCGCGCCAGGTAGGACGCCTTGTCGGCGCCGAGCGGCTGGCTGAAGTTCAGGTGGATGTTGCCGTCGCCGAGATGGCCGAACGGCACCGGGCGGATGCCGGGGATGAGGCGGTCGGCCGCGGCCGAGGCGCGGGCGATCAGCTCGGGCACCGCGGCGACCGGCACCGAGATGTCGTGCTTGATCGAGCCGCCCTCCGGCTTCTGCATGTCCGAGATCGCCTCCCGCAGCAGCCAGATCGCATTGCGCTGCTCCAGCGAGGCGGCGACGGTCGCGTCCTCGGCTTCCCCCGCTTCGATCGCGCCTTCGAGGATCGCCGCGAGCGTGGTGTCGAGCCCGACCGCGACCGGGGAGGTCAGCTCGATCATCACGTACCAGCGATGGGGCGTCGCCAGCGGATCGCGGGCGGTCGGCACGTGCCTCAGCACGAACTCGATGCCGATGCGCGGCATCAGCTCGATCGTGGTCAGCGCCGGGCCGGCTGCCGCGCGGGCACGGCGGAACAGCGCGAGCGCCGCCTCGGGCGAGGGCACGCCGACCAGCGCGGTCTCGCTCGCCCGCGGCCGCGGGAACAGCTTCAGCACGGCCGCGGTGATGATGCCGAGCGTGCCCTCCGCGCCGACGAACAGGCTCTTGAGGTCGTAGCCGGTGTTGTCCTTGCGGAGGCGGCCGAGGCCGTTCCAGATCCGCCCGTCGGGAAGCACCACCTCGAGCCCGAGCGCGAGGTCGCGCGCCGAGCCGTAGGCGAGCACGGCGGTGCCCCCGGCATTGGTCGAAAGATTGCCGCCGATCGTGCAGGTGCCCTCGGACGCCAGGCTCAGCGGGAATAGCCGGTCGGCTGCGGCCGCCGCCTCCTGCGCCGCGGCCAAGGTGACGCCGGCCTCCGCGGTCATGGTGTCGCCCGCGGCGTCGACCGCGCGGATGCGGTTCATGCGCTGGAGGCTCACCACCACCATGCGACCGCTCTGGTCCGGCACGTTGCCGCCGACGAGACCCGTGTTGCCGCCCTGCGGCAGGATCGGCGTCGTCGTCTCGCCGGCGAGGCGGACGATCGCCGCCACTTCCTGGGTCGTCCCCGGCCGCACCACGGCGCGGGCGACGCCGACGAAGAGATCGCGCGGCTCGACCAGATAGGGACGGGTCTCGGCCGGATCCGTCAGGACGTTCCTCGCGCCGACGATGGCGGCAAGACGGTCGAGCAGAGGGTCCGAGCGGGCGTCCATGGCGCTGTGATAGGCTGGCGCGTCCGGCAACGCCAGCGCCTGCGGAGGCCGGCGGCCCAGCCAAAGCGCCGCGGCAGCGGGGTTGCTTTTCAAAGCGCGACCGGCCATGCCATGATCGACGGCGACGTGGGGGCACGGCCGACAACCAGCGGCAAGAAAGCTGAATGACGATTGCGACTTTTCCCGGCGAAGTGATCCTTTCCATCAAGCGCGTTCTGACGACGGCCGCGCGGCAGGGCCGCGCCGATGTCTGACACGCTCGCGCTTTCGCCGGCAGCCGCCGCCGCGACGCCGGGCGAGATCCTGCTCGCCGCCCGCAACCTCTCGGTTGGCTTCAAGGACGAGGACGGCTGGACCGACGTGCTGAAGGATGTGTCCTTCACCGTCCGCCGCAACGAGATCGTCGGCATCGTCGGCGAGAGCGGGTGCGGCAAGTCGCTGACGGCGCTGTCGATCCTGAACCTGCTCCCGCTGCGCGGCTGCCGCCGTACCGGCGAGATCCGCTTCGAGGGCATGAACCTTGCTGCGCTCGGCGAGGCCGAGATGCGCAAGGTGCGCGGCCGCCGCATCGGCATGATCTTCCAGGAGCCGATGAGCGCGCTCGACCCGGTGTTCACGGTCGGCGACCAGATCGTCGAGACGCTGCGCACCCATTTCCCGCTGACGCAGGCCCAGGCCTGGGAGCGGGCGGTGGCGGCGCTCGACTCGGTCGGCATCGCCTCCCCGGCCAGCGTCGCCACGATGTACCCGATGAGCCTCTCGGGCGGCATGCGCCAGCGCGTGATGATCGCGATGGCGCTGGTCTGCGAGCCGCAGCTCCTGATCGCCGACGAGCCGACCACCGCGCTCGACGTCACCATCCAGGCCCAGATCATGGACCTCCTGGTCGATCTCGGCCGCCGTACCGGGACCGCGATCCTGTTCATCACCCACAATCTCGGCCTGGTGGCCGAAAGCTGCACCCGGATGTTGACGATGTATGCCGGCCAGGTGGTCGAGGACGGTCCGGTCGAGAGCATCCTGGCACGGCCGCTCCACCCCTATACCGCCGGCCTGTTGCGCTCGCTGCCGAACCAGCAGGCGCGAAAATCGCGCCTCGCCTCGATCCCGGGCCGCGTCCCCTCGCCCAAGGAGATGCCGGTCGGCTGCCGGTTCGCCCCGCGATGCACCTATGCCGAGCCGCCCTGCCACGAGCCGCAGGCGCTGGAGGCGGTGGGGGAACGCCACGTCCGTTGCCGCCGCTCGACCGAGCTGCACCTCGCCGGAGCAGTGGCATGAGCGACGTCGCCGCCAGCCCCGAGAAGATCCTCGAGGTCGAGGATCTCGAGATCGTCTTCGGCGGCCGCCATGGCAAGGCGGTCCGCGCGGTCGACGGCGTCGGCTTCACCGTGCGCCAGGGCGAGACCTTCGGCATCATCGGCGAAAGCGGTTCGGGCAAGTCGACGGTCGGCCGCTGCATCGTCTGCCTGCTCGCGCCGACGGCAGGGTCGGTGCGCCACGCCGGGCAGGACCCGTTCGCGCTCAGCGCCGCCGAGCTTCGCAAGCATCGCCGCAGCTTCCAGATCATCTTCCAGGACCCCAACGCCGCGCTCGATCCGCGCATGACGATCCTCGACAGCGTGTGCGAGCCCCTCGTCGTGGCCGGGGTCGGCAACGCCGCCGAGCGGCGGCGCAAGGCCTTGCAGATGCTCGACCGCGTCGCGCTCTCGGCCGAGCTGGCCGAGCGCTATCCGCACGAGATCTCGGGCGGGCAGAAGCAGCGCGCCAACATCGCCCGGGCCCTGGTGCTGGAGCCGAAGCTGATCGTCTGCGACGAGGTCGTGGCCGCGCTCGACGTGTCGATCCAGGCCGACATGCTGAATCTCTTCGCCGACCTCCAGCGCGATTTCGACCTGACCTATGTCTTCATCAGCCACGACCTGCGCGTCGTCGCCCATATCAGCGACCGCGTCGCGGTGATGTATTTCGGCAAACTGGTCGAACTCGGCCCGGCCGACGTCCTGATGACGGCGCCGCTTCACCCCTATACCGCCGCCCTGCTCTCGGCCGAGCCCGAGCCGGTGCCGGCGCATCTTCGCGCCCGCCAGCGCATCATCCTCCAGGGCGAGGTGCCGAGCCCGCTGGCGCCGCCGTCGGGGTGCCGCTTCCACAGCCGCTGCCCGCGCGCCGAGGCGCGCTGCACGGTCGACGAGCCGGAATGGCGCGAGCGCGCGCCCGCCCCCGGCCGCATGGTGGCCTGCCACTTTGCCGAGGAACGCCTGCCTCCGGTCCAATAGCACCGGGGCGGTAAGTGCGTGCCGCGCCGCAGGGCGCGCAACAAGAGCGATTCAAAGGGAGGAACGACAATGACCAGCGACAAACGCATCCGCGGTGGGGGCGTGGACCGCCGCGACCTCTTGAAAGGCACGGCCGCGCTGGCGGGCGCCGCGCTGCTGCCGGGGACGGCCTACGCCGCCGAGACGGCGAAGCCGCGCAGGGGCGGCACGCTCCGCATCGCGATGCCGTACAACCCGGCCTCGATCGACCCGATGACCGGGCGCAACCTCACCGACCTCAACGTCCTCTACCAGGTCTTCGACGCGCTGATCGACTTCGACCCCGACACGATCGACCTCAAGCCGGGCCTCGCCAAGTCGTGGAAGTTCACCGACCCCAAGACGCTGGTGCTCGACCTCGAAAGCGGCATCGAATTCCATGACGGCACGCCGTTCGACGCCGAGGTCGTGAAGTTCAACCTCGACCGCTACAAGAACGACAAGCGCTCCAACGTGAAGTCCGACCTCGGATCGGTCGCGAGCGTGGAGGTCACCGGCAAGAGCCAGGTGACGCTGCACCTGTCGGTCGCCAATTCCGGCCTGCCCAACATCCTGACCAACCGGGTCGGGCTGATGGTATCGCCGAAGTCGGTCAAGGATCACGACGGCAATATCGACCGCGTCGCGGTCGGCACCGGCCCGTTCAAGTTCGTGAGCTGGGAGGACAATGTCAGCTTCGTCCTGACCCGGAACGACAAATACTGGCGCTCCGGCCTGCCGCATCTGGACGGCATCAGCTACAAGATCATCGCCGAGCTCAACACCGCCGCGCGGACCGTCACCAGCGGCCAGGCCGACCTTGCGCTCAACATGCAGCCGCAGCAGAAGGCGGTTGCCGACCGCGTCAAGGGGATCGTCGCCAAGGCGACGCCGTCGCTCGTGTTCTTCGGCGCCTTCTTCAACTACGCCCACCCGCCGCTGTCGGACGTGCGCATCCGCCAGGCGCTGAACTGGGGCGTCGACCGCGACGAGATCGTCAAGGTCTCGGTGCTCGGGCTCGGCGAGGCGTCGAGCGCCGTCCTGCCGACCGGCTACTGGGCGACCGATCCCGAGACCGCGCACTACTACAAATACGATCCCGACCGGGCGAAGAAGCTTCTCGCCGACGCCGGCTTCGCCGGCGGCATCGAGATCCCGACCTGGGGCTGGCCCGACCAGAACTCGATGCAGCGCCAGGAGCTGCTGATGGCGCAGCTCGCCAAGGCCGGCATCAAGCTGAAGCTGACCCCGGTCTCGCCCGGCCAGGCGATGCAGTACATGATGATCGAGAAGCGCGGCTCGATGCTGATCAGCCCGTGCTCGTGCTATCCCGACCCGAGCCAGCTCTACGAGGCACTCTATGCCAAGACGGCGCTTCGCAACGCCGGCAAGATCGAGCTGCCCGGCTTCCGCCCGCTGATGGACGCGACCACGACGGCGCAGTCGATCGAGGAGCGCAAGATCGCCTTCGCCAAGCTGCAGCGCTTCACCATCGAGCAGGCGATGGAGCTGCCGCAATACGTCTCCTACGGCGTCAACATCATGACGCCGAAGGTACAGAACCACCGGCTCGGCCTCCTCACCGTGCCGAAATTCGCCGAGGTGTGGCTCTCCGCCTGATGCGTCGCGCCGTGCCCGTCTCTCGCGCCGGAAAGGTGAAGTGGCGGGCCGGATGCGCTATGTGAAGCTGGTACCGGGACAGGTTGCTGATGGGATCGTTGCCGAACGTCGTCGCCCGCCGCCTCTGGCAGCTTCTGCCGGTGGTGATCTTTGCGACGCTGGTCGTCTTCCTCCTGATGCAGCTCGTCCCGGGCGACCCGGCGCTGATGCTCGCGGGCGACTACGCCTCGAAGGCGCGGATCGAGGAGATCCGTCACCTCTACGGCTTCGACAAGCCGATCCTGGTGCAATACGGCATCTGGCTGTGGCACGCGGTGCAGGGCGACCTCGGCAACTCGCTGTTCTCCAGCGAGCCTGTGACCCAGCTCATCCTCCACCGCATGCCGAACACGGTGCTGCTCGCGAGCTATTCGCTGGTGATGGCGGCGGTGATCGGCATTCCGCTCGGCGTGCTGGCTGCGGTGCGGCAGGGCTCGAAGCTCGACCAGCTCGTGACCGGCCTCGCCTCGCTCGGCGTCGCGCTGCCGAGCTTCTGGCTTGGCATCATCCTGGTGGTGCATTTCTCGCTCGGCCTGCACTGGTTCCCGGCAACCGGCGCGGTGCCCTTCCTGCAGGCGCCGCTGGATGCGCTGGCTCACCTGACGCTGCCGGCGATCGCGCTCGCGGTCGGCGTCGTCGCCGTGCTGGCGCGCCAGATCAGGAGCGCGCTGCTCGAGGTGCTGGGCTCGCAATACATGCGCACGCTCCGCGCCAAGGGCCTGAGCCCGACCGCCGTCCTCTGGAAGCACGGCATGCGCAACATCAGCGCGACCATGCTGACCATCGTCGGCCTCCAGGTGAACCGGCTGTTCTCCGGCGCCGTCGTCATCGAGGCGGTGTTCGCCATCCCGGGCATCGGCAGCCTGGTCAGCTACTCGGCTATCAACAAGGACTTCCCCGTCGTGCAGGGGGTCGTGCTGATGGTCGTGATCATCGTGATCATGGTCAATCTGATCGTGGACGTGCTGAGCGCCATGCTCGATCCAAGGGTTGCCGCCGCATGACCGTCATCGCCGTTTCCGCCCCCGCCGCGCGGCGCCCGCGCGGCAGCCGCTTCTGGCGCTGGATCCGCTCCGACCCGAGGGCCGTGCTCTCGATCGGCTTTCTCGTGCTCCTGGTGGCGGTGTCGCTGCTCGCGCCCTGGGTCGCCCCCTACCCGCCCAACGCCCAGAACGTCTCGGACGTGCTGGCGCCGGTCAGCTCCGCCCACTGGCTCGGCACCGACGACCTCGGCCGCGACGTGCTCAGCCGCCTGATCTGGGGCGCGCCGAACTCGCTCTACGCCTCGTTCCTCGCGGTCGGTGTCGCGGTCGTCCTCGGCGTGCCGATCGGGCTCTTCATCGGCTTCGTCGGCGGCTGGATCGACGTGGTGTTCAGCCGCTTTATCGACTCGCTTCTGTCGTTCCCGCCCATCGTCCTTGCGATCGCGGTCACCGGCTCGCTCGGCATCGGGCTGACCAACGCCATGCTCTCGGTCGGCTTCGTGTTCGCGCCCTATCTCGCCCGACTGGTGCGGGCGCAGACGCTGGTGGTGAAGAACGCGCTCTATGTCGACGCCGCCCAGGGCTTTGGCGCGACCCGCCGCCACATCATCATCCGCCACATCCTGCCGAACGCGATCCAGCCGGTGGTGGTCGAGGTGACGCTGATGCTGGCGGTGGCGCTCCTCGCCGAGGCGGCGCTGAGCTTCCTCTCGCTCGGCGTCCAGCCGCCCGAGGCGAGCTGGGGCGGCATGCTGGCGCGGGCCTACAACTATATCGAGATCGCCCCCTCGCAGATGTACGCCCCCGGCATGGCGATCCTCCTGACCGCGCTCGCCTTCAACGCGCTCGGAGAGTCGATGCGCGTCCTGCTCGACCCGACGATGAAGCGGCGCTGAGGCGGGGACAGCGCTTTCCTTGACAGGTTTCGCGGCGGGTCCCTATATCCGCCGCGCCTGAAGGCCTCGGCCACGGGGCGGAGTAGCTCAGCTGGTTAGAGCAGCGGAATCATAATCCGCGTGTCGGGGGTTCGAGTCCCTCCTCCGCTACCATTCCATGTGTTAAGTGATTGATTTTACTGCACAAAAGGCCGAAAAACTTCATTTTGCACGGCACAACCAGAACAGCTAACTTACTGTTTTTGCAGACTTCTTCATTTTCCTGCTTTTAGAACCCGCTACCATAACCCCTGACTTTGCGTCGTGAGTAGCGAAAGTAGCAGCGACATCGGCGAGCAGTTGAAGGCGATCTCCAGGCAACGCCGCCGCTGACGATTGTATCTGCGCCCTCAGCCTATCTGTCTTTGATGGTTCGGCTTCATCCCAAGGACGCAACAAGCGGTCGGCATCCGCTTGGAGAATGTCCGCTATTCGTAGAAGCGTCGCCAAGTCAGGCTCCCTGTCGCCGGTCACATAGAAGCCGTAACGTCGCTCGCTGATCCCGACGCGCCGTGCGACTTCCGCGTCTGTGAGACCAAGCTCTTTCGCCCGACGTCTCAAATTATTTCCGAACTGCTGCATGCGAACATTTTGTTCGCTCGCATCAGCCGGAGCCATGTATGATATGTGCGCCTATAGACGTTCAAATTGAACCTTCACGCAATGGCAAAGAAGCCGCCCCCTCCGACGAGCGCATGGACGCGGAAGCTCCTCGATGAGCAACTGGATGCCTTCGTCCGCGCGCTGGCTATTGAAGCGGCAAGAGAGGACCACCGAGACGCGATCAAAAAGGCCAGACGGAAGAAAGGTGGCCGTCCAAGAAAAAATTCTACTAAATAGAGGGCAGTCTGGGACATGGGGGAGTTATGAACCAAACGGTGCCACTCTGGATCACTCTATTGGGCTTTGCAGCCCCGCTCATCGCGCTTGCGGGATCGGCAGTGGGCTACGTGGTCAAGCTGTATCAGGATGCAGCCACTCGCAGGCGAGATCAATTTTTCGAGTTGATGGCCTTCATCGACAGTAAGGACCGACCGATCGCCACGAAGGTCGCCGCCGTATATCGCCTGCGTGATTTTCCAGAGGACAAGGATTTTATTGTTCGATTTTGCCAGTCTCAACGCGACAACATTCAAGGTGATGCAGCCCAAACTCTGAGAGACGAGATGGACACAACTGCACGGTTCTTTCAGACGAGGTAGCTCAGTTCGTGCAATCAATTGCATTGCAATTAATTGCAAAGAGCCGCACAAGAAAAATCTATATTTCCATTATTTATCAAGCGGCTGCGGCTAATTTGAACGGTATCACGAGGTGTGTGGGAATCGACCTGAACGGTCCTCCGCTACCACGCTTGACCCACATTGGACGGCCTGCGGGAAGGCGTCGCCACCCACCAACTGGGTGAAGCGGCCGTTCACCTGCACGTCGAGGCCGCCTTCGCGCGGCGTGATGACGACGCTTTGAACGAGCGCCCGGAAGTCCGCGGCGATTGATCCACAGTTGTGAGTCCGCGACGTACATGATCCGGCGGTGCCGCAGGCCCCGCTCTCGCCGGCGGCGCAGCAGCGGATGCGCGCCTTGCCCGTCAGCGCGCCGTGACGGGCCGTCAGCCGACCGAAAGGCACGAGGCACAGGCCAGTCCGCGGCCGCCGTAGGAGTGCCGGCGGTCCGGAGCCGTCCGTGCCCGACTTGGGCGACCTCCCTGTGACGTTCCCGTTGTCCGGCGCAGTGGAACGTCAAGATGACTCCGTGAGGACTTTCTGGGCGATACGGCGCTCATTGCGGACCTGCATCACCGTATTGGCCTTGAGAATCAAGCTCGTCGGATGCGGATCGCCATGATGGAGCATCATCGTCGCCCGGACCATGCCCCTGGCGACTGGAAAATTGGAATGATAGGCCCGGTAGCCCCAGAACAGATAGAGGTTGCCGGGCTTCAGATATTTGATGTTCAGCAGGCCATCTGTCGCCAGCTTCCGCGTGATGCGTCTGCGATACCATGCGCTCTGGACGATCATCTTCTCGATAATGTTGAAAAACGCAAACCGATGATAGCCGCGGCGGTTGGGGAAGATGACCAGCTCGCCGGCACGCCGTTTCGGCCCTTCCGGGATCAGGATCGGCACCAGCGCCGTGATCACATGCTTGTCGTAGTGATAGAGCAGCGACCTCTCGTCGCCCGTGCTTCCCGCAACGACGCGCAAGCCGGTATAGACCTCCGCGTTTAGCTTCGCCTGCGGGCAGCCGATTTTCGCGAGCTGGTCCATGAGCTGACGCACCTGCGGGTCGTCGCTCAGCTCCTGCAGCGGCGTGCCCTGGTGGCGCGACAAATAGTTCAGCGCGAAATAGCGCCGGCCCTTTTCTTCGATCAGGCCGTTGACGTGCGCCTGCGCACGATCGATCCAGTCGGGCGCGACGGCATTCTCGATGCAGACGAAGCCCTTTTCGTCCAGTTCTGCGGCGAGCGCAGCCGCGTCCAGCCCATCGGTCAGCAGCGCCATCGCAATCTCCACGCCGAAGGACCGAAAAAATGCCATCGGCTCGAGGGCATTGCGAGGTCTTCGGCGCAGAAGCTTTTGTTAACGCTACCGGATCCGCTCGACTGTCATAACGAGACGAGGCGAACCTGAGCCCTGGTGC
>DASZVN010000152.1:0-4224 GCA_035547055.1 Hyphomicrobiales bacterium
CAGGTGCGGCGAGGTGCGATGGTCGGGGTTCGCCGCGTAGCGGGCGGCACTGTCGGCGACCAGCAGGTCGGCGATGCGCTGCACGTTCTGCCGCGTCACGCCGAGGCGCCGCGCGATCTGCGGCACCGTCAGCGGGTCGGCGGACGCCGCGCTCATGACCTGCCAGCGCGCCTGGGTCTGCCCGACGGTTCTCGCGATCGCCTCGCCGTCGTCGCGGAAGCGCCCCGCCAACTCGAAGATGTCCGCGACGATCAGCGGGACGAGGGCAATGCTGTCTGTGTCCTTCATGACAATAGATTGTCAATTCGGAATATGATTGTCAATGGTCGCGGTGGCCCCTGGACTGCGCCTTCTGCGTTCTCTAGGAGTCCTGCCCTTTGTCGCGTGGGAGCGTCGCGATGGCCCGAGACGTGGTCGATACCCAGCCGGTGGTCTCGCGCGACGATCTCGTCGCCTGGTTCGAGGCGGGGTCGAAGCCGCCGTCCGCGTTCCGCATCGGCACCGAGCACGAGAAGGTGCCGTTCCGCCGCGGCGAGAACACGCCGATCCCCTATGCCGGCCCCCGCGGCATCCGCGCCCTCCTGGAAGGGATGCGGGAGCGCCTCGGCTGGGAGCCGATCATGGAGGGCGAGCATATCATCGGCCTGCTCGACGTGACCGGCGGCGGCGCAATCTCGCTGGAGCCGGGCGGCCAGTTCGAGCTGTCGGGCGCGCCAGTCGCGACGATCCACGACACCTGCCGCGAACTCCACGCCCACCTGGCCCAGCTCCGCGAGATCGCCGAGCCGCTCGGCATCGCCTTCCTCGCCCTCGGCATGAGCCCGAAATGGACCCGGGCCGAGACCCCCGCCATGCCGAAGGCGCGCTACCGCATCATGACGCGCTACATGCCGAAGGTCGGCACCCGCGGTCTCGACATGATGTACCGGACCGCGACGGTGCAGGTGAACCTCGACTACTCCTCCGAAGTCGACATGGTGAAGAAGCTCCGCGTTTCGCTGGCGCTGCAGCCGGTCGCGACCGCGCTCTTTGCCAACTCGCCCTTCACCGAGGGCAAGCTCAACGGCTTCCTCTCGATGCGCTCCGAGATCTGGCGCGACACCGACAACCAGCGTGCCGGAATGCTGCCCTTCGCCTTCGAGCCGGGCATGGGCTTCGAGCGCTACGTCGACTACGCGCTCGACGTGCCGATGTATTTCGTCAAGCGCGGCGAGGTCTATCACGACGTCGCCGGCGCCTCGTTCCGCGACCTCATGGCCGGGCGCCTCGCCCAGCTTCCTGGCGAGACCGCGACCGTGTCGGACTGGGCCAACCACCTCTCGACGATCTTCCCCGAGGTACGGCTGAAGCGCTACCTTGAGATGCGCGGCGCCGACGCCGGCCGCACCAGTCGCATCTGCGCGCTGCCGGCGCTGTGGGTCGGCCTGCTCTACGACGAGGCCAGCCTCGATGCCGCCTGGCAGATGGTGAAGGGCTGGACCGCCGAGGAGCGCCAGACGCTTCGCGACGAGGTCCCGCGCTTCGGCCTCTCCGCCGCGATCCGCAACCGCTCGGTCCGCGACGTCGCGCGCGATGTGCTCGCGCTCGCCCGCGACGGCCTGGAGCGCCGCGGGCGCCTGAACGACCTCGGCGACGACGAGACCATCTTCCTCGCGACCCTCGACCGGCTCGTCGAGTCCGGCCGCACCCACGCCGAAGACCTGATCGACCGCTACCGCGGCCCCTGGTGCCGCTCGGTTGACCCGGTGTTCTTCGAGGAAGCGTACTGAGGCGTCGTGGCCTCGTAGGGTAGGCAAGCAAGGCGTGCCCACGTCCTGGGCATCGGCTCGATGCCCACCCTGCTAACGCTCCGCTAACCCTGTTTCTTCGCGGCGGCTTAAGGTTATCGCCCGACCCTTGGCGCATCGGTCCCGCGTCGAGAGCCCGCCCTTCATGCCGATGTCCCAGCGTACCGGAGCGCAGGCGACCGCGCCCCGGATGGAGCCGCAGTCCGCCGACGCCCGCGTCGTCGTCGGCGATTGCGTTGCCGAGCTGTCGAAGCTTCCGGCCGGCTCGATCGATCTCGTCTTCGCCGATCCGCCCTACAACCTCCAGCTCCAGCGGGCGCTGCACCGGCCCGACCAGAGCCTGGTCGACGCCGTCGACGACGACTGGGACCGCTTCGCCAGCTTCGAGGCCTACGACGCCTTCACCCGGGCCTGGCTCCTCGCCGTCCGCAGGGTGATGAAGCCCGATGCCGCGCTCTGGGTGATCGGCTCCTACCACAACATCTTTCGCGTCGGCGCGCTGCTGCAGGACCTCGGGTTCTGGATCCTGAACGATGTGGTGTGGCGCAAGGCCAACCCGATGCCGAACTTCCGCGGCCGCCGCTTCACCAACGCCCACGAGACCATGATCTGGGCTGCGCGCTCGGCCGAGGCGCGCTACGTCTTCAACTACGAGGCGCTGAAGGCCGGCAACGAGGACCTCCAGCCGCGCTCGGACTGGTTCCTGCCGATCTGCACCGGGGCCGAGCGGCTGAAGGACGGGCAGGGGCGCAAGCTCCACCCGACGCAGAAGCCGGAGGCGCTGCTCCATCGCGTGCTGCTGGCGTCCTCGCGGCCCGGCGATCTCGTGCTCGACCCGTTCGCCGGCTCGGGCACCACCGGCGCGGTCGCGAAGCGGCTCGGCCGCCGCTTCCTCGGCATCGAGCGTGACCCCGACTATGCTGCCGCCGCCGAAGCGCGCATCGCCGCCGAAGCGGCATTGCCTGCCGCTTCGGTAGCCGCCGCGCCGGCGAAGCGCGAGCAGCCGCGCGTGGCCTTCTCGGCCGTGGTCGAGCGCGGGCTGGTCGCGCCCGGCAGCGTGCTTACGAGCCCGCGCGGCGACGCCTGGGCCGTGGTTCGCGCCGACGGCACGCTGATGCTCGACAACGTGGTGGGCTCGATCCACAAGATCGGCGCCCTGGCGCAATCGGCGGCTGCCTGCAACGGCTGGACCTTCTGGCATGTCGACACGCCGCGCGGCCGCCAGCCGATCGACGCGCTGAGAAGCGCGATCCGCGCGGAGATCAGCGCCGCCTGACCGGCGTCCGCCTGGGTGCGATTCCGGCGTGTGCCAGCACCTTGCGGAAGAGGGTTGGGAAGGCCGCGCCGGCGATCTCGTCGGCGCCGATGAAGTGAGCCGGCGGCTCCGCCGTCGCGTCGGCGGGGGCCTCGGCGCGGTGGACCGTGAGCTCCAGCGGGAAATGGGTGAAGGTGTGGGCGACCGTGCCCGGCAGCCGGTGCCAGTCGAGCGCCAGCGGAACGCCGGCGAGGCTGCGCAGGGCAGGGGCGTCGTCCAGTGCGGTCTCCTCGGCGAAGTCGGCGAGCCAGGCGGTGGTCGGCACTTCCGTCATGCCTCCGAGCAGGCCCTTCGCCGGACGAGCCCGCACGAGAAGGGCACCATCGGCCCGCACCGCCACGAAGGCCGCGCCGCGGCGAAGCGGCCGCTCGGCCTTCGTTGCCTTGCGCGGAAAGCTCTCGGCGTCGCCGCGGGCATATGCGCGGCACGGCGCGTTCCACGGGCAGAGCGCGCAGGCCGGCCGCTTCGGCGTGCAGATCATGGCGCCGAGGTCCATCAGCGCCTGGGCGAAATCGCCCGCCCGCTGCGCTGGCACCAGCGCCTCCACGCGGGCGCGGACCAGCGGCTTGGCCGCCGGCAGGGGCGTTTCGATGGCGGCGAGCCGGGTGATCACCCGCTCGACATTGCCGTCGACGGCTGGCGCGCGGCGGTCAAAGGCAATCGCGGCGATGGCGCCGGCCGTGTAGGCGCCGATCCCGGGCAACTCGGCCAGGCCCGCGGCGGTATCGGGGAAATGGCCGCCGTGCCGTTCGGCCACCGTGATGGCGCAGGCATGGAGGTTGCGCGCACGGGCGTAATAGCCGAGCCCGGCCCAGAGCTTCAGCACCTCGCCCTGCGGTGCCGCCGCGAGCACCTCGACGGTCGGAAAGCGCTCGAGGAAGCGCGCGAAGTAGGGGCCGACCGCCCCGACCGTCGTCTGCTGGAGCATGATTTCCGACAGCCAGACCCGGTAGGGATCGGGCCGCTCGCCCGGCCGCGCCCGCCACGGCAGCGTTCGGCGATGGCGGTCGTACCAGGCGAGCAGCGCCGCGGGGGAGGGAGCATCGGCAGTCGACGGGGAAGACGCGGCCATGGTCATGGCGAAACGGTGTAGGAGGCGGGAAGCGCTCCGGCAATCCACAG
>DASZVN010000153.1:0-26223 GCA_035547055.1 Hyphomicrobiales bacterium
GCAGCGCCGCCGCCGGCCGCCGCCGCAACGCCGCCGGCCGATCGCGCCCTCGCATTCGCGCCCGAGCCTGCGGCGCCGACCAACCCGGCGCTGATCGCGACCGTCCATGCCGTGCCGGTGTTCGCGCCCGACGCCGCCAAGGTGCCCGCCGCGTCGGCGCCAAGCCCGCTCCCGGCGCCGCGGCCGATGGCGCTGGCCGAGCCGGCTGCGCCGGCCCCTGCCCCGGCCGCCGCCGCACCAGCCCCGGCGGCACCGCAGAGCAACCCCGGCGCCCTCGTCCGCGAGGCGCGCCGCCTGATCGCCAAGGGCCAGCTCGCCGAAGGCCGCGACCTCCTGAAGCGCGCGGCCGCCGCCGGCGACAGCCACGCCGCCACCATCCTCGCCAAGACCTACGATCCGCGCGTGCTCAAGGTCTGGCACGTCAAGGGCGCCGCGGTCGATCCGGCCGAGGCGCGACGCTGGTACGAGAAGGCGCAGGAGCTCGGCTCGCCGGCCGCCAAGGCCGCGCTGGAGGGGGTGCACTAGGGAAGACGCGAATAGCGAATAGAACCCCGCCGCCGCTATTCCTCGTTCCTACATTCCTCCCTATTCCCTATTCCCTACTCGCGCTCTTCTTCCACCGCCGTCAGCGGCCGCGCGATCTCCTCCAACGACTTGCGCTCGGCCGGGAACGCCCAGATCGCGGCGACCGCCGCGGCGAGGACCATCAGGACCGCGCCGACGAGATAGCCGCCGTAGACGCTCGTCCGCGAGCCGCTCTGGATGAGGTGGCCGAACAGCAGCGGCCCGGCGATGCCGCCGAGCCCGGTGCCGATCGCGTAGAACACCGCAATCGCGAGCGCGCGCATCTCCAGCGGAAAATTCTCCGACACGGTGAGATAAGCCGCGCTCGCCGCCGCCGAGGCGAAGAAGAAGATCACCATCCACGCCGCGGTCTGGCCGACGACGTCGAGCACGCCGGCGGCGAACAGCGCGCCCGACCCGGCGAGGAGCACGCCCGAGAGCGCGTAGGTCGCGGCGATCATGGTGCGGCGGCCGAGCGTGTCGAACAGCCGGCCGAGCAGCAGCGGGCCGAAGAAATTGCCCGCCGCGAACGGCAGCAGGTACCAGCCGACATGGGCAGCGGGAATGCCGTAGAAGTCCGTCAGGACAAGAGCATAGGTGAAGAAGATCGCATTGTAGAAGAAGGCCTGCGCGGCCATCAGCGCGAGGCCGACCAGCGCCCGGCGGCGATAGGTGACGAACAGCGTGCGGAACACCTCGCCGAGCGGGGTGTGGTCGCGGCTGCGGAGCCGCATGGCGCGGCCCGCGGGCAGCGGCAGGACATGCCCCGCAGCGGCGACGCGCCGCTCGATGCCGGCGACCACCGCGGCGGCCGCCTCGGCCTCGCCGTGGGTCATCAGCCAGCGCGGGCTCTCGGGAAGCCACAGCCGCATGAAGAAGATGACGGCGCCGAGCGCCGCACCGATGAAGAAGCAGAGGCGCCAGCCGAGATCGACCGCGACGAGACGGGGGTCGAGCAGCACGATCGAGCCGCCTGCCCCGACGGCGGCGCCGACCCAGAAGCTGCCGTTGATGACGAGGTCGGTCCAGCCGCGCACCCGCGCCGGCACCAGCTCCTGGATGGTCGAGTTGATCGCGGTGTACTCGCCGCCGATCCCCATGCCGGTGACGAAGCGGAAGAGGATGAAGCTCCAGACGCTCCAGGAGGCGGCGGTGGCGAGCGTGGCGGCGAGATAGAGCGCGAGCGTGACGAAGAACAGCTTGCGCCGGCCGAGCCGGTCCGTCAGCCAGCCGAAGAACAGCGCGCCGAGGACGGCGCCGGCGATATAGGCGCTGCCGGCGAGGCCGATCTCGCTGTCGGAAAGGCCCAGCGTGCCGGGCTCCTTGAGCGTGCCCGCGACCGCGCCGGCCAGCGTCACCTCGAGCCCGTCGAGCACCCAGGTGATGCCGAGCGCGACCACGACGAGGGTGTGGAATCGTGCCCAGGGCAGCCGGTCGAGCCGCGCCGGCAGGTCGGTCTCGACGATCGCGTCCCGCGGCGCGATGGCGCTGTCCCTCAAGGCGTCGGTCCCTCCATCCTGCGACGGACATAGGGCGATGCGGCGCCGCGGCGATATCAGGTCGCCGTCGCCGCCTTCGCGACCATGTCGAGCCCGGCCGCGATCGCCTCGACGGCGGCGGCGCTCGCGGCGCCGAGGCCATGCCGGGCGGCGAGCCAGGCCGGCCTCTCATAGGTCAGCCACACCGCCCCGTCGGCGTCCTCCCAGGCCAGGGCGCGGATCGGCAGGTCGAGGCCGGCGGTCTGGCTGTCCTGCATCAGGGGCGTGCCGCCGCGGGGATGGCCGAAGATCACGAGCTCGGTCGGGCGGAGCGCCAGGCCGGCCCGCGCTGCGCCGTCGCCGTGGTCGATGCGGGCGAACACGATGAGGCCGTGCGCCGAGACGGTCGCGACGATGCGATCGACGGTCTCCCGCACCGAGACTGCGCTGCGGACGGTGACGAGCCCGTTGTCGTCCATGCCCTCCTCCGGCCTCAGACGCGACGCGAGAGCCCGAGCCGCGCGATCTCGATCTTGGGACAGCGGTTCATCACCACCCGGACGCCCGCGGCCTCGGCCCTCGCGGCAGCCGCGTCGTTGCGGACGCCGAGCTGCATCCAGATCGCCTTGGGCAGCGGGCTGAGCCGCAGCGCCTCGTCGACGACGGCAGCCGCAGCGTCGGAATTGCGGAACACATCGACCATGTCGACCGGCTCGGGCACGTCGGCCAGGGTGGCATAGACGCGATGGCCGTGGATCTCCCCGCCGGCATTACCGGGATTGATCGGAAAGATGCGGTAGCCCTGGCGGCCGAGGAAGCCGAGCACCTCGTTCGACGGCCGCTCCGGATTCGGGCTCGCCCCGACGACGGCGATGGCGCGGACCGATTGCAGGATGCCGCGGAGATAGGAATCGTCGTAGCGGTCGTGATCCATTCTCGTTCTCCACCTCCGTCTGGCGCAGCGGGGGCCGGTCCCTGCCGTCATCCCGGCCGAAGCGAAGCGGAGAGCCGGGATCCAGAACCGGGGCGCGGTGCTCGAACCCGGATCCCGCTTCGCGCATCCGGGATGACAAGATCCGCCGCGCTCAATCGCCGGAATCCGTGTCGAGGGCGCGGATGCGCGACAGGAACGGCTTCACCACCGCGACGTTGCCGGGCAGCGGCACGAACTCGGTCAGCGCGGCGAACTGGTTCTCGATCTCCTCGCGCTGCGCCGCCTTCTCGTCGGCGTTCATCGACTTGTCGGCTTCGAGCTCGGCCAGCGCCTGCTTCTTCTGTGTGTCGAGGTCGTTCGGCGGGCTGTCGGCGGCATCGGCCGCGATCGACACCGAATGGGCGACGTTGGCCCACTCGACATAGGAGGAGAAGCCGTGCTTGGCGAGGAGCTTGTCGATCGCGGCAGCGTCCTCGGGATCGGACAGGTGGTCGGCGAGAAGATACTCCGGCCCCTCCTCCTCCTCGTCGCTGCCCGACGCGGCGGCCGGGTGGCGCTGGTCGAGCTGGTCGGACAGCGCCTCGAGCTCCGGGTAGCTCTGGATGAAGCGCTCGACGAGGTCGGGCGTCAGCAGCACCTGGACCGGCTGCAGGTTGGCCGCTGCGGGCATGGCGACGCCGCCCTTCGCCGGGGCGGCAGCGGCGGGCGGCGCCTTGACGTCGGCGCCGCCGGCCCCGGGCGCCGGGGCGGCCGCCGCGGCAGCGGCGAACGCGAGGACGCCCACGAACGGCAGAATCTGGCGAAGGACGGCGGCAGACATGGCGAGCCCCCGCGGCGCGGCGGTTTGAATCGGTTCGGCGGCCACTCTACCCGGTCCGGCGCACGAGCGGGAGCGCGCAGCCTGTCCCACCTCCGCACCATCTTATGGTATTATCATACCGCTTCAGGAATGGCCTGATTTTCTTGGCGTTCCGAACCCGTCCTGCGGTTGACGCCTGCCGGCGGGTCCTGTACATGCGCGCCGCGTGTCCCCCTCGGAGGGGACGCTCCCGTTCCAGGAACCCCGTCATGAAGACCTATTCGGCCAAGCCCGCCGAGGTCGAGAAGAAATGGGTGGTGATCGACGCCGACGGCCTCGTCGTCGGCCGGCTGGCGTCGCTCGTGGCCATGCGCCTTCGCGGCAAGCACAAGCCGACCTTCACCCCCCATGTCGACTGCGGCGACAACGTCATCGTCATCAACGCCGAGAAGGTCGTGCTGACCGGGCGCAAGCGCGACGACAAGACCTATTACTGGCACACCGGCTATCCGGGCGGCATCAAGGAGCGCAAGGCGGCGCAGATCCTCGACGGCCGCTTTCCCGGCCGGGTGGTCGAGAAGGCGGTGGAGCGCATGCTGCCGCGCGGCCCGCTCGGCCGCCGCCAGCTCTCCAACCTCCGCGTCTACGCCGGCGCCGAGCATCCCCACGCGGCGCAGCAGCCCGAGGCGCTCGACGTCGCCGCCCTGAACCGCAAGAACGCCCGGAGCGCCTGACCATGGCCGACAACATCCAGTCGCTCGAGGAGCTCGGCGAGGCGATGGGGCAGGCCCCATCCTCCGCGCCCGAGGCCCGGGTCTACGAGCAGAAGATCGACGCCCAGGGCCGCGCCTACGCCACCGGCAAGCGCAAGGACGCGGTCGCCCGCGTCTGGCTGAAGCCCGGCCCCGGCCGCATCACCGTGAACGACCGCCCGGTCGAGGTCTATTTCGCCCGCCCGGTGCTGCGCATGATCCTGCAGCAGCCGCTCTCGGTCGCGAACCGCCAGGGCCAGTACGACATCCGCGTCACCGTCACCGGCGGCGGCCTGTCGGGCCAGGCCGGCGCGGTGCGCCACGGCCTCGCCAAGGCGCTGACCCACTACGAGCCGGAGCTCCGCGCCGCGCTCAAGAAGGAAGGCTTCCTGACCCGCGACAGCCGCGTGGTCGAGCGCAAGAAATACGGCCGCCGCAAGGCCCGCCGCAGCTTCCAGTTCTCGAAGCGCTGAGGCCCAGCAGGTCCTCCCCGACGCGAACTCGCGTGTTCGCAGTTCGCCATCAGGAATCGCAGGTCGAGCAGGCTCGACCTGGGTGCGGAGAGATGGCGAGCTTCGCGAGCCCGAGGGGCTTTCCGTACCTCCGGCGCCGCATGCCCCTCCCATCATACTCCCGCTTCTCCGCTGCGCCGGGAAGGAACCAGCCGCTGTCGGTCGCGAGCGGCCATGCCGTCGGCAGAGAGCTTTCAGCGCACTGCAATTTCTACGGAAATTCACCGCTTTCTCGCTTTTTGCTTGGCATGGCCGGCAACGGTTTGTTAGCCTTCAAACCGTCCGGCGGGCGCATGCCGCGCCGGACGGCAAACCGGGCCGGAAGATCGGCATCGTCCGAGGGGTGATGATGCGTGCGCCGGCTCGGCCAAGTCGGGGCCGGCAGCGTGGCGATGTGCTTCGTCGGTGGTCCGGCCGGTTGGGCCGGCGTCGCTTTCCGCAAGCCATTCCGCGCCCGTTTGAGCGGCCATGCGCCAGCCGCTTCTCAAGCAAGCATACCACAGTGCGACACACCGCCGGCGGCGCGGCGCGCCCCGGGAGGACGCGCGCGGGCTGGGCGCAGAGGAGAGGAAAGATGGCGAGTTTCACACGCGCCGCCGGTTCGAGCGATTGGGCAGGAATGATCGGCGCGGATGCCGTGCCAAGGACGGCGTCTTCGCCTTTTCGTCGGCAGAAGCGCGCAGCCTGCACACTTGAGTTCGCCCGTCGCACGCTGGAGCATTGAACACCATGGCCCACTATTATTTCTCTGGAACGACCGGCGACGACTGGACGGCGACGACCGTCGAGACCCCCGCAGGCGAGAACGATCAGACGATCGTCAATACCAACTGGGGCAGCGGGCCGGGCGATGCGGCTTCTCGAGCCGTGCCGACATCCGCCGACGACGTCGAGCTCCAGACGGGAGGCCCGATCGCCAGCGTCGTGATCGGCGCGCCGGAATACGCGCATACCGACCAGGCCGTGGACGTTAATTCACTCACGATCGATTCCGGCATGGTGCTGGCAGACAACACCAGCGCCGTCCGGATTCGCTCGGCCCTTACCAACGAAGGCGGCTTCTCGATCAATTCGGGCGAGCTCAATTTCGGCCAGGCGGTCGTCGAGAACGGGCAGGTTGTCGGCGGCACCATTCAGAACGACGCCGTCATGTCGCTTGCCGCCGGTGCCTATCTCGGCATCACCGGCAACGTAACGCTGCAGGGCACCGGCACGGTCACGATGGCCGGCGGCGGCAACAACGGCTTTGGCGCCTACATCACCGGCGCCCCCGATGCGGACCCTGACAACCCGAATATCGGCGTCCTGACGAATGACAGCACGATCGAAGGCGGCGGCCAGATCGCCGCGCAAGGCAACTTTCAATATGACCCGGCCAATACGCTGGTCGTGAACAATTACGGCCTCATCGACGCGACCGACACTACCTATGGCCTCACCGTTCATCTCAACAACGGCCCCGGCGGCGGCCTGACCAATGGCGGCCTGGTCGAAGCCACCGGCGGCGCCACGCTCAATGTCATCGGCACTCTGATCACGCAGACCATGAACGGCCAGCTCGGCGCCTATGGCGCCGGCTCGCTGGTCACGCTGAACGGCGTCGACATCGTCGGCGGCTCGATCACCGGCTCCGACGGCGGAATCGTCGAAGCGGCCGTTCCTCCCGGGATCGGGTCCTATGGCGCCAACATGCTGGACGGCAGCGCCGATCATCCCGTCACCATCCAAGCGGGCGGGACCTTTCAGGTCGGGAACGGCGAAGGCGGCGGGGTCACGGTCAAAGGCAGTCTGGTCAACCACGGCACCTTCGAACTGTTCTCCGGCGGCCATAACGCGGAGTTGGCGATCGACGCGGCTGGTGCCACGTTTTCGGGCGGCGGCAAGGTCATACTGGTCGACAACGGCGACTACCCCAGCCAGATCGCCGGGTTCAGCACGACCACCGCGACCACGCTCCACAATGTCGACAACGTTTTCTCGGGCGCGGGCCTGATCGGCACCGGCGGCGATTCGAGCGCGCCGTCGTCAAACCTGCTCGATTTCGACAACGAGGCCGGCGGCATCGTCGACGCCGACCAGAGCTACGGCGCGCTGACGCTGAACACACCGATCACCAATGCCGGGCTGATCGAGGACACCGGCGCGGCGGGGCTGGTGCTGTCGGGCAATGTGATCGAGCAATCGGGCGGGGGGACCATCAAGGCCGACGGCAGCAACGCCATCGTCTATCTGCAAGGCACCACGATCGAAGGCGGCACCCTCGCGAGCGCGAACGGCGGCGGCTTCGCCTTCTCGGCGCCGAACAGCAGCTTCTTCACGAGCACGCTCGACGGCAGCACCGCGGCAGGCGCCGTCACGACCAGCGCCGACATCGACGACACCGAAACGCTCGCGCTGAAGGGCGCCATCCACAATTCGGGGACCATCACCGTCGAAGGCGGGTCCGTCGTCCAGATCGCCGACCCGGACGTGACGCTCGACGGTGGCGGACAGATCGTGCTGACGCGCGCCTACTACACCTCAGGACTCAACGGTTTCGATGCAAGCACCACCGCAACGCTGCATAACGTCGACAATACGATTAGCGGTGCCGGCGCTTCGATCGGCGGGGACTACGGCAACGGCGGACACGGGCTCAGCCTGACCATCGACAACCAGACCAAGGGCGTCATCGACGCCGACGGCACCGCGACCGACGGCTCCGAGGCATTGGACATCGAGGCGGCGGTGACCAACGCCGGGCTGATCGAGGACACCGGCGCGGCGGGGCTGGTGCTGTCGGGCAATGTGATCGAGCAATCGGGCGGAGGAACCATCAAGGCCGACGGCAGCGGCGCCATCGTCTATCTGCAAGGCACCACGATCGAAGGCGGCACCCTCGCGAGCGCGAACGGCGGCAGCTTCGCCTTCTCGGTGCCGAACAGCAGCTTCTTCACCAGCACGCTCGACGGCAGCACCGCGGCAGGTGCCGTCACGATCAGCGCCGAGATCGACGTCACCGCCGGCCTCGCCCTCAAAGGCACGATCCACAATACCGGCACGATCATCCATGGAATGCAGATTGCCGACCAGGACGTGACGCTCGACGGCGGCGGGAAGGTCTTGTTGCAGCAGGCGAGCTATTATTATTACGACGGGATCGACGGCTACGATCCGAACATCGTGGCGACGCTGCACAATCTCGATAACACGATTTCGGGTGCCGGCGAGATCGGTGTGGCTTCCGGCAACGACAACCTTCTCGACATCGACAACCAGGCCCACGGGGTCATCGAAGCGACCGGCGACGCGACCGACGGCTCCGACTATCTGCAGATCGACGTCCAGGCGCTGCACAATGCCGGCCTGATCGAGGACACCGGGGCGGCGGGGATGACGATCGCCGCTGCGACTTTGGGCCAGGCTGCCGGCGGCATCATCGAGGTTCGGGGCGCCGGCCGGCACATCTCGATCTCCGGCGCGACCGGCGCGTTCGGCAACGCCGGGCTCCTGGAGGCCAAAGGCGGTACGTTGACCATCGATGACGCGGTGACGGGCAGCGGGCGCGTCGTGATCGCGGGCGGCGGGACGGTCGCGTTCGGCGCCGCCGTGGGCCGCGGCCAGGCGGTTTCGTTCCAGGGCCTTGGCGGCACGCTTCAGCTCGATGACGCCGCCGCCTTTCACGGCACGATCTCCGGCTTTCAAGTCGGCGACGCCGTTGCCGGCGTCCTCGCCGATGCGACGCTGAGCTACGCCGGCACTGCCTCGGGCGGCGTGCTGACCCTGAGCGATTCATCGGGCGATACCGAGACTCTCCGGTTCGCCGGGCGCTATGCAGCGTCGGAGTTCGCGGTCGACGCCAACGGCGACCTCGCCCTCACCCACACCGTCAACTACAGCCATGCCGCGGGCGCGGTCGGCGTCGATCTCGTTCACCAGGAGGCCGATGTCGCCGCCGCCGGCGCCGCGGTCCCGCACACCGCGAAGGCGATCGACCACGCCGCGACCGATTTCTTCGCGGGCGTCACGAGCGCCACCGGCTCGGCCCACGACGACGTGCTCCTCGGCAGCAGCGCCGCCAACGCGCTTTCGGGTGGCGCCGGCGACGACACCCTCTCGGGCGGCGGCGGCGACGACCATCTCGCGGGCGGCAGCGGCGACGACGTCCTGAACGGTGGCGCCGGCGCCGACAGCATGGCCGGCGGCACCGGCAACGACACCTATGTCGTCAACGACGCCAACGACACCGTGACCGAGGTCGCCGGCAAGGCCGGCGGCACCGATCTCGTCAAGAGCTCGGTCAGCTTCACCCTCGGCGCCCATGTCGAGAACCTGACGCTCACCGGCCGCGCCGCGATCGACGGCACCGGCAACACGCTTGCCAACCACATCACCGGCAATGCCGGCGCCAACCACCTCGCGGGCGGCGGCGGCAACGACGTGCTCGACGGCGGCGCCGGCAGCGACACGCTCACCGGCGGCGGCGGCCACGACACCTTCGTGTTCGACAGCCGGGTGATCGCCGCGAACGCCGACCACATCACCGACTTCGCCCATCAGCCGGACACGATCGAGCTCGCCAAGGCCGACTTCGGCGCCCTGGCGGCGGGCCATCTCGCCGCCACCGATTTCGTCGCCAACGCCGACGGCCAAGCCACCATGGCGGACCAGCACATCATCTACGACACCACGACCGGCGCGCTCCTCTACGACGTCGACGGCAATGGCAGCCACGCCGCGGTCCAGTTCGCGACGATCGACAACCACGCCCACGCCGTCGTGACCGCGGCGGACTTTCTCGTGGTGTGAGGCCCCCGAACCGTAGGGTGGGCACGCCCAGCGTGCCCACGTGCAACGTTCGACGTGGGCATCGGCGATGCCGATGCCCACCCTACGAAGCTGAATAGTTCGCGGCGCCAGTGCCCTTTCCCTCTCCCCGCTTGCGGGGTGAGAGTGAGGGGCGGCGCAGGATGAGGCGCCTCCTGAGAGGCCCCCTCACCCGGATCGCCTGTTCCGCAGGCGACTCGACCTCTCCCCGCAAGCGGGGGAGAGGTGGACCGACACCCGGATCCGGCGCGACGTGGACGACAGGCCGTCATTGCGAGCGAAGCGAAGCAATCCAGGGGCAGCAGACACCGCGCTCGTGGCCCGTGGATTGCTTCGTCGGCCTCGCCTCCTCGCAATGACGATGGAGCAGGCCCCGTCAGTTCTTGGCGCGGTCGACCAGCTTGTTCTTGCCGATCCAGGGCATCATGCCGCGCAGGCGCTCGCCGACCTCCTCGATCGGGTGCTGGGCGAGCTTGGCGCGGGTCGCCTTGAACGAGGTCTGGTTGACCTTGTTCTCCAGCATCCAGTCGCGGGTGAAGCGGCCGGACTGGATGTCGCCCAGGACCCGCTTCATCTCGGCCTTGACCCGCTCGTCGATGATGCGGGGGCCCGACACGTACTCGCCGTACTCGGCGGTGTTCGAGATCGAGTAGTTCATGTTGGCGATGCCGCCCTCGTAGATGAGGTCGACGATCAGCTTCACCTCGTGCAGGCACTCGAAATAGGCCATCTCCGGCGCGTAGCCGGCGGCGACCAGGGTCTCGAAGCCGCCCTTGATGAGCTCGACGAGGCCGCCGCAAAGCACCACCTGCTCGCCGAACAGATCGGTCTCGCACTCCTCGCGGAACGTCGTCTCGATCACGCCGGCGCGGCCGCCGCCGATGCCGGACGCATAGCTCAGGCCGAGGTCGTGGGCGTTGCCCGAGGCGTCCTGGGCGATGGCGACGAGGCAGGGCACGCCGCCGCCACGGACATATTCGGAGCGGACGGTGTGGCCGGGGCCCTTCGGCGCGACCATCAGGACGTCGAGGTCCTTCCTCGGCTCGATCAGGTTGAAGTGGATCGAGAGGCCGTGGGCGAAGAGGAGCGCCGCGCCCTCCTTCATGTTGCCAGCGAGGTGGTCGCGGTAGATGTCGGCCTGGAGCTCGTCCGGCGTCAGCATCATCATGACGTCGGCCCATTTGGCGGCATCGGCGACCGACTTGACGGGCAGGCCCTCGCCTTCGGCCTTCTTGGCCGAGGCCGAGCCGGGGCGGAGCGCCACGGCGATTTCCTTCACGCCGCTGTCGCGGAGGTTGAGCGCGTGGGCATGGCCCTGGCTGCCATAGCCGATGATGGCGACCTTCCTGCCCTTGATGAGGTTGAGATCGGCGTCGCGATCGTAATAGACGCGCATGTTGTGTCGCTCCTCGAAGAAAGGGTCTCGGCGGGGTCGCGTCGCGGCGGACGGATCGCGGGCGGGCGGCGTTCCATAGCGCCCGCCCCTTCGCCCGACAAGCGCCGCATCCCGCGGAGGGGAGCCACGTCGGCCGGGTCCGCGGGCCGTTCCGCCCGGCGGCGCCGTTCGCGCCCGGCGGGGCCTATGCCAATGTCACGACCGGGGAGGAGGCCGACCGGATCGCCGGCGCCCGCGGGCCGAACCGTCGCCGGCTCGGCGGGGGGAAGCGCAATGGGACCCCCGACAACCGGCTCCCACGCAACGAGAACATCCGCCGGCGCGGCGTTTCAAGCCACGACGCCGTCATCCCGTAAGCGGCGCAGCCGCTAGCCGGCATCCGGGAGTGCCGTGCCCCGGATCCCGGCTCTCGCCTTCGGCTCGGCCGGGATGACAGCCGGCGCTCCTACCCCATCCGGAAATGCTTCGACAGCTTGAGGCCCTGGCCCTGGTAGTTGGAGCTGCCGACCGCGCCGTAGAGCGCGTCGGGCACCACCGGCAGCTTCTCGAACTCGAGCCGGCCGATGATCTGGCCGTGCTCGAGGACGAACGGCACCTCGTGGCTCCTCACCTCCAGCACGGCGCGGCTGCCCGGCCCGGTCGGCGAGGCGCCGAAGCCGGGGTCGAAGAAGCCGGCATAGTGGACGCGGAACTCGCCCATGGTCGGGTCGATCGGCACCATCTCGGCGGCGAGGTCGTCGGGGATGTGGAGCCGCTCCTGCGAGGCGAGGATGTAGAACTGGTGCGGGTCGAGGATCAGCCGCCCGTCCGGCCGCGCCCGGATCGGCTCCCAGAAATCGGCAGCGTCGTACCGGCCGACCCGGTCGACGTCGACCACGTCGGTGAAGCTCTGGGCGCGGTAGCCGATCGGGCCGCCCTCCCCGCCGGCGAGCCCGATATGGACGACGAGGCCGCTGCGGATCATCGGCTCGCCGTCGACCAGCGGGCGGCCGGCGTGGCGCTCCAGAAGCTCGCGGTCGGACATGCGGACATTGCGGTGCTCGGCCTGGCGCGAGCCGCGCGAGCGGAAGCGGAGCTGGTTGAGGCGCGAGCCGCGGCGGACGCGGATGCTGAAGCTCCTGGGCGAGATCTCGGCGTAGATCGGCCCCTCGTAGCCGCCGCGGACGGCGTCGAACACCTCGCTGCGGTCGGCGATCAGGCGGGTGAAGACGTCGATCCGCCCGGTCGAGCTCTTGGGGTTGGCGAAGGCCGAGATGCTGTCGGGCAGATGGAGCTGCTCCTGCAGCTCGACGACGTAGACGCAGCCCTTCTCCAGCACCGCGCCGTGGTCGAGGTCGATGCGGTCGTATTTCAGCGCTTCGAGCTGGTCGGCGACGCGGCGCCCCGGCCCCGGCAGGAAGCTCGCGCGCACCCGGTAGGCGCTGCCGCCGAGCCGCAGATCGAGGCTCGCCGGCTGGAGCTGGCCGTCCTCGATCTCGGCCGCCGAGCGCACCATCTTGCGCCGGATCAGGGTGCGGATCTGCTGGCGCGCGAGGAGGCCCGAGCGGCCGCGGATGCCGGCCCTCGGCGGGCTCGCGAGCACCGGCTCGCGCGCCGCGCCGCGGCCGCGACCCCTCGCCGCTCGATCGCTCATTGGCCTGCCCCTCCCTCCCCGTCATTGCGAGGAGCGAAGCAACGAAGCAATCCAGGGGCGACGAGCGCCGTGCCTGCAAGTCGGGACTGCCCCGACTTGCAGATGAGGATGGCCAACATGGGCAAGCCCATGCCGGCTGGCCCCTGGATTGCTTCGCTCCGCTCGCAATGACGGAGGTGCGCCCCGCCCGTCATGCCTAGCCGATCCCGCGATTGACGCCAAGCCGCTCAAGGGCTAGAGGCGGTTCGAGCTGTGGTGATTTGAGCCGGCCGGCTTGCAGCCACATAAAACAACTCGCTAAAAGGCCGAGGCGGATCGGGCCCTGGCTCGGGGCCCCCGAAGTCCTGCCGCGGCGACCTTTTCAAGGTGCGCCAATGCCCGACACTCCCGAGAAAAAACCGAACCGGACGCTCCACCCGGAGACGCTTTCGGTCCACACCGCCGTGCCGCGCTCGCAATTCGGCGAGATGAGCGAGGCGATCTATCTCTCCTCCGGCTTCACCTATCCCGACATGGCGGTGTCGGAGGCGCGCTTCAACGGCACGCAGCCGGGCTACGTCTACAGCCGCTACGCCAACCCGACCGTCACCATGTTCGAGGCGCGGATCGCGGCGCTCGAAGGACTCGAGACGGCGCGGGCGACCGCCTCCGGCATGGCCGCCGTCAACGCCGCGATGCTCTGCTTTCTCCGCAACGGCGACCACGTCGTCGCCTCGCGCCGGCTGTTCGGCTCGTGCCTGTGGCTGCTCGAGGAGTTCCTGCCGCGCTTCGGCATCGGCGTCAGCTTCGTCAGCGGGCTCGACCTCGGCGAGTGGGAGAAGGCGGCGACGCCCAGGACCAAGGCGTTCTTCCTGGAGAGCCCGACCAACCCGACGCTCGACCTGATCGACCTGAGGGCGGTCGCCGACATCGCCCACGGCGCCGGCGCCCTTCTCATCGTCGACAACGCGATGTCGAGCCCGGCGGTGCAGACGCCTTCCGAGTTCGGCGCGGACGTCGTGGTCTACTCGGCGACTAAGCACATCGACGGCCAGGGCCGCACCCTCGGCGGCGCGGTGGTGTGCAGCCGCGCGTTCAACGACGAGCACCTGACCCAGTTCATGCGCCACACCGGCCCGGCGATGAGCCCGCTCAACGCCTGGGTGCTCGGCAAGAGCATCGAGACGCTGGGCCTCCGCGTCGCCCGGATGGCGTCGAGCGCGGCGACGCTGGCCGACCTCCTCGCCGGCCATCCCAAGGTCGCCGCGCTGCGCTATCCCGGCCGGGCCGACCATCCGCAGGCCGCCCTCGCGAAGCGCCAGATGAAGTCCGGCGGCTCGATGCTGGCGGTCGAGGTCAAGGGCGGCAAGGCGGCCGCGTTCCGCTTCGCCGATGCGCTCGAGATCATCCGCATCTCCAACAATTTCGGCGACGCCAAGAGCATCGTCACCCATCCGGCGACGACCACCCACCAGCGCTTCTCGCCCGAGGCCCGCGCCGCGATGGGCATCTCTGACGGCCTGCTGCGCATCTCGATCGGGCTGGAGCATCCCGACGACCTCGCCTGGGACCTCGAGCAGGCGCTGGAGAAGGCGTGACGGCGATATCCGTTGCTCCATTCCGATCGGCCGCCCGTCCCGTCACCCGGTCGCATGCGGGAGCATGCGATCGGGGTTGCGGCGCCCAAGGCCGACCCCGCCGCCACGGCGGCACGGCCGCTTAAGCCTTCGTTCAGCGTACCCGAAAGCTCCCCTTGAAGGGCGCGGGCGTTTACCAAACCGCACCCCATCTTCGCTAGCCTGAGCGCCGAGGGATGGTCCCAAGGACGGTTCGGCCACGGCGTCGTGCCGCGTGGGGTGGGTTTCGTGCATACGCTCGACCTTTCGACGCTCTTCGTCGTGACGGTCTTCGTCGCCGCCCTGCTCGGCCTGGGGCTGGTGCTGATGTGGCTGCGCGACCGCGACAACCCGGTGCTGGCGTGGTGGGGCGGCAGCATCTTTCTCAGCAACATCGCCTTCGCGGCATTCACGCTTCGAGGCACCCTGTCCGAGTTCTGGACCATCGACGTCGCCTGCGGCGGCGTCCTCGGCGCGCTGGCGCTGGCCTGGGGCGGGGTGCGCTATTTCGAGGGGCGGCGCATCGCGGTCCCGGCGCTCGCCCTGCCGCTCGTGCCATGGGCCGTGGCGGTGGCGCTGGTGCCGGGCTTCGCCCGCGACTACGACCTCAGGGTGCCGCTGTTCTCGCTCGTCATGGTGACCTACACGCTCCTGGTCACCCGCGAGATCTGGATCAGCCGCGCCGAGCGGCTGCGCTCCCGCCCGCTCATCGTCGCATTGCTCCTGGCCCACGCGGCATGGTTCGCGCTGCGCGGCATCCTGTCGGTGACCGGCTGGGTGCCCTCCGAGGCGCTGGCCGAAGGCTATCAGTGGCTCGCCCTGGCCTCGTTCGAGCGGCTGGTGCTGGGGCTCGGCACCGCCTTCCTTGCGCTGTCGCTGGTCAAGGAGCGCGAGGAGCTGCAGGACCGCACCGCCGCGCGGGTCGATCCGCTCACCGGGGCCGGCAACCGCCGCGCCTTTGCCGAAGCCATCGCGGCGATCTCCGCGCGCGAGGATGCCGCGACGATGCCGGTCGCGCTGCTCCTGTTCGACCTCGATTCGTTCAAGGCGATCAACGACACCTGGGGCCACTCGTTCGGCGACCGGGTGCTGCGCCTGTTCAGCGAGAGCACCCGCCGGCAGCTCCGCGCGAGCGACCTGTTCAGCCGGCTCGGCGGCGAGGAGTTCGCGGCCGTCCTCGTCGGGATCAGCCGCGCCGAGGCGCTCGCGGTCGCCGAGCGCATCCGCGGCGGCTTCGCCGGCGAGGCCGCGGTGATCGACGGCCGCAAGGCGGCCGTGACCGTCAGCGTCGGCCTCGCCACCCGCAGCCGCGTCCCCGCGCGCTTCGACGAGATGTTCGACGATGCCGACCGCGCGCTCTACCTGGCGAAGGCGGCGGGCCGCGACCGCGTGCGCCTCGCCCGCGAGCCCGACCTGCCGGGCACGCTGGTCGCGGTCGCCTGATTCAGGGCGACGGCGCGCTGCCCACGGCGCGGCGGCGCCGCGGCTCCTCGAACTCGCCGTCGCCGTCGTCGAGCAGGGGGAAGTCCGGCAGCGGCTCGCCTTCCTGCCAGCACGCGAGCCGGGCGAGCGCCTGGCGGATCGACTGCAGCTCGGCGAGGCGGCGATCGAGGTCGTGGACGCGGTCCTCGGCCAGCGCCCGGACATGATCGGGAGCGCGCTCGCCGTCGTGATAGAGCGCGAGCAGCTCGCGGCATTCCTCGACCGAGAAGCCGAGGTCGCGGGCGCGGCGCAGGAACCTCAGCGTGTGGACGTCCGGATCGGCGAAGGCGCGATAGCCGTTCGAGGCGCGGCGCGGCCTGAGCAGGCCCTGCGCCTCGTAGAACCGGATCGCCTTGGGGGTCAGCCCGGCCCGTCGGGCAGCTTCGGCAATGTTCATCACCCATCCGCCTGCGGCAGCCAAGAGCAAACGCCTACGAGGGCGTGCGGCCGGATCGCCGATGCTCAGGCGAGCAGGGATCGCCTCACCCTCACCCGTGGGGAAACCGGGAGGGAGGCGGTTGGTTCCGTTGGCGCGGGGTTGGCGGGCTAGCTGCCGAGATAGTTCACCAGCGACAGCTTCGACAGCATCGCGGTGGCCTGGTAGCTCGCCTGGAGCTGGGTCTGGGCGCTGAGGAGCGACGTTGCGACGTCGTTGGTGTCGGCCCCCTCGGCCGAGGACAGGATGCCTTGCAGCATGTTCTGCGAGGTGCTCTGCCGGCTCTGGGTGTCGGACACCGTCTGCTGCACCGCCGAAAGATCCGTCGAAAGCTGCCCCAGGGGCCCGAGGTCGTTGGTTCCGGTCAGCGCCGTGCTGACGCGGTTCACGAGCGACTGGTAGCGCGTCGCGCCATCGTCGCCGGCGTCGCCGAAGGTGACCGCGCTCATCACCGCGAGGCCCTCGATGATGCTGCGCGGGCCGGCCTCGTCGGCGCGGGCGCCGTAGCCGACCGTGAGGCTGCTGTCGATCCGGGCCGACTGCGTCGCCCGCGGCGAGGAGCCATCGTCCTCGCCCTGGTACCAGTCGACGGTGTCGGCGCTGCCGTCGCGGAGCGCCGTCGCGTCGGCGGCCGTGCCGCCGGCCGGGATGTCGACCCGCTGCGGCGGGTCGCTTTCGAAGAAATCGTGGGCCGCCGCCATCGCCGAGGCCGGCACGAGGTCGGTCGAGGCCGCCGTCTGGATCGACTGGCCGAGCGCGCCGGCGAGGTTCGCCGCCGTATCCGAAACGCTGCTGCCGATGGCGAACTGGCCGGCGGCCGGGGTGGTGCCGGCGGCAACCGCGGTCAGGGTGACGTCGGTCGTGGTGCCGTCCGGCATCGACAGCGTCAGGCGCACGGTGTCGCCCGCCTGCGGCTGCTGCGTCAGCGCGACGCTCGCCGAGGACGGCGCGGCCGGGTTCACCGTGACGGTGGCGCCGGCGATCGAGGTCGAGGCGGCGCCGGCGGCGATCTTGAAGCCGAACGGAGAGCCGTCCGCCGCAATCTCCACCGAATCCGGGTCGGGCTGGCTGACGGTCAGGCGGCCGTTGCCGCCGGTGCCGAGGTCGGCCGCCTTGCGCTCGTCGACCACCTGCTGGAAGCCGGCGAGCCCGCCCGAGCCGTTCATCATCACGTCGGAGGAGACCACCGGCGGCGAGGACACCTCGCGGCCGCCGAACATGTAGTGGCCGGCGACGTCGGTGTTGAGCATCGAGACCGCGCTGGCGAGCTCGGTCGAGGCCGTCCCCTGCGCCACCGTCTGGTTGCCGACGAGCTGGAAATTGCTCGGGTCGAGCGGCCCGGCCTTCATGTCGGAGACGACCTGGTTCAGCCCGCCGATCGCCGTCTGCATGGCGTTGAGGCGGAGCTGCACGGTCGAGATGTTCTGGCCGTAGCCGGTGAGCGCGTTGAGCTGGTCCTGCACCGACAGCACGGTCGAGCGGTCGCTGCCGAGGCCGGCGTAGTCGGTCGCCTTCTGGCCCGTGGCGAGCTGGGTCGAGAGGCTGTCGAGGGTCGCTTTCAGCCGGCTCAGCGTCTGCGCGTAGGAGGCGCTGAAAAGGTTGTTGCCGGTTACCGAGATCGAGCTCATCCGATCCCCATCGTCATCAGCGATTGCAGCATCTGGTTGATCGTAGTGACCACCCGGGCATTGGCCGAGTAGGCGGTCTGGAGCTGGATCAGCTTCTCCATCTCCTGGTCGATGTTGACGCCGCTCTCCTGGTTCATCGCGTCCTGGAGCGTGGTGACGACGACCTGCTGGCCGTCGGCGACGTTCTGGGCATTCTGCGCGGCGCCGCCCTGCTTGTTCAGGATCTGCTGCGCGAAGTTGGTCGCCGCGCCGGAGAACGGGCTGCCCGAACTGCCGATGCCGGTGTCGGCGCTCCAGACCTGCGCCGGGTTTTCGAGCGCGTCGCGCAGGGCCGCCGGCCGCGTCGCGTCGCCCGACAGCGTCGCGGACGTCGATTTGACGAGGAGCGACGGGTTGGCGAGGAGCGCCGGGTTCACCGCGATCCGGGTGGCGTAGCCGGTCCGCTCGCCGAGGCCGTCGAGGCTGCCGGTATAGGGCGTGCCGCCGGTGTCGACGAAGAACGGCAGCGCGCTGCCCTGCCCCTGGGTCGCGGTGGCGCTGACCTGCGAAGAGAGGCTGGTCACGGTGGCGGTGCCGGCCGGATCGGCCGCGACGGCGAGGCTCGAGCCGGTGAGCGTCAGGTCGAAATTGCCGCCGAGCGCGCTCTGCATCTGCGCGACCGCCGATGCGAGGCCGCCCGAGAAGTCGATCCCGACCACCGGGCGCTTGCCGGGCACGGCGTCGGCGGAGACCGGCAGGCTGGCCGCGCTGTCGAGCCGCACGAACGTCATGCTCTGCTGGGCGCCGCTGCCGTCGGTGTAGTTCACCGTCAGCGTGTTGCCGGCCTGGAGCGTCGAGAGGTCGGCGTTGAAGCCGTCCGAGCCGTCGCTGTCGGTCGTGGTCGTCGAGCCGAGCGCGGTCGCGACGCCGGCGGCGAGGTCGTCGAGCTGGTTCTGGGCCTGGACCAGGCTGCCGTCGCGGAGATCGGCCAGCGCCTTGATCGAGCCCGACTGCACCCCGCCCGGCCCCAGGAGATCGCTGACGATGCCGGTGGCGTCCTTGATCGAGATGGTGCCGAGCGTGCTCGCGGACGGATCGGGATCGTAGCGCGAGGCGGCCTGCACGTTGCTCGAGCCGGTGAAGCTGAGCGTCGCGGCGGTGCCGCCCTGGAACAGCGGGATGCCGCTGGTCGTGGTGATGGTGAGCGGCTGGGTGCCGTCGCCGCCCGAGACCTTGATGTCGAGGAACGACGACAGCTTGTCGATGTCGACATCCTGCTGGTCGAGCAGGTTCGCCGACGTGGTCCCGCCGGTGCCGACGCCCGCGATCTTGGTCTGCAGGCTCGCGAGGTCCTGGAGCGTGGCGTTGACCTGGTCGGCCGCGCTCGACAGGTCCGAATTGGCCTGCACCCGGAGGCTCTGCACCCCGGCGGACAGCGTGTTCAGGCTCTGCGCCAGTGTCTGCGCGCTCGACAGCACGCCAGACTGGGCGACGGTGGAGTCCGGCGAGGTCGCGAGCTGGTCGAGCGCGTTGCCGAGATTGCCGACCAGCGTGTCGAGCGAGTTGCCGTCGCCCGGCGAGCCGAAGAGCTGGACCAGCCGGTTGAGGTAGGTCGAGTTGGTCTGGGCGTAGCTGAGGCCCGACGACTCGGTGCGGAGCTGGCTCTGCACGTAGCTGTCGACCGTGCGCGACACCTCGGCGACGCGGACGCCGGTGACGGTGCCGCCGGCGAGGATCGGCTGGAGCTGGGCGTCCTTGCGGGTGTAGCCGGGCGTGTCGGCGTTGGCGACGTTGGCCGCGACGAGCTGCAGCCCGGACTGGGTGGTCTGCAGCCCGGACAGCACGGTCCCCAGCGCCGAGGTCAGGCCCATGGCGGCATCCCGTCCTCAGCCCCTGCCTCAGCGCACCATGTCGAGCACGTCCTGCATCATCGAGTTCGCGGCGGTGATGATGCGGGTGTTCGCCGAATAGGCCTGCTGGGTGACGATGAGCTTGCTGAACTCGTCCGAGATGTCGGTGTTGGAGTTCTCCAGCGAGCCGCCGACCACCGAGGCGTTCGAGCCCGAGATCGGCTGGCCCGACTCGGAGGTCGCCGCATAGGCGCCGCCGTCGACCTGCTTCAGCGAGTTCTCGGCGGTGAAGGTGACGGTCGGGATGTCGAGGATGTCGGCCATCTGGCCGTTGGAATAGAACGCGGTCAGGCGGCCGTTGTTGCCGATCGACACCCGGGTCACCGTGCCGGCGGCATAGCCGTTCTGGCTGAGCGTGGTGAGGTTGGTGGTGCCGTTGGCGTCGGCGAACTGGGTCAGCCCGTCCTGGCCGAACGTCATGTTGATGTTGCCGAGATTGTTGCCGTCGACGGTGAGGTTCGGCAGCGTGATCGACGACACCGACGGGGTGAGCTGGCCGTTGCCGTCGAAGGTGAAATCGGTGCCGACATTGGTCCACTTGGCCTGGGTGCCGGTGGCGTTGTCGTTCGAGAGGTAGAACAGGTTCCAGGTGTCGGTGCCGCCGGTCGAGGCGTCGTTGACCTTGGCCCAGCGGAACTGGACGTTGTTGGCGCCGCCCTGGCTGTCGTAGAGCGTGATGGCGTTGCCCGAGATCGACTGGGTGAGGAAGTTGGCCTCGTCCTGCGCCGCGACGGTGCCGGTCGGGCTCGCCGCCATCGTCGAGGAGACCGCGCCCGCCGTCAGCCCGAGCTGGGTCGCGCCGGTGCCGCCGATCGTGAAGGTCGAGTTGATGTTGTCGGCGCTGATCTGAAGCTGGCCGCCGTTGTTGGTCGCCGAGAGCCCGGCGAGATTGGTGTCCTTGGTGATCGCGCTGACGAGGTCGTCGAGCGAGTTGATCTGGCCGGTGCCGGTGCCAATCGTGAAGGTCTCGGTCGTCCCGCCGCCGATGCTGAGCGTCAGCGTGTTGCCGGCGGTGACCGGGCCGGCGGTCGTGAGGTCGGTCGGATCGGTGATGCCCGAGCCGGTCGCCGTCGCGGCGACCTTCGCGGTGTCGGCCGTGCGCGGATCGCCGACATAGCCGACCGGGGTGAAGATTTCGCTGCCCGGCACCGTCGCGTCGGCGTTGCCGGTCGCCGGCAGCGCCGGCAGGTTGCCCTCGTACTCGATCGAGCCGCTGGCCTTGGCCGGCAGGATGTCGTTGGTGAGCTGGATCACCTGCGGCACGCTGCCGGTGACGTTGCCGGTGACGCGATCGACCGGGAGCGCCTTGAGGTAGTAGCCGGCGCCGTTCACCAAGTAGCCGTTCTTGTCGACCTGGAAGTCGCCGCGCCGCGTGTAGAGGTCGGTGCCGCCGAACACCGGCTGCCCGTCGACCGTGCCGGTGGCCTGCGAGACCACGAAGTAGCCGTCGCCGTTCAGCGCCATGTAGGTCGAGTTCGACGAGGTCTGGATGTCGCCCTGGACGTTGTTGGTGGCGCGGCTCGAGGCGAGGACGGCGCCGGACACCTGCTGGGTCGGCAGCGCGTCGGGGATGAGGTCGGTGAAGTTGGTGTCGGTGCGCTTGAACGCGACCGTCTGCGAGTTGGCGATGTTCCCCGAGATGTTCTGCAGCGCATAGGACTGCGCCTGCATGCCGGAAACCGCCGTGGTCAAAGCGCCGAAGATACCCATGCCCCTCTCTCCATCGCCCCGGGCGCGCCGCAACCGCGGGCGCGCACTCATCCGGCAGCGAGGCTGCAAGTCCGGGGCCAGCGGGGCCGGCGCGGGCGTGGAGCGGGCAGCCGGAACCGCCGGCGACGTTCGACGCCGCCGACAATTCCCTGATTCGGTTAGCGATTCTTGAGCGGCAGCAGCGATCGGCGGCGGCGTCTTTGCCCCGACGGGCACCGCTGCCACCGTCCCGGCAGAAAGCGCCGGGCAGGAAATTGCTGCCGGGCCCGCCGTGCCGCCGGCAAATTGTTCCGGGTCGGCGGCGGTGGACGCTGGCGACCCCGGCAGGATTCGAACCTGCGACCAACAGCTTAGAAGGCTGCTGCTCTATCCGGCTGAGCTACGGGGCCGACAAGGCGGGGTACGGAGCCGGCTTCAATGGGTCCACTGGCCGACCCGGCCCCATTTGAAATTGTCGGAATAGGCGATGTGGCGCCGCTCCGGCAGCTTGGGCTCGATCAGGCGGTAGGTGATGCCCTCGCGCTCGGCGAAGGCGATCGCCTCCTCCCGGGTGTCGAAGCGCAATCTTACCTGCTGCTTCATGTCGGCCGAGGCGGTCCAGCCCATCAGGGGCTCGATCTCGCGGTCCTCGGGCTCGTAGTCGAGCACCCAGCGCCGCGTGTTGGCCTGGCCCGACTGCATCTGGTTGCGCCCCGGCTTGTAGATCCTCGCGGTCATCGCCTCGCCGTCCGTGCAGATCCCGTGGTCGGGGCGGCCGGATTTGAACCAGCGACCCTCTGCTCCCAAAGCAGATGCGCTACCAGACTGCGCTACGCCCCGAAACGGTGAATGGGCCGGACTTCTCGCATGTTAGCGAAGGACCAGCAAGCGCCGCGGCCCGGAACGGACCGCAACCGTCCGCGGCCGCAGGCAGCGCCGCTCAGCGCCCGGTCCAGGCGCTGGGATCGATCGTGAGCTCGCCGACCGTGATCATCGTGCGGCTCGCGCTCCGCTCCGCGCTCTCGTCGGCGAGGCGCATGTAGTTCAGCGCGACCATGACCGCCGCCAGCCCCATGAAGCCGCCCGGGATCCACAGGATCAGCCCCCCGTATTGCTGATCCTGCAACGCGGTGATCGCCGAGGAGATGCGGCCGCAGAACTCGTAATAGCTGTAGAGATCCAGGTGGGTGAAGGCGATGAAGGCGCCGAGCGGCATCACCGGCAGCATCGCGAAGAAGGCCAGCGCCATGCGGCCGAAGAACGAGATCCGCGCCGGCGGCCGCGGCCGCGGGTCGAGCACCAGCGACCAGAACAGGATGCCGTCGACCGCCATTACCACGTTCATCGCGTCGTAGAAGCGCCAGTCGATCATCACCCAGAACACGACCGGCGGAACGACCTGGAGGACGAGGAGCAGGATGAACAGGCCGCCCGCGATCAGGGGCTGCTGGACCACGTCGAGCACGGCCTGCACCGGCCGGGTCTTCAGCAGCCCGAGCAGCACCGCGGGCATGCCCGCCGCCAGCGCCTCGCCCGGCCACGCCAGCGCCACCAGGAACGGCCCGATGTCGTGCAGCATGAATTGCTGGGTCTGCGTCGCGGCGAAGAGATGGAGCGCGATATAGCTGAAGCGGGTCTGGACCACGGCATAGATGCCGGCCATGCCGAGCCAGAACGAAAGCTGCCGCCACAGCGGCGGCCGCTGGTCCGGCGCGAGGCGCAGCACCCCGCGGGCGTACCAGACGACCGGCAGGAGGCAGCCGAGATATTCGACCCAGGAGAAATCCCACGGCGCCCAGCCCGGCAACTGCGCCGGATAGCGTGCCGACGCCCACGACAGCACGGCGCCCGCGAGGAGCACCGCGGCGAGCGTGATAGCCTCTCCCCGGGCCGTGCTGGTGTCCCGCGCGATCGCGTCCATCGGCCTTGCGTCCAAAACTCCGGAGGGCCGGCCAAACCGGCCGACGGCCCCGCTCCACATAGCAGGCCCGCGCGGCCCGAGGCACGCTTCAGATCGTCGCGAGCGCCAGGATCGACAAGGTGAAGGCCCGGTCGTGCTCATAACGCCCGAAATCGCGCCCTGGCGCCGGACCGCCCGCGCTGCGCTCGCGGCGGCATTGCTGGCCACGTCGGCGCCGGCGCTGGCCGCCGCGCCACCTCTGCCGGCATCGCGCCCGCCGGCCCTCGCCGCGATGCCGCCGCCCGTCGGCAGCACCGGCGATTCCCTCTGCCTGATGATCGAGTCGGCGGCAACGGCAAGCCGGCTGCCGATCGGGTTCTTCACCCGCATCATCTGGCAGGAGAGCAGCTTCCGCGCCGATGCCGTCGGGCCGGCGACGCGGAGCGGCGAGCACGCCCTCGGCATCGCCCAGTTCATGCCCGGCACCGCCGCCGAGCGCGGGCTCGGCGACCCGTTCGATCCGGTGGAGGCCCTGCCGCGCTCGGCGGAACTCCTGCGCGACCTCGCCGACCGTTTCGGCAATCTCGGCCTCGCCGCGGCGGCCTACAATGCCGGGCCCGCGCGCGTCGCCGACTGGCTCGCCGGCCACGGCAGCCTCCCGGCCGAGACGCAGGACTACGTGCTCGCCGTCACCGGCACCGGCGCCGACGACTGGGCGGCCGCCTCCCGCCATCCCGCCGCCGCCCTGCCGTCGCCGACGCCGCGGGGCCCGCAGGACTGCCGCACCCTCTATGCGATGCGGACGCGGGCGCCGAACCCGCTGGTCGCGGCGCTCGAAGGCCGCATCGCCACCGTCGCGACCAGCCCGTGGGGCATCGTGCTCGCCGCCGGCTTCGCGCGCGGCCGGCTGCTCGCCGCCTATGCCCGGATCGAGAAGCGGCTCGGCCCCCTCCTCGCCGGCCACCCGCCGAGCATCCTCCGCTCGATCGATCGCAGCCGCGGCTGGCGCAGCTTCTACCAGGTCCGCGCCGGCGCCCCGAGCCGCGGCGCGGCCGAGCAGGCGTGCGCGGCCATTCGCCGCCACGGCGGAGCCTGCGCGGTGCTGCGCAACCGCCGCGTCGCCGGGCGGTGAGGCCGTCCGCGCTTTGGCCTACCTCATCCGGGTACTAGGCCCCCCGCCCCGAACGTCGTAAGCTCTTGACCAAAGAGGAATGACATGGAGGCCTGCGCCCCGTGTCGCCAGACGCGACGGCGCTGGAGCCCTCCCGCAACGCGGAGGGGTCGACATGACATGCGATCGTTGCCACGGACTCGGCACCATCGTGATCAAGCCCGCCGTCGTCCATGACGATGCCGGCGGCGACGGCCGCGGCGCGGTGATCGCGCTGTGCCCGGCCTGCCACGGCAGCGGGCTCCGCGCCGCCGAGCGGCGCGGCCCGATCCGGCTGAAGCCGGCGGCCGCGACGCGCGCGGCCCGCGCTCAGTAGAGCACGAGGAGATCGGTCGAGCGGGTCTCGAGCCGGTCGAGCGAGCCGAGCTCGACCGGGATCCAGGCGACGCGGCCGAGCTCCTTGCGCCCGACGACGAGGAGCGCGCGGTAGCCCATCTCCAGCAGCGGCTTGACCACGCTCTCGCGGGTCGCGCCGTGGGGCGCCAGGAATTTCCGGCGGTGGATTTCCATGACGATCCAGGGCCGGCGGCGCGCGAGGAGGCGCATCGCGCCGGGGATCACCTTCGCCTCGTAGCCGTCGACGTCCATCTTGACGAGGTCGGGCTCGATGCCGCGCGCCTCGCAGAAATCGTCGAGGCTCTCGACCGGCAGCATGAAGCGGCTGAGCCCCTCCTTGTGGCGCTCGCCGCTCAGCCGGTACTTCATCCGGCGAAACAGGCTCTCGCGGTAATCCTCTGGCCGTGGCTCGGTTTCGAACAGGCGCGACTTATGCAGCCAGACCTCGCGGCTGCCGAGCGTGCGGTCGCTGACGCCCATCATGTGGAAGGTCAGCGAGCGGTCGGCGAGCGCCGGGTTGGCCGCGAGCGAGGCCTCGAAGCGCCGCGCCATGACGGGCGTCAGGTCGAAGGCGTCGACCGCGGTCGCGACGTCGCGGTGGCTCGCCATCACCAGCGAGAAATAGCCGCCGGTCGCACCCAGGTCGAAGGCGCGGGCAGGCTTGGCGTCGGCGACGATCCGGCTCAGCACATAGGTGGTCGCCGGCTCGTAGAGGCCATCGTAGTGGATGGGCGGCCGCGTCAGGCGCGTCCAGGCGGTGCGCGGCTTGCCGAACGTGAAGACGATCGGCCGATGGCCGGGCAGCGTCAGCTCGCCGAGGTCGCCGCGGAGATGGCGATAGGTGGCCTCGTAATCCGCAACGCCGGCGGCGAGGCCGGCAGCGATGGCGGCGCGGGCGTCGTGGGTGGTCAAGCGAGGCTCTCGTGGGTGAGGCGCGAATGGCGAATAGCGAGTAGCGGGTAGTGATGGCTGCAGGGCTCAGAGGCGTCGCGGCTCCTCTCGGTCGCCGCATCGGCTTCGCGACCGATGGGGGCGGGCGTTGCCTTCCCTATTCGCTACTCCCTATTCGCTATTTCGCGAATATCAGATCCCGAGCTTCGCGCGCAGCAGTTCGTTGACCGCCTGCGGGTTGGCCCTGCCGCCGGTCGCCTTCATCACCTGGCCGACGAACCAGCCCAGCATCGACGGCTTGGCCTTGGCCTGCTCGACCTTGTCGGGGTTCT
>DASZVN010000154.1:0-3938 GCA_035547055.1 Hyphomicrobiales bacterium
GCGGCCTCGGCGTGGCGCTGCCGGGCCGCTTCGGCCTCCTGCCGCAGTGGGCGAAGCCGCTCGCGGGCGGCTCGCTCGGCCTCGACGGCCGCCTTCGCCGCCGCTTCGGCCTCGGCGCTCTGCGACCGCGCAGCCAGCGCCGCGGCGCGAACCGCTTCCAGCCCGTCCTCGATCTCCGCCAAGCGGGCGCGCTCGACCAGGCGGCGCGCGGCGGCGGTCTCGGCGGTCGCAAGCACGGTGTAGCCGTCCCAGCGCCATAGATCGCCCTCGCGCGACACCAGCCGCTGGCCCGATCTCAGCGCCCCCTGGAGGCGCGGCCCGGCTTCGCGCGCGACGACCCCGACCTGGGCCAGGCGGCGCGCCAGCGCGGCCGGCGCCTTGACGACGGCTGCAAGCGGCTCGACGCCTTCCGGCAGCACAGGATCGACATCCGCGCCGGCCAGCTCCAGCCAATGGGCCGGCGCCGCCGGATCGGTCGGCGCCTCCAGATCGTCCCCGAGCGCGGCCGCCAGGGCGGCCTCGTAGCCGCGGCTGACGCGAAGCGCGGCGGAGACCGGCTCGGCGGCGCCGGCAGTAGCCGGCCGCAGCAGCTTCGCCAGGGTATCGCGCTCGACCTCGCGGCGGCGGAGCGCCGCCTCGGCCTCGGTCGCGGGGCCCGACAGGGCCGCCGCCGCGGCACGGCAGCGCGCCGCCTCGGCTTCGGCCGCAACCAAGGCCTCCTCGGCCGCAGCCAAAGCGGCACCGGTGGCCGCGACGGCGGCGTCGAGCCCGGCGATGTCGATCTCGGCCAGCGCCCGCTCGGCGGTCTCCCGCTCGCCGACGAGACGCCGGCGGCTCTCGGCGAGGCGGCTGGAGCGGGCCGCCGTCTCGTCGCGATTTCGTGCCAGCGCGGTGCGGCGGGCGGTGTGCTCGGCCAGCGCCGCGGCAGCCGCGGTGAGCGCACGCTCGACCTCCGTGGCCTTTGCCGAGGCGAGCTCATGGCGGCGCGCCGCCTCGGCGCGGACCGCCTCGGCGTCCTTGTCCGCCCTGCTCAGCCCGTCCACCTCGGCAGCGAGCCGGGCCAGCGTCTCGGCGGCATCCCTGGCGAGCGCCTGCTCGCGACCGAGATCGCCTTCGAGCTGGGCCGCCCGCTGCTTCAGCTCAGCCAGCCGGCTGCGGGCGCGGGCTTCCTCGCGATCGAGCTCCTGGCCCTCGCGCCGGAGCCGCTCCAGCGCCGCGGCAGCCGCCGCGGCACCGTCGCGGAGCGGCGGCAGCGCCTGGGCGGCCTCGGCCTCGGCCCGGGCGGCGGCGCGCTCGTCGGCAGTACGGTCGGCAACCGCCCGCGCGGCGAGGTCCGTCGCTTCGCCAGCGGAGGCCGCCGCGGCGGCGGCCTCGACATGGGCGCGGCGGGCGAGCGCCGACTCCAGGCGGCGGATCTCGGCCGAGATCTGGCGATAGCGCGTGGCCTGGCGAGCCTGGCGCTTGAGGCCGTCGATCTGCTGCTGCAACTGCGCCGCCAGGTCCTCGACCCGGTCGAGGTTCTGCTCGGCAGCGGCGAGCTTCAGCTCGGCCTCGTGGCGGCGGGCGTGGAGGCCCGCGATCCCGGCCGCCTCCTCCAGCACGCGGCGGCGCGCCTCGGGCTTGGCGGCGATGATCTCGCCGATCTGGCCCTGGTGGACGAGGCCCGCCGAGCGCGCGCCGCTCGCCGCGTCGGCGAACAGAAGCTGGACGTCGCGGGCGCGCGCCTCGCGGCCGTTGATGCGATAGGTCGAGCCCTTGTCGCGCTCGATCCGGCGTGACACCTCGATCTCGTCCTCGCCGGCGAACGGGCCGGGCGCAGTGCCGGCGCGGTTGTCGATCGCCAGCACGACCTCGGCATGGTTCCGCGACGGCCGCGCCGTGGTGCCGGCGAAGATCACCTCTTCCATGTCGGCGGCACGCAGCGCCCGGTGCGAGCTCTCGCCCATCACCCAGCGCAGCGCCTCGACGAGGTTGGACTTGCCGCAACCGTTCGGGCCGACGATGCCGGTCAGGCCGTCGGCGACGATCACCTCGGTGGGATCGACGAAAGTCTTGAAGCCGGCAAGGCGGAGGCGGGTGAGCTTCATCGGTCTCCGTCGCGGCCGGCCGGCGGCCTCAGCTCTTCAACAGCGGATCGAGGGTCGCCTTCAGCTCGTCCACCGACATCTCGCCGCGATGCACCTTGCCATTGATGAAGAAGGTCGGCGTCGAATCGACCCCGAGCTTCTCGGCCGCGTTCTGGCGGACGGCCATCACGTCGTCGAGAAGCTTCTGATTCGTCAAGCAGGCCTGAGTTTGCTCGGGCGTCAGGCCGACCTGCTTGGCGAAGTCTTCGATCCATTTGAGCGCATCGGGCGCCGCAGCCAGCTCGGGTTGCTCCTTGAAGAAGGCATGGACCACGGCAAAATACTGGTCCTTCGGCACGCAGCGCGCGATGACGAAGCCGGCCGTCGCGAAATTGTCGAGCGGAAATTCGCGGAAGATGTAATAGACCTTTCCGGTGTCGATATAGTCCTTCTTCAAGGTCGGAAAGGTTTCCTCGTCGAACGCCGCGCAATGTGGGCAGGTCATCGACGCATATTCGACGATCGTGACCGGCGCCTTGGGGTTGCCCAGCGTCTCCTCCGGCAGCGGCCCCGGCTGCATCAGAGCGGCCTGGTCGGGGTCGCCCGCAGCGGCAGCCGGCCGTGCGGCGCCAAGACCCGCGGCCGCAAGCAGGGCGGCGGCGAACAGGGAGCGGAACAGGGTCGCGGTCACGGTCATGCGCTCGAACCTCTGGGCGGCGGAGGCGGCGCCCGATGCACCCGCCCTGCCTCTGCCTTCTTGGCACGGGGAGGTGAGCCGTGAAAGGGGCGCCATCGCAGCTGCCCGCTCACCTCGTCGCGACCACGCCGCGGCCGAGCCGCTTCAGGGCCTCGGCGAGGCGCTCCTCGCCAAACCCCGCCACGTGCCTCTCGAGGCTGGCCTCGGCCGCCGGCGCGAGCATCTGTGGCGCAGACGGCCGCCGCGACAGCGCCGGCCGGGCGACCGGCCCCTGCTTCAGCCGCAGCTTCGCGACGGCACCCCAGCCCAGCAGGCGACCGAGCCGCTCGATCACGATGGGCGCCTGCTGCTCGAGCTCCAGCGCGAAGGCGCCCTCGACCAGCACGATCAGCGTCCCCGGCTCGGGCGGCGCGTCCTTGCCGCGCCGGCGCGGCCATTGCAGCTTCAGCGGCCGCGAGCGGGCGGCGAGCTCGGGGCCCGCAATCTCGCCCCATCGCGTGACGATCTCGGCCTCCGCGAAGCCCTGCGCCGCCAGCGCCTTGCCGAGGCACGGCGCGATCAGCTCCGCAATCTGGCGCGGGCGGCGGCTGCGGCGCGGAGGGTCGGTCATGCGGAGATTATACACGCTGTCGCGGCCACTCGTGCCGCGCCTTCCGCCCTGTGGATTGCCGGAGCGCTTCCCGCCTCCTACACCGTTTCGCCATGACCATGGCCGCGTCTTCCCCGTCGACTGCCGATGCTCCCTCCCCCGCGGCGCTGCTCGCCTGGTACGACCGCCATCGCCGGGCCTTACCGTGGCGGGCGCGGCCGGGCGAGCGGCCCGATCCCTATCGGGTCTGGCTGTCGGAAATCATGCTCCAGCAGACGACGGTCGGGGCGGTCGGCCCCTACTTCGCGCGCTTCCTCGAGCGCTTTCCGACCATCGAGGCACTCGCGGCGGCGCCGCAGGGCGAGGTGCTGAAGCTCTGGGCCGGGCTCGGCTATTACGCCCGCGCGCGCAACCTCCCTGCCTGCGCCATCACGGTGGCCGAACGGCACGGCGGTCGTTTCCCCGATACCGCCGCGGGCCTGGCCGAGCTGCCCGGGATCGGCGCCTACACGGCCGGCGCCATCGCCGCGATTGCCTTTGACCGCCGCGCGCCAGCCGTCGACGGCAATGTCGAGCGGGTGATCAC
>DASZVN010000155.1:0-25493 GCA_035547055.1 Hyphomicrobiales bacterium
GGGTCCTGCGGAGGACAAGCCGATGGACGTGAGCCGCGTCGCGTCTGCCTTGCCGTCGCGTGCCGAAACCCCGGCCCGGCGTCACAACCGGGGGGACTCCATGAGCGACGCCAGTGCGGGCAGGGGGGGCTTGGCCATCCCCTCGCCCGCCGACATCGCGGGCCTGCTGAAGCGCGGCGATCTCGGGCTCGCCTTCGGCGTGCTCGCGATCCTCGTCATCCTGATCCTGCCGCTGCCGCCGTTCCTCCTCGACGTCTCGCTCGCGATCTCGATCACCCTGTCGGTCCTGATCCTGATGACGACGCTGTTCATCCAGGGGCCGCTGGAATTTTCCTCCTTCCCGACGATCCTCTTGATCGCGACGATGCTGCGGCTGTCGCTCAACCTCGCCTCGACCCGCCTCATCCTCGGCAACGGCTCGACCGGCACCGGCGCCGCCGGCCGCGTCATCGAGGCCTTCGGCTCGTTCGTGATGGGCGGCAATTTCGTCATCGGGATCATCGTCTTCTCGATCCTGGTGATCGTGAACTTCGTCGTCATCACCAAGGGCTCGGGGCGCATCGCCGAGGTCGCGGCGCGCTTCACCCTCGACGCCATGCCGGGCAAGCAGATGGCGATCGACGCCGACCTCTCGGCCGGCCTCATCGACGAGAACGACGCGCGGGCGCGGCGCAAGGCGCTGGAGCAGGAGAGCGCCTTCTTCGGCGCGATGGACGGCGCCTCGAAATTCGTTCGCGGCGACGCCATCGCCGGCCTGCTCATCACCGTCATCAACATCGTGGCCGGCATGGTGGTCGGCGTGGTGCAGAGCGGGCTCAGCCTGTCGCAGGCGGCGCACACCTACACGCTCCTCACCGTCGGCGACGGTCTCGTCACCCAGATCCCGGCCCTGATCGTCTCGACCGCGGCCGGCCTCCTGGTGTCGAAGGCCGGCGTCTCCGGCGCCGCCGACCAGGCGCTGATGCGCCAGCTCTCGGGCTATCCCAAGGCGCTCGGCATGTCGGCCTTCGTGATGAGCGTCCTGGGCCTCCTGCCGGGCATTCCGGCCATCCCGTTCTTCGGGCTCGCCGCCGCGGCCGGCTTCCTCGCCTGGAAGATCGAGGGCACCCAGCGGGCTGCGGCCGCCAAGGCCAAGGCGGTCGAGGCGGCGAAGGCTGCGCCGGCGGCCCAGGCCGAGGAGCCGATCGCCGAGAGCCTCAAGCTCGACGATCTCAAGATCGAGCTCGGCTATGCGCTTCTGCCGCTGGTCGGCGAGGCGGGCGGCACCGACCAGCTCACCGAGCAGATCAAGGCGCTCCGCCGCCAGTTCGCCGCCGACATGGGCTTCGTCGTTCCCTCGGTTAGGCTGCTCGACAACGTCCACCTCGGGCCGAACAGCTACGTCATCAAGGTCAAGGAGGTCGAGGCCGGCACCGGCCAGGTCTTCCCCGGCCAGTTCATGGTGATGGATCCGGCCGGCCAGCAGATCCAGCTTCCCGGCCACCACACCACCGAGCCGACCTTCGGCCTGCCGGCGACCTGGGTCGACGCCGCGCTGCGCGAGGAGGCCAACATGCGCGGCTACACCGTCGTCGATGCCTCGACCGTGCTCTCGACCCATCTGACCGAGGTGCTGAAGGGCAACATGGCCGACCTCCTCTCCTACGGCGAGACGTCCAAGCTGGTGAAGGAGCTGCCCAAGGAGCAGGGCAAGCTGGTCGAGGACATCGTGCCGTCGCAGGTGTCGATGACGGTGATCCAGCGCGTGCTGCAGTTCCTCCTCGGCGAGCGGGTGTCGATCCGCGACCTCGGCACCATCCTCGAGGGCATCGCGGAAGCCGTCGGCTGGAGCCGGAGCCCGGTCGTGATCGTCGAGCACGTGCGCAGCCGGCTGGCGCGCCAGCTTTGCGCCCAATATGCCGCGCCCGAGGGGCACTTGCCGCTGATCGTGCTGTCGCCGGCCTGGGAGCAGGCCTTTTCCGATTCGATCGTCGGCCAGGGCGACGACCGCCGCCTGGCGATGGCGCCGTCGAAGCTCCAGGAGTTCGTCGGCCTGGTCCGCGACCGCTTCGAGGATGCGGCACGGCAGGGCGAGATGCCGGTGCTGCTCACCTCCGCCGCGATCCGCCCGTTCGTGCGCTCGATCGTCGAGCGCTTCCGCAGCCAGACCGCGGTCTTGAGCCAGGCCGAGATCCACCCCCGCGCCCGGCTGAAGACGATCGCCGCGATCTGAGGCGCGCTAAGGCTTGGGCGGGCGGAATTCGATCGTGATGCCCTCCGCCAGCGCGGTGCGGATGAGAAGATCGTAGATCTGGTCGGCCGCAATCCCGGTGCCGGCGAAGCGTTGGGCGAGGCGCGCCGCCTCGGGACCGCTCGCGATCACCACGCCATCCAGCCGCGCGGCCGCGATGACCGCGTCGATCGCCGCCGCCACGTCGTCATGCAGGGCCAGCCTCTCGTTGGGCTCCGTCATTCGAAGCGCCTCCTGCGCTCGGCTCCCGAAGAGCGCCGAGAGCGGACGGCGATCTAATCGCGACGGAACCCTTCCCGCATTCTCATATGTTTATCGCTTGGGGGAAACTTGACGGGGACGCATGACCGGGCATCCCGTCGACTTGGCAAGGCCGCGGCGGAGGGTGAGGCGATGTCGGAGCTTCTGATCCGCAAGCTCGAGCTGCGCGACCACCTGTCGGCGGAGGAGAAGCAGATCATCCGCGATATGGTCGGGCCGGCCCGTCTCGTCCGCTCCGATTTCGACATCGTTTGCCAGGGCGACCACCCGTCCGAGAGCACCCTGCTGCTCGAGGGCTTCACCTTTCGCTCGGTCTATCTGAAGGACGGCCAGCGCCAGATCACCTCGATCCACGTGCCGGGCGATTTCGTCGATCTCCACTGCTTCCTCATCAAGCAGATGGACCACAACATCACCGCGCTGACGCCGTGCCGGATCGCGAAGGTGCCGCACGCGACGCTGCAGCGGATCAGCGAGACCCAGCCTCATCTGACCCGCATGTTCTGGCTGAGCACGCTGATCGACGCGGCGATCCATCGCCGCTGGCTCGCCGCGATGGGGCGCCAGTCGGCGCTCGCGCACGCCGCGCATCTCCTCTGCGAGCTCTACGTCCGCCAGAACGAGATCGGCCTGGTCGACGGCGCCAGCTTCCGCGCGCCCCTCACGCAGGTGAAGCTCGCCGACGCGCTCGGCCTGTCGCACGTCCACACCAACCGCGTCGTCCAGGAACTGCGCGAGCGCCGGCTGGTCGAGTGGCTCGGCGATCGCGTCACCGTGCTCGACTGGGACGGTCTCGCGGGGCTGGCCGAGTTCGACCCGACCTATCTCTCGCTCTGTTGCGAGCCGCGTTGAGCCGGCCTGGACTCCCGCCTTGCGCCGAGGCCTGCGGCCGGCGCTCAGCCGAACCGGCTCACGTCGCGGACGGCGCCGCGGTCGGCGCTGGTGGTGAGGAGGGCGTAGGCCTGGAGCGCCTGCGAGACCACGCGGTTGCGGCCGAGCGGCTTCCAGGCGTCGGCGCCCCGGGCCTCCATCGCCGCGCGGCGCTGCGCCAGCGCCTCGTCGGAGACGGCGAGATTGATCGAGCGGTTCGGGATGTCGATCTCGATCGTGTCGCCGTCCTCGACCAGGCCGATCGCGCCGCCCTCGGCCGCCTCGGGCGAGACATGGCCGATCGAGAGCCCCGAGGTGCCGCCCGAGAAGCGCCCGTCGGTCACGAGCGCGCAGACCTTTCCGAGGCCCTTCGATTTGATGTAGCTGGTCGGGTACAGCATCTCCTGCATCCCCGGCCCGCCGCGCGGGCCCTCGTAGCGGATCAACACGACGTCGCCCGCCTTCACCTTGCCGGCGAGGATGCCCTCGACCGCGTCGTCCTGGCTCTCGAAGATGCGCGCCGGCCCCGAAAATTTCAGGATGCTCTTGTCGACGCCCGCGGTCTTCACGATGCAGCCCTTCTCGGCGATGTTGCCGTAGAGCACCGCGAGGCCGCCGTCCTGCGAGAAGGCGTGGGCCTTGTCGCGGATGATGCCGTTCTCGCGGTCGGCGTCGAGGGCCTTGTAGCGGCGCTCCTGGCTGAAGGCGACCGTGGTCGGGATGCCGCCCGGCGCGGCGCGGTAGAAGGTCTGCACCGTCTCGCTCTTGCTGCGGACGATGTCCCAATGGTCGAGCGCGGCGCCGAGCGTCGGCGCGTGGACGGTCGCGACGTCGGCGTGGATCAGCCCGGCACGGTCGAGCTCGCCCAGGATCGCCATGATGCCGCCGGCGCGGTGGACGTCCTCCAGATGCACGTCGGCGATCGACGGCGCCACCTTGCAGAGGTTCGGCACCTTGCGCGACAGGCGGTCGATGTCCGCCATGGTGAAAGGCACCTGGCCCTCCTGCGCGGCGGCCAGCAGGTGGAGCACGGTGTTGGTCGAGCCGCCCATCGAGATGTCGAGGGTCATCGCGTTCTCGAAGGCGGCGAAGGTGGCGATGCCGCGCGGCAGCGCGGTCGCGTCGTCCTGCTCGTAGTAGCGGCGGGCGAGATCGACGATCAGGTGGCCGGCCTCGACGAACAGGCGCTTGCGGTCGGCATGGGTCGCAAGCGTGGTGCCGTTGCCGGGCAGGGCGAGGCCGAGCGCCTCGGTCAGGCAGTTCATCGAGTTGGCGGTGAACATGCCCGAGCAGGAGCCGCAGGTCGGGCAGGCCGAGCGCTCGATCACCTCGACGTCGGCGTCGGCGACGGCGTCGTCGGCGGCCGCGACCATGGCGTCGATCAGGTCGATCGACTGCGACTTGCCGTGGAGCTTGACCTTGCCCGCCTCCATCGGGCCGCCGGAGACGAACACCGTCGGGATGTTGAGGCGCATCGCGGCCATCAGCATGCCGGGGGTGATCTTGTCGCAGTTCGAGATGCACACCAGCGCGTCGGCGCAATGGGCGTTGGCCATGTACTCGACGCTGTCGGCGATGAGCTCGCGCGAGGGCAGGCTGTAGAGCATGCCGGAATGGCCCATCGCGATGCCGTCGTCGACCGCGATGGTGTTGAATTCCTTGGCGACGCCGCCGGCCTGCTCGACCTCGCGGGCGACCAGTTGGCCGAGGTCCTTGAGATGGACGTGGCCGGGCACGAACTGGGTGAACGAGTTGGCGATCGCGATGATCGGCTTGCCGAAATCCTCGTCCTTCATCCCGGTGGCGCGCCACAGGCCGCGGGCGCCGGCCATGTTGCGGCCGTGGGTGGTGGTGCGGGAACGATATTGCGGCATCGGGACGGTCCTGTCGGAGGAGGCGGCACGGCCTCGCGCCTCGGCGCGGCGGGGCCTGCGCCGGGAGAGACAGGGCTGGAATAGCGCCTTTCCCGGCCGATCGTCCAGCGAAGCGGCACCGGCCGAAATCCGTGGATCGGGCGAGGCTGTCGCTTTCGCGCCATAGTGAGCGGCAGAAGCCGGGGCGCATCTTGCGAAGCAGCCGTTGCAAAGGGTACTTTGCCAAATCACGCCAAGTCGATGCGCGTTGATCTTGTGATTTGATGTGTTGTTCCGGATGGGGGGAGCCGTCCGGAGATAGCGGAGGCGGGGGCCGCTTCTTGGCGATACGTGCAGGACAGCAATCGCCGCGAGCAGGCGGCGTGGTCGGCTGGATGGCGCCGCGCGCCGTCTCCCTGGCGCTTGCGGTGGCGGCGCTCGCTCTCGGCGCGCCCGCGGCCGTGGCGCAGACCGCGAGCCAGCTCACGCCGCGGAGCTTCGAGCCGCAGCCGCCCGGCGGCGGCGCCACCATCGTGTTCTCCGGCCAGCCCGGACTGGAGACGCCGCCCGGCGCCGAGCGGCTGACGGTGACCGTCGGCCGGGTCACGGTCGACGGCGCCTTCCCCGAGCTCGACGCCGCCAACAAGGCCTTCGTCGCCCGCCTCGCCGGACGCCGCATTCCGGCCTCGGAGATCTTCGCGGCGACGCGCGCGCTCGAAGCCGCCTATGCCCAGGCCGGCTATGTGCTGGCGCGGGTGGTGCTGCCGCAGCAGCAGCTCCGGAACGGCGGCAGTCTCCGCATCGTCGTGGTCGACGGCTTCATCGAGCGCGCCGATGTCAGCCGGGTGCCGGAGCGGGTGCGGGGCCGCGTCGCGGCAGTGGTCGCGCCGCTGGTCGGCCAGCGCCACCTCACCATCGGGGTGATCGAGCGCCGCCTGCTGATCGCCGGCGACACCCCGGGCGTCGGCCTCCGCTCGGCGCTGTCGCGCGGGACCGCGACCGGGGCGACGGTCCTGACCATCGAGGGCACCTACAGCCCCGCCTACGGCATGATCGACGCCGACAACACGCTCGCCTCCGCGCTCGGCCGCACCACGACGGGCGTCGGGGTCGACCTCAACAGCGTGCTCGGCCTCGGCGAGAGCGCCTATCTGCGCGTCACCGGCCATCTCGCCGGCAACGACCAGAACGGCCTCGGCGGCCTCGGCACCGACCACCCGCGCTATGGCGCGCTCGCCGGCGGCGTGTGGATGCCGATCGGCACCGACGGGCTCAAGTTCAACCTCGAGGCGGTCGAGACGCGGGCCACGCTGAAGGCTCCCGCCGCGCCCGAGTTCGCCACGGTGTTCGACCGCGTCACCGCGCTCCTGCGCTATCCCTGGATCCGCTCGCGCACGCTCGACGTCGGCACCGAGGCCTCCTTCGACGTCGAGAACGAGACGGCCAGCCTGGTGACGCCGATCGCCAGCCTGCCGGTGTGGGAGGATGCCGTGCGGGTGGCGCGGCTGTCGGGCGACGTGACGTGGCACACCGGCTGGGGCGGCACGCTGTTCGCCAAGGCGATCCTGTCGTTCGGGATCGATGCCTTCGGCGCCCGCGACGGCACGCCGGCGCTGCCGCTGTCGCGCGCCGGCGCCAGCCCCGACTTCCAGAAATTCGAAGCGCTGGTCGACTACAGCCAGCCGCTGCTGCCGCACCTGGCGATGAACCTCTATGCCCGCGGGCAGACCTCGTTCGGGCAGCCGCTGGTCCTGGCCGAGCAGATCGGCCTCGCCTCGTTCCAGGAGCTTTCGACCTTCGACGCCGGCACGCTCGGCGGCGACAGCGGCTGGGTGGTCCGGGCTGAGTTGAACTCGCCCTGGTCGGCGACGCTCGACGCGGTGGCGCTGCAGGTGGTGCCCTACGCCTTCGGCGCGACCGGCATGCTGTTCCTCGCCAACCCGTCGGCGCTGGAGCACGGCACGGTTCGCGTCTCGTCGATCGGCGTCGGCGTGCGGCTCGGCTCCACGGTCGTGGTGCAGGGTCTCCCGCAGGCGGCGCTGACGCTGGAATACGGCCGCCGCTTCCGCAGCGACCAGCTTCCGGACGACAATCGCTTCACCCTGGTCAGCTCGACGCGCTTCTAGCTCCGTCCAGGCATTAGTGAAAAGTTGACGTTCTCGACGCCCGATCTGGACGCGATGTCGCAGCCCTCGTAGTCTGCGCACCAGCGGCGCTCGTAGGCTTGAGACGTCCGAGCGATCCGGTGGCTGGATTGCCGGGGCGCCCTGGGTGGGAGGGGCGGATGGTGCGTGCCGACACGCATTTTCTCGCGGCGCTGATGGCGACGACCGCGCTGGCGGGGGCGCCGGCTGCGGTCGCGGCGGAGCTGCCGGGCGGCGCCAGCGTCGTCGCCGGACAGGTCGCGATCGGGAACCCGAGCGGCGACACGCTCCGCATCCGCCAGTCGAGCGACAGCGGCATCGTCAACTGGAACAGCTTCTCGATCGGGGCGGGCGATCGGGTGCTGATCCGCCAGCCCTCGTCCGATGCGGCGCTCCTGAACCGGGTGACCGGCGCGACGCCCTCGACCATCGCGGGCCAGCTCAAGGCCAACGGCCAGGTCTTCCTGGTCAACCCCAACGGCATCGCCATCACCAAGTCGGGCGTGGTGCAGACCGGGGCATTCGTCGGCTCCTCGCTCGACATCAGTGACGATGATTTCATGGCCGGCAAGCGCGGCTTCGCCGGCAACGGCCATTCGGCCGCCGTCACCAATGCCGGCCGCATCACCGCGGCGCCCGACGGCTACGCCGCGCTGATCGGCGGCCGGGTCGCGAACGACGGCGTCATCGACGTGCCGCTCGGCAAGATCGGGCTCGGCGCCGGCGAGCGGGCGACGCTCGACCTCTCGGGCGACGGCTTCCTCCAGGTCGCGCTGCCGTCGGACACGGCGGGCAAGGGCGCGCTGATCCGCGAGCGGGGCCAGCTCCGCGCGAATGGCGGCCGCATCGAGATCCAGGCGGCGACGGCACGGGATGCCGCGCGCAACGCGATCAACCTCTCGGGCCTCGCCGAGGCGCGCTCGGTCACCGGGCGCCCCGGGGCGATCGTGCTCGGCGGCGGTGCGGGCGGCAAGGTCCGCATCAGCGGCCGGCTCGACGTGAGCGCCGAGCGGCGCCAGCACGGCGTGATGCCGCTGGCACAGCGCCGCGGCCGGCAGGGCGTGCATCTCGGCGGCTCCGGCGGCAGCATTACCGTCACCGGGGCCGAGATCGCGCTCCACCATGCCCATCTCGACGCCAGCGGCAGCTTCGTGCCCGCGGTCCTGGCCTGGCCGCCGCTTCCGATCGACGGCGGGGGAGGCGAGGTCCGGATCGGCGGCGACGAGCATGGCGCCGGCCCGTTGCCCAACGCCACCACCGTAACGGTCGACCGCGCGAGCACCATCCGCGCCGACGGCCTCGGCGTCGGCAACGGCGGCACCGTCGTCGTCTGGTCGGACGGCGCGACCAGCTTCTCGGGCAAGATTTCCGCGCGCGGCGGCGCCTTCGGCGGCGACGGCGGCTTCGCCGAGGTGTCGGGCCATGTGCTGGCCTATCACGGCATGGCCGATCTCCGGGCGCCGGAGGGTGCGATCGGCACGATCCTGTTCGACCCGTCCAACGTCATCATCTCCACGGGGACGACCACCGGCAACCTCGCCGGCGGCACCTTCACGCCGACCGGGGACGATTCGGTCCTGAACGCGACCGACTTGCTGAATGCGCTCGCCACGGCCAACGTCACGGTGACGACGACCAGCGGCCAGTCCCAGCCTGGCAACATTTCGGTCGAGGCGCCACTGACGTGGTCGGCCGCAACCACCCTCACGCTGGCCGCCGACGGCGGCATCGCGATCGACCGGGCGATCACCGCGACCGCCGGCGGCCTCACCCTGAACGCCGGATTCGGCCAGACGATCAGCGCCACCGCAGCGGTCAATATCGGCGGCGTCTTCGATCTCGTCAGCGGTAACTGGGTGCAGAATACCGCGACGCTGCCGGCGTTCTCGGCGTTCGATTTCACCCTCGACGGCGGCACGTTCCAGCGCTTCGCTGGCGGCGACGGGGCGGGCACGCCCTACCGGCTGGTCGATATCTACGGCGTGCAAGGTATTCGCACGAGTCCCGCGCTGCTCGACAGCAACTACGTACTGGCGAACGACATCGATGCCAGCGGCACTGCGAACTGGAACAGTGGCCAGGGATTCGCGCCGATCGGCAACGACGACATCGGATTCCAGGGCGTCTTCAACGGCATCAGCGGGGGCACCGCCCACGTCATCTCCGGCCTCACCATCAAAGATCCGCTCGGCTTCGAGGTCGGCATGTTCGGCCAGATCGACTTCGGCGGGCTGGTCGAGAATTTCGCGCTGACCGGGGTCTCCGTCACCGGGGGCGATACCGTCGGCGGCCTCGCCGGCCGCAACGAGAACGGGTCGATCAGCAACGTCATCGTCTCGGGGACCGTCACGGGGGTCGACAATGTCGGCGGCCTCGTCGGCGACAATGTCGGCGTCGAGGCGGCGGTAGGGGCCAGCATCTTCCAGTCCATCTCGAAAGCGACGGTCAACGGCTCCGGCAGCGACATCGGCGGGCTCGTGGGCGAGAACCACGGCACCTTCGGCGCGCCCGCCACGATCGAGCAGTCCTACGCCACCGGCGCGGTCAAGGGTGGCGCCGGTTCGAGCGATGTCGGCGGCCTCGTCGGGCTGATGGATACCGATTCCGACAGCGGATCGGCGGCGACGATCGACCAGTCCTACGCCACCGGGGCGGTGTCGGGGGCGGCGGACGTCGGCGGCCTCGTCGGCGTGACGGTCGGCGCCGGGGTCGGGATCACCGCTTCCTTCTGGGATACCCAGGCCACCGGCCAGGCCAGCGCCACCAGCGCCGGCGGCGCGGTTGCGGGCGCCACCGGCTTGACCACCGCGGACTTCCAGAACCTGACGGTTTTCGTGACCGAAGCCCAGTCGCAGGGGTGGGATTTCGAGGACGACTGGTCGCCGCCCTCGAACGTCGCGGGCAACGCCTTCTATCCCGAGCTCTACACGATGGAGCCGGTGATCCGGCAGGTCGTCGATCCCAACCCGACGAGCACCTACGGCAACGCGCCCGTGCTCGCGAACAACGGCACGATCGGCGGCCCGGGAACCTACATCTTCGGCCCGGCGGGCGACGGCGTCACCTTCGGGCCGGGCGCCCTCACCACGACGGCGACCTCGACGAGTTCGGTCGGCAGCTACCCGATCGCGGGCGCGCTCGTGTCCAGCACGCTCGGCGTGACCTACAACACGGTCGCGACGATGTCCGGCGCGGCCGGTGCCTCGGTCATTCCGCAGATCGTGGTCAACCCGCGGCCGCTGACGGTCACGGCCGATCCGGAGAGCAAGACCTACGGCGACGCCTTCACCTTCGGAGGCACCGAGTTCAGCACGACGGGCCTTGTCAACGGCGACACGGTGACGAGCGTCGACCTTGCGAGCGCCGGCGCCCCGGCGACGGCGACGGTCGCCGGCGGCCCCTACACCATCACCGCAGGCAACGCGACGGGCACCGGACTCGGCAACTACGCGATCAGCTACGTGACCGGCCTCCTGACGGTCGACACGCGGGCCCTCACCATCACGGCGAACAGCCTGAGCAAGACCTACGGCGACGCCTTCACCTTCGGCGGCACCGAGTTCAGCACGAGTGCCGGCCTTGTCAACGGCGACACCGTGACGAGCGTCGACCTCGCCAGCGCCGGCGCCCCGGCGACGGCGACGGTCGCCGGCGGCCCGTATGCCATCACGGCGAGCAACGCGGCGGGCACCGGGATCGGCAACTACGCGATCACCTATGTGCCGGGGGCGCTCTCGGTGACGCCGAAGGCGCTCACCGTCACCGCCGACGACCTCACCAAGACCTACGGCGACACCCTGACCTTCGCCGGCACGGAGTTCACCAGCGCCGGCCTCGTCAACGGCGACACGATCACCGGCGTCGACCTGGCAAGTTCCGGCGCCGGGAAGACCGCGACCGTGACGGGCGGCCCGTACGCCATCGCGGCGAGCAACGCAGCCGGCACCGGCCTCGGCAACTACACGATCAGCTATGCGCCGGGGTCGCTCTCGGTCACGCCGAAGGCGCTCACTATCACCGCCGACGATCTTACCAAGACCTACGGCGACACCCTGACCTTCGCCGGCACGGAGTTCACCAGCGCCGGCCTCGTCAACGGCGATACCGTGACGAGCGTCGACCTCGCGAGTGCCGGCGCCGGGAAGACCGCGACCGTGGCGGGCGGCCCCTATGCCATCACGGCGAGCAATGCAGCCGGCACCGGCCTCGGCAACTACGCGATCACCTATGCGCCGGGGGCGCTCTCGGTGACGCCGAAGGCGCTCACCGTCACCGCCGACGACCTCACCAAGACGTATGGCGACAGCCTGACCTTCGCAGGCACCGAGTTCAGCACGAGTGCCGGCCTCGTCAACGGCGACACGGTGACGAGCGTCGACCTCGCCAGCGCCGGCGCTCCGGCGACGGCAACGGTCGCCGGCGGCCCCTATGCCATCACGGCGAGCAACGCGGCGGGCGCCGGGATCGGCAACTACGCGATCACCTATGTGCCGGGGGCACTCACGGTCACGCCGAAGGCGCTCACCGTCACCGCCGACGACCTCACCAAGACCTACGGCGACACCCTGACCTTCGCCGGCACCGAGTTCACCAGCGCCGGCCTCGTCAACGGCGACACGATCACCGGCGTCGACCTGGCAAGTTCCGGCGCCGGGAAGACCGCGACCGTGGCGGGCGGCCCGTACGCCATCGCGGCGAGCAACGCAGCCGGCACCGGCCTCGGCAACTACGCGATCACCTACAAGGCCGGCACGCTCACGGTGAACCCGGCGGCGCTGACCATCACCGCCGACGACCTCGCCAAGACCTATGGCGACAAGCTGACCTTCGCCGGCACCGAGTTCACCGCGACCGGCTTGAAGAACGCCGACGCGGTAGCCGGCGTCACGCTGACGAGCGCGGGCGCCAAGGCGAGTGCGACCGTCGCCGGCAGCCCCTATGCCATCACGGCCAGCAGCGCCACCGGCACCGGCCTCGGCAACTACACGATCACCTATGCGCCCGGCGCGCTCGCGGTCAACAAGGCCGCGTTGACCGTCACCGCGGACAACGAGACCAAGGTCTCCGGCACCAGCTTCGCCTTCGCCGGCACCGAGTTCACCGTCGCCGGCCTCAAGAACGCCGATGCCGTCACCTCGGCCACGATCACCAGCGCCGGCGCCTCGGCCGACGCCACCGTCGCCGGCAGCCCCTATGCGATCGCGATCAGCAACGCCAAAGGCACCGGGCTCGCCAACTACACCATCGCCTACGTGCCCGGCGCCTTCACCGTGACGCCGGAGGCAACGACCACGGCGATCCTGCCGATCTCGCCCGGCACCGGCCCGATCTACGACCCGCCGGACATCATCCCGACCACCTTCGGCGGCGGTGGCGGCGGCGGCCCGATCATCTCCCTGCCGGGAACGCCGCTGCCGCCGACCCTGACCGTCGTGCGGCAGACGGTGACCTCGCTCAACGCCGAGCTCGCGGCCTGCGAGCGGCGCCACAGCCACGAGGGGCGGCAGGTCTATATCGAGTGCCTCGCCAACGCCCTCGACGGCTTCGCCACGACGCTCGACCGCCACGTTCTCGAGCTGCCGCCCCCGCTGCGCCAGGTTGCGGCGGCGATCCACCGCGCCGCAGCGCGGGTGCGGGCCGCCCACAGCGTCGCCGAAGCGCGGGCCGCGGTCTCGGGCGCCATCGCGGAGGTACGCAAGGTGCTGGTGCTGCTCCGCGCCGGCGAGCCCACGACCACGCGGCTCGAGGGCAATGCCATCGTCTCGGCGCTGCAATCGGTCGATGCGCGGCTGCTGCGGGCGACGGGGCTCTAGAGCGTGATCCCGCGCCCCCATCGGCTCGCGACGCTCGTCTCCTCGCCGGTTTCGCGGGGATGGGGGACCATGCGAAGCATGGTGGAGGTGTCGTCTCCGGTCCGATCGTGCCGGATTTCCTCTGGGACGTAGAATGCGGCGGGGTGCGTTCGCGGGCGTCGGCGGGCTGCTCCTCGCGGCCATCCTCTTCCTGTGCGCCTCGGTCCTGCCGGCCATGGCGGAAAAGCGGATCGCGCTCGTCATCGGCAACGGCGCCTATCGCAATCTGCGCGCCCTCGCCAACCCGCCGAACGACGGCGCCGACGTCGCCGCGGCGCTGCGCAACCACGGCTTCGAGGTCCTGAGCGGGCTCGACGTCGACCGTGCCGGCATGGCGAAGCTGATGGACCGCTTCGTCGACGAGGCGCGCGACGCCAACGTCGCGCTGTTCTACTACGCCGGCCACGGCGTCCAGATCGGCGGGCGGAACTACCTGATCCCGGTCGATGCCGCCATCAGGTCGGCGGACGAGATCGCGAGCCAGGCCATCGCGATGCAGTCGTTCCTGGCCCGGCTGGCGCCGCTCCCCGCGGTCAAGCTCGTCTTCCTCGACGCTTGCCGCAACAACCCGGCGCCCGGCGTCACCGGGGGCGGCCTTGCCCGCGAGGAGGCCGACGCCGCCGGCTTCCTGATCGCCTTCGCCACCCAGCCGGGCAACGTCGCCTATGACGGCGGCGGGCGGAACAGCCCGTTCGCCCAGGCCTTCCTCAGCCATCTCGGCACCCGCGGCCAGGATCTCTCCGACATGATGATCGCGGTCCGCAAGGACGTGGTCGCGGCGACCGGCGGCGCCCAGGTGCCGTGGGAGAATTCCTCGCTGATCAAGCAGTTCTATTTCGAGCCGGGCTCGTCGGTGTTGCTGACCGCCGAGACCCAGCTCTGGCAGCTCGCCGGCTCGACCCGCGATCCGGCGCTGCTGCGCATCTATGTCGACCGCTACGGCGACGGGCCGCACGCCGCCGACGCCCGCTCGCTCCTCGCCGGCGGGCAGACCGTGGCGCTGTCCGCCGCCGGGTCGGAGCGCCGGGACGGTGCCGGGGCCGCTCCCGCCGGGGACGCCCAGGCGATGCTGTGGCAGGTGGCCCGCAATGCCCGGGTGAAGGCGCTGGTCGACTATTATCTCGCGCGCTATCCCGACGGTCGCTTCGCGGCCGAGGCCCATGAGCTTGCCGCATCGCTGGCCGGCGCCGATGTCGCCGGCGGCGCCTCCGACGTGACCTGCGCCCGCCTCGCGACCCATCCCGGCGATGCCACCGCGACCGATCCCGGCGTGCCCATCGCCATCCTCAAGGGCAATGCCGACGCCGCGATCGCCGCGTGCCGCGCCGCCGCCGCGGCGCATCCCGAGACCGGGCACTACACCGCGCTGCTCGCCCGGGCGATGGCCGCGGCCGGCCGCTGGGGCGAGGCCGTTCCGCTCTACCGCAAGGCCGCCGCCCAGGGCGACCTCCGCGCCATGGTCAGCCTCGCGACGCTGCTCGAGAACGGCGACCATGTCGGCAAGGACGTGAGAGCCGCGCTCGCGCTCTACGAGCGTGCCGCGGCGGCCGGCAGCGCCGATGCCGCGCTGAACCTCGCCGCCGATCTGGAGCAGGGCATCGGCGGCCGGCGCGACGTGAAGCGGGCGCTGGCGCTGCTCCACCGCGCGGCGGGCGACGGCTCGGCGCTCGCGACCTACGACCTCGGCGTGCTCGCGGTGCAGGGCGTCGGCGGCGGCCCGGCCGAGGCGCTGGAGCATTTCCGCAAGGCGGCCGATCTCGGCGAGCCGCGCGGCTATCTCGCGATCGCCCTGCTGCTCGACGCCGGAGGCGGCGGCGCCAAGGCCGACCCGGCCGGGGCCGCGGCCGCGCTGCTGAAGGGCGTCGCGCTCGACAACGGCGAGGCGCTGGCCCAGCTCGCCCAGCCGCATTATCGCTGGGCCGCCGGCACGCTCTCGGAGCTGCAGACCCGGCTGCAGCGGCTCGGCTATTTCAAGGGCCGGGTCGACGGCCGCCCGAGCGAGCGGCTGGTGGCGGCGCTGAAGGCCTATCGCCTGCGCGGCGACCTCGGCCCGGTCGCCGAGGCCGGCGGGCGGTAGCCCTATTCGCTCAGCTTGAAGAACTGGGCGGCGAAGGCGAGCGTCGTGCCGCTGCCCTGGATCTCGCGGCCGAGGGCGGCGACGAACTGGTCGCCCGGGGTCGGCGCCACTGCGGCCAGCATCGCGAGCGGCCGCGACGGCTTCAGCGCCAGCACGAGCTGCGGCTTGGTCGCGGGCGAGGTGGTTTCCTCGATCCGGAACTTGAAGGTGATGGCGTCGCCCTCGCGCTTGGCGAAGCCGGCGAGGTCGTGGACATAGCCGTCGTCGGAGACGAGGAGCAGCGTCACGTCGTCGAGCGCGCCGGTGACGCTGCCCGACAGGAAATCGCCGCTGTGGACGCTGTAGGCGCTGATCGCGAGGTCGAGCCCTTTCGCCCGCGCGGCGCCGAGCCGCGACAGGAAGCTGACGATCGGGCATTGCGCCGGGGTGATCTGGCGGAGCGCGATCTCCGCCTCGAAGCCGTTGGCCTGCTTGAAGGCGGCGTCGAAGGCGCGGAACGGGGCGGCGTCGGCGCCGAAGCCCTCGATATTGGCGCTCTGCACGCCGATCCGGCTCGGCCGCACCAGGAAGCAGTCGCCGCCGCGATAGTCGTCGACGAACTGCGCGATCCGGTCGGCGGCGGAGGATGGCGTCGCGGCCGGGGCTGGGGGCGCCGTCGCCGGGCTCGGCGGCGATTGCGCCGGCGGCGGCGCGAGGGCGGCGACGACCGCGTCGGCCTTGACCTGCGGCGCCGAGGCCGGTGGGGCCGTCTGCGCCGGCGGTGCGGCTGCCGTCGCTGTCGCCGGGACCACCGGCGCGGAGGCCGGTTGCGGCGGCGGTGACGCGGGGGAAATCGGGGCCGGGGCCGTGGGGGCGGCCGTGGGTGCCGTCGCGGCCGCTGGCGCCGCAGCCGTCTTCGGCTGAGGCGCGGGCGACGCCGGGGCAGCGGGCGGCGCCGCTCGGCTCGGTGTGCGAGCCTGAAGCGGCTCCGGCCGGGCCGCCTCGGCGGCAGGCGCCGGCTTCGGCGCGACGAGGAGGGGCGGGGCCGCGCTCGCCTCCTTCGGCGGCGCCGCGGTGCGGCCGAACAGCGCCGGCGCGAGAACATAGGCGCCGCCGCCGAGCACGATCACGAGCGCTGCGACCGCCGCCCCGACTAGGAACCCGCGGCTGCCGCGGGACGGCGGCGCCGGGGTTGCGAGCGTGCCCCGGCGGGTCTCGTCGCCCACGCCCGGAATCGGCCACGCCGCGACCTCGGCCATCGAGGCCGGCCGGTCCTGCGGGCGCGGCTGCAGCATGCGCTGGAGCAGCGGGCGGATGCGCGCGTCGATCGCGCCGAGATCGGGCACGACGCGGCGCTTCTCGATCATCTCGACATGGGTGCCGCCCATGTCGAGCGGCGCGCCGAGCAGGGATTCGGCGACGACCAGGCCGAGCGAGTAGATGTCGGCGCGCGGGGTGACGTCGCCGCCGTAGAGGCCGACCTGCTCGGGCGCGACATAGTTCAGCTTGCCGGCGAAGCCGCTGCCGATCACGGTGCCGCCGCCGAGCGGCGAGCGGGCGATGCCGAAATCGATGATCTTGGCCCGCGCGACGTTGTCGCCCGGCAGGATGACGTTGTCGGGCGAGACGTCGCGGTGGACGATGCCGAGCTCGTGGGCGGCGGCGAGGCCGGAGGCGAGGCGCCTGAGCAGCACCGCGGCCTCGGCCAGCGCCAGCGGCGCCGTCTTGAGCCGCTCCGACAGGGCGCGGCCCTCGACGAACTCCATCGCCAGGTATGGCGCGCCGAGATCCGGATCGACCGAGAACACGAAGTAGCGGACGATCGCCTCGTGCTGGAGGTTGTGCAGCGCCGAGGCCTCCTTGCGGAACAGCGCCAGCGCCGCTTCGTCGCGGGCCATCTCGGGCCGGAGCGTCTTGATCGCCACGGGGTCGCGGGTCTGGATCGCGACGCCGCGGTAGATCTCGCCCATGCCGCCGACCGCGACCAGGCGCTCGATCTCGAAGATGCCGTTGAGGCGCGTGCCCGGCGCGAGGCCGAAGCGACCGCCGCCGATGTCGTCCTGCGGGCTCATCGGCCTGCCTCTCCGCCGTCCGCCCCGTCGCGATAGCGCAGGGTCACGACGGTCACGTTGTCGCTTGCGCCGCGCTCCAGGGTCAGCGCGACGAGGGCGTCGCAGGCGTCCTGCGGGTCGCGGCCGTCTACGACATCGAGAATTTCGTTGTCGGCAACATGGGCGGTCAGCCCGTCGCTGCAGATGACGAAGCGGTCGCCGGATTCGAGCTGGCCGTCGACGAGGTCGAGCTCGGGCTCCTGGCTCACGCCGATCGCGCGGGTGACGATGTTGCGGCGCGGCCAGGTCCGCGCTTCCTCCGCCGAGATCAGGCCGCGGTCGAACAGCTCCTGCACCTCGCTGTGGTCGCGCGAGACCTGGCTGATGCGGCCGCCGCGAACGAGGTAGATCCGGCTGTCGCCGGCCCACAGGCAGGCATAGTTCCGGTCGAAGGCGAGAAGCACCGCGACGGTCGAGCCGATGACGCCGCTGCCGCGCTCGCGCGCCAGCGTCGTGAGTCGGCGGTTGGCGTCGATGATGCGGTCCTCGAGCCGGGCGAGAAGGTCGGGCGCGCTCTCGGCCCGGCCGATCGACTGCAGCGCTTCGACCACGGTGCGGCTCGCCAGCGCGCCGTCGGCGTGGCCGCCCATGCCGTCGGCGACCGCGAAGATGCCGAGATCGGGCCGCACCAGCGCGAGGTCCTCGTTGTGGCGGCGCACCTTGCCGACATGGGTCGCCGTCCCGGCCTCGAAGGCGCCCGCCGCGCTCATCGCTCAGCCCGCCGCGACGGGCGCTGCCGACGCGGGCGCGAAGCGGCCGGTCAGCATCGCCGTGAAGAGATAGGGGTCGGGCATGCGGTGCTCGGCCAGGAGCGCCGGCGCGAAGCCTTCGCCGCCGATCGTCCACCAATAGGTCGCAGCACCGTAGAAGCGGGCGTGGTCGGCGATCCGCGCGGCAGCGAATCCGGCCGCGCCGCCGGCCGTGCTCATCATCGGGCCCCGCGGCAGGCGCGAGGTCCCTTCCGGCGGGGCGAGCGCGACCGACGGGAACGGCAGTCCGCCGAGCGCCGCGACCACGTCCTCGTAGCGCGCCTCGGTGTCGAGCGCGCCGAGCAGCACCTCCTCGGCGGCGGCGAACCAGTCCTCCTGCGGCGCGAGCTCGGGCGGCGGCAGCACGTCGCCCTCCTCGGCGGCCGCGAACACGCTCAGCGGAAAATAGCGGCCGACGCCGTCGACCGATGGCATGAAGGCGCCGACGACCGGCGCCCCGGAGATCTCGGCGCCGAGCCAGAACCGCCAGATCGGCGCCCTGAGAAAGGCGTCCTGCCACGCCGGGCCGAGCTCCTGCCGGCTCGCCGAGACGCCGCCCTGCAGCCAGCGCTCCCACACGGTGAGGAAGGCACGCGGCGCCGCCAGGGCGACGAAGTCGCGCTTCGCGGGGAGCTTGCCGAACAGGCCGGCCCGCATCGCTACAGTCCCTCGGGGCAGCGGAACTGGCGCAACGCCGGGCTGACCAGCGGGTTCTTGGTCGAGTTGACGTTGAACTGGTAGGAGAGCTGGTGGCCGGCGAGGACGAAGTTCGCGATCACGCTGTCGCCGCGGTCGAGCACCGAGCCGAGATCGAGCAGGCGGAACAGCGACCAGGTGCCCGGCCGCTCGAAATTCGCGATCGGCGTCGCCGAGGCGAAGAAGCCGCCGCCCGAGCTCAACGTCAGCGAGGTCTTGCCGACGCCGGAGCCCGGCCACTGCATCGTCACCGGGGTGTTGACGCCGCGCTGGCTCTTCACCGGGACGCTGTTGATGTCGAGCGTCACGACGGTCGAGTCGGTGATCGCGGTGAGCGGGGTCACCGTCATGCCGACCGAAGGGACCACCCCGCCGGTCGGGAAGAAGGCGTCGCGGATGTCGGCGGCGTTCTGGAAGGCGCGCAGCGTCTCCGGCGAAAGCGAGCGGGCGAGGCGGTTGTCGAGGCGCCCCGTCCACGGCGACTTCGACTTGTCGACGAGCGCATCGAGATTCTGCTTGAAGAACTGGTCGAGAATGCCGTTCGGCCCGAACATCCGGCCGAAATCGACCATCGGCACCTCGCGCTCGGCGTTGCGCGAGAACGGATAGCGGTTCTGCACCACCTCCTTGCAGACGCGGGTCACCTCCGCCAGCTTCTGCGCGAGCTGCTCCATGTTGGCGCCGGTCGCGTCCTTCTCGAAGTCGTTCGCGGCGTTGCGGATCATGCCCTCGAACGGCGCCGGGAAGCGCGGCGCGGTGGCGCGCAGCGTCGCGACGTCGGTGACGAGTGCGTTGTTCGCCGCCGCGGCCTGGTTGCGGTCGGTGTTGGCGACGGCAAGGTTCTGGGCGATGTCGCTCAGGCTGCGGAGTAGGGTGTCGACCGGCGGATTGCCGCCCTCGACCAGGATCTGGAAGGCCTTGAACTGGGACTCGATCTCGGACCCCGGCGCCCGGGCCGGCGCGGTCGCCGCGGCGGCGCCGCCGGCGGCGCTCGCGCTGCCGCCGAGCGGCGGGATCTGCGCGCTCGACAGCGTCGACCCGATGCCGCCCGGCACGGCGGACAGCAGCCTGCCGGCCTGCTGCCGTGCGATGAGGCCGCCGAGCCGCTTGGCCTCCTTCGCGGCCGCGCCGCCACCCCCGGCGCCGGAAGCGCCCGGGGCGTCGCCCTTGGCCTTGGGCGGCTCGCGGGTCAGCTCGGTCTGGTCGCGGATCGACTGCAGGATCTGCTTGAGCGGCGATGTCGGGGCCGCCGCCGCGGCGAGCGCGACATATTTCGGCTTGTCGGCGACCAGCGAGCGCAGGCGAAGCTTCGCCAGTGCATCGTGCCAGGCGGCGACGAAGTCGCGCCCGTAGAGGCGCATCAGGTCCAGCGGCAGCGTGCCGTACTGCGCCGCGACCGCCTGCTGCTGGCCGGCATCGCCCAGAACCCAGCGGTCCTGGTCGATGCGCTTGGCGATGTCGCCGAGCTTGTCGACGAAGGCCTGCTGGAAGCCGTCGTAGGTGAAGAAGAACGGCACCCGGACCGTCGCCAGATCCTGGCCGCCGACGGCCTGGAACACGAGGTCGGCATCGGGCCCGCCGGCGGTCGAGGCGACCCAGTCGCGCGCCGTGAACGGAGCCGCCTCGGTCTTGAGGAGCTGGTAGGCGCGCTCGGCAACGCTGAGGCGGGCGAGCGTGCGCTGCGACTGCTCGACCAGCGGCCCGTTCAGCGCGACCACCGGCTCGGTGCCGGGGTCGAGGTCGAGCATGTCGCGGAGGTGCTGCTCGAGCAGCGTCCGGCCGCGGTCGTTGGCGGCGCCGGGGTAGAGGTTGGCGGCCCAGTCGCGCTGCATCCAGGCGATTACCTGGTCCTTGTCGAGCTGGGGCGCCCGGTCGCCCAGCATGAGGTAGACCTTGAGCGCCTCGTAGAGGAAGGACGGGTCGTCGTGGCGGGCTTCGAGCAGCTCCTCCATGCGGTAGATCAGCCGGGTGCGGAACAGCCGCTCGAGGCCGATGTGGTAGGCGCGCTCGGAGGCCGATTGCAGCCGCTCGCGCACGCTGAGGCCGAGGCTCGCGAGGAGCGGCGTCTTCTGGTCGCGGACGGCGTAGCCGGCCGGCAGATCGCGCAGCTTGATCAGCGCCGGCAGCACCTTGGCGAAGTCGTGGTCGGACACGGTGGTCTGGCTGAGAAGCGGGGCCGCCGTCGTGGTGTAGTCGGCGACGGCGGCCTGGGTCGCTGAAATCAGCGCGGAGTTCCGCGAATAGCCGATCGCCCACAGCGCCAGCGCCACGATCGCGACCAGCCCGATCGCGGCATAGGTTCCGGCCGCGATCAGCCGGCTCCTCCTCACTGCGCCGGAATCGTTCGAGACCCAGCCGGCTTCGCCGATCACCACCTGGCGCAGGAGGTTGGTCAGGAAGAACGACTTGCCGATGCCGGAGAAAGCCTCGGCGCCGACCGTCTCGGTGCCGTAGGCGCGGGCCATCGCGCCGAGCAACTGGTCGATCGGCGTGCCGTGCTGGGTGCCGGAGGTGAAGTAGAAGCCGCGGAGCGTCGCGTCGGCGTGGTAGCGGGTCGGCTCGAACACCTCGTTCAGGAACGCGACAGCCTTCGGCTTCACCGCGGCCATCTGGCTCGGGAAGCCGAACAGGGCGACCCGTGCGGACGGCGTCGGCTCGTCCTGGAGCTTGTCGGGGAGCTGCTCGTTCAGACGCTCGATCAGGGCGTCGAACTCGGCCGGCACCTGGCCGACCAGGTTCTTGGTCTTGTCGGCGGTCTGGAAGGTGTGGCCCCACACCCGGCTGCGGTCGGCCTCGTTCAGATGGCCGAAGAACTCCATGAAGCCGGCGACGAGGTCGGCCTTGGTGAAGAGGGCATAGACCGGGAAGTCGACCTTGAGCCGCTCGTGCAGCTCGAGCAGGCGGCGGCGGATCGCCGCCGAATGGGCGGCGAGCTCGTCGGGCCGGAGCGTCATCAGGTCCTCGACGCTGATCGCGACGAGGACGCCGTTGATCGGCTGGCGCGGCCGGTTCTTCTTGAGGAGGTCGAGGAACGCCAGCCATCCGGCGCGGTCGACCTTGGCGTCCGAATCCTGGGTGGTGTAGCGGCCGGCGGTGTCGATCAGCACCGCCTCCTCGGTGAACCACCAGTCGCAATAGCGGGTGCCGCCGACGCCGGCGACGGGCTGCGGCTGGCCGTCGCCGTGGACCGGGAACTTGAGGCCGGAATTGACGAGGGCGGTGGTCTTGCCGGCCCCGGGCGGGCCGATGATGACGTACCAGGGCAGGTCGTAGAGCGCGTCGCGGCTCGCGCCCTTGGCCGAGCGCAGCGTCGCCAGCGCGTCCTTCATCGCCGCCTGGAGGCCGGCGACGTCGCTCTCCTCCGGGCCGGCCTCGGCGATGCCCTTCTCCAGCGCCGCGGCGGCCTTGCGCTTCTTCCAGACCGACCAGCCGATCAGCGCCGCCGCGACCAGGAGGATCGCGAGGACGATGGCGAGGCGGATGCCGAAGCCTTCGAGCGGGTGCGACTCGCCGATGCCGACGAGCGGCCCCGCGATCCACACGACGACGCACAACGCCACGATGCCGAGGGCGACGAAGGCGTAGCGAAGCCAGTCCTTCCTGTTCATGGCCCGGTTCCGCTAGCTCCGCGGGATCAGGATCTCGACGCGGCGGTTTTCGGCACGGCCGGCGGCGGTCTTGTTCGAGGCGATCGGCTGGTCGGCGCCGCGGCCCTCGACCTTGAGGCGGTCGGGCTGCGACAGGCCGGGGCGGATCAGCGCCGCGACCGCCTTGGCGCGCGCCAGCGACAGCTCGAAGTTCGAGGGGAAGCGCACGGTGTGGATGGGCGTCGAGTCGCTGTGGCCGACGACCATGATGGTGCCGGGCTCGACCTCGACGCCGGCGGCGATGCGCTTGGCGAGCGGGATGAAGTCCGGCCGCACGGTGGCGTTGCCGGGGCCGAACAGCAGGCCGTTCGGGATGCGCACGACGATGCTCGTCGGGTTGTCGGTCACCGTCACCTTGCGGGCCGCGATCTCGGGCGCCAGCACCTGGCGGATGCGGAGGATCTGGCTGGTCGGCGGCGGGGGCGGCGGCGGTGGCGGCGGCGGCACGAAGACGCGGCGCTGGATGCCGATGTCGGCGCTCGGGTTCATCGCGAGCAGCGCCGCGGCGGCGCTTTCCGCGCTGCCGCTCAAGAGCATGCGGAGCGCGACGAACACCACCATCAGCAACACCGCCGCGACGGCCGCGACCGACCATGGCGGCACCCGGAAGGCGGTCCGGCGCCGCCCGATGTCCTGGCCCTGCCAGCGCGGCGACAGCTCGGGCTCGGCGGGGCGGACCTGGCGCAGCACCTCGTAGAGGTTCCGCTGGATCTGCTGCAGCATCGCAGCGCCGCCGGCCGAGGTGCGGTGCACGCCCTGGAAGCCGAGCGCGAGACAGGCGTGGAACAGCTCGAGCAGGCCGTAATTGCCGAGCGGGTCGAGCCGGGCGCGATCGAGCTCCTCGAAGAAGCGCACGCCGCCGGTGCGCTCGCCGAAGAAGCGGCTCAGCATCGAGTACTGGGTCCAGAGATGGCGGTCCTCGACCGGGAGGTTCTGGACGATGTCGTCGGCGGTGGCGGAGAGGACGTATTTCGCGACCTGGGCCTGCTGCGGCGTCACGCCGGCGTGGACCGCCTCGCGCTCGAAGCCATCGATGGCGCGCGCGACCTCGTCCATCAGCGGGGCGAAGGCGGCCTGGGCCGGCGGGGCGAGGCGGAGGCGGCCGATGAGGAGGAGGAGCGGCGCCGCCGCCTGGAGGATCGGGTTGCGGTTCGCCGTCGTCGGCACGTCGCGGCGGAAGGCGGGGACGCCGGGCGCGAGCGGCGGCGCGACCGGCAGCGGCGGGGCCGCCGACGGCGTCACCCAGCCGGCGGTCGGGGCGGCGCCGGTCGCCCAGACGTCGTCGCTGCGGCGCGGCGGGGGCGGCGGTGCGCTGGGATAAGGCTGCGGCGCCGGCGCGGCCGGCGGCGGAAACGGCGCGGCCGGCGGGTAGGGCGCCGCGGGCTGCGCGGGCGCATCCGGCCGGCGGCCGCCCGGATTGGGCCGGATAATGGTCCGGTCGCTGCGGCCGAACGGATCGGAGGGGCGGCCCGGGTCGCTCATCGCCGGTCACCCAGGACCGCCCACAGCTCCAGCTCGAGCTCCGGCCAATCGCCGGAGAAATGCATGCCGATGGAGCTCGCGGTCGAGAATTCCGGCCACAGCGGCGAGGTGTGGTCGAGGTAGAAATAGACGTGGTCGACGATCGCGCGGATCTGCGGCGGCGGCGTCGGCAGATGGATCAGCGGGATGCCGGGCAGGTGGGCGTGGACGATCTCGTCCATCTTGGTGTTGGGCCCGACCTTGAACAGCGGCGGGAACTGCGACTGGATCTCGGTCAGCGGCCGGCGCGCCGCGACCTCCAGCACCAGGACGGCGTTGCGGAAGATGGTGCGGTCGCGAATCATCGCGATGAAGGCGTTGGGCGCGCGCTCGACGATCTCGAGGCGGATGGCGCGGCGGCCGAGCTGGGCGGAGAGGAAGTCCTGGATGTCGCGCAGGACCGGCGCGAACACCTCTTCCAGGTTGTCGTGGTCGTAGACCGGGTAGTTTCGCGCGCGGCGCTCCGCCGTGGCGAAGGTCGCGAGCTCGCCGGCCAGCTCCAGGAACAGCGCGTAGAGCCGCTCGGGGTGGACGTAGCGCGAGGTGCGGAAATGGCGCAGCACCGGGATCGTGCGGTTCAGCACCTGGAGCAGGAAATAGTCGGCGCTCTGCAGCCCGCCGCCCGCGGTCGGGTCGGCGGCGTAGCGGGCGAGCTCCTCGAGCCGGTTGTCGATCCAGCCGATGACCCGGTCGATCCAGCCGTCGACCACCGGATGGGCCGAGCAGGTGAGGAGCGGCGGGGCGAAGCGCTCGTCGAAGACGATGGTCTTGTCGCGGACCTCGACCACCCGCGCGGCGGCGAGGCCGACATAGCCCGGCTTCGCCGTCTTCCGCAGCTCGAAGGCAAGGCGGGGATGGGCGATGTCGATCTCCTCCTCGACCCGGAGCGCCGAGGTGGAATCGATCAGCGTTTCGGCGGCGGAGACGAAGCGGCTCGCGCTGTCCGGCGCGGTGTCGACCTCGCGGGTGTTCGGGGTCGCGACCGGCAGCATCAGCCACAGGAGCTGGCCCGCGGCGCCGTCGGGCACCTCGATCGGCGGCGGGATCGGGCTGCCGTCGGGAATGGCGAAGGGGGTGCCGTCGGGCATGACGCCCGCGGCGCGGCGCACCGAGAATCGGCTCTGCCGGGCGAGGTCATGGTCGATCTCGAGCACCGAGAATCCCCATGGATACGGCGTCACGTGGCGAACGCGGCTCTCGACCAGGTTCTCCAGGTACCGATCGCCCTGCTGCAGATGGTGTGGCCGCAGGAACAGCCCTTCCGACCAGACGACCTTGCTGTGCCAGGACATTCGGCCCCCACCGCTCCCGCCAGTTCGCCGACGAATTTATAGGCGCAAGGGGGGCCGGCGTCACCAGCAACGTGGCATCAGGACTGGCGGGCCGGCGGCCAATTCTTGGGTTGGGTTGACGGGGCGGGAATTTCACCCGAACTCAACGGCGCCCTTTGTCGTAGCACTCGGCGAAGAACAGCATGAAGGCGCCGAGGATGCCGTCGTCGTG
>DASZVN010000156.1:0-6066 GCA_035547055.1 Hyphomicrobiales bacterium
GAGGCCGGCACCAACGCCGCGATGCGCGCCTTCATGACCTTCGGCGGCATGGGCTACGCCAAGGAATTCCACGTCGAGCGGCTGCTGCGCGAGGTGGTGATCACCCGCACCGCGCCGGTCAGCATGAACCTCGTCCTCTGCCACATCGCCGAAAAGGCGCTGGGCCAGCCGAAGTCGTACTGATGCACTTGATGTCGAGCGATTGTCGCGCACTGCGCCCGTCATGCCCGGCCTTGGGCCGGGCATCCACGAGTTTACGGCGATGCCGCACGGGAAGTCGTGGATGGCCGGGAACGCAGATAAGTCTACGCAATCTGCGCAAGCTTGATTGCGTTGCCCGGCCATGACGGAGAGCGCAGCCCATACCACCGACCTCCTGGCCGGTATCCGCGTGCTCGACCTGTCGCGGGTGCTCGCCGGCCCGTTGTGCAGCCAGTACCTTGCCGACATGGGCGCCGAGGTGATCAAGGTCGAGCCAGCCGCGGGCGGCGACGAGACCCGCGGCTGGCCGCCGTTCCGTGACGGCGAGGGCGCGGTGTTCCTCAGCCTCAACCGCAACAAGCGGAGCCTCGCGCTCGACCTCAAGCGCGCCGAAGGCCGCGCCGTCGTCCATCGCCTCGCGGCGCGGTCGGACGTGGTGATCGAGAACTACGCCGAGGGCGTCGCCGCCCGTCTCGGCGTGAGCCACGCCGACCTCGAGCCGCTGAACCCGCGCCTCGTCTATTGCAGCATCTCGGGCTTCGGACGCGCCGGGCCATTGAGCCACGTGCCGGCCTATGACGTGGTGCTGCAGGCCTTCTGCGGCATGATGAGCCTGACCGGGGAGCCGGGCTCGGGCCCGATCCGCAGCCCCTTCTCGCCGATCGACCAGACCACGGGGATGCACGCGCTCGCCGGCATCCTCGCCGCGCTGCTCCGCGCCGAGCGCACCGGCGTCGGCGCCTTCCTCGAGGTCTCGCTGTTCGACAGCGCGCTCGGCCTGCTCGCCTACCAGCTCCAGAGCTTCTGGGAGACCGGCAGGCTGCCGGCCAAGAACGGTTCGCGCCACCTCTCGATGTGCCCCTACCAGGCGTTCGAGGCGAGCGACGGCCCCTTTCTCCTCGCGATCGCCAACGAGGGCCAGTGGCAGCGTTTCTGCCAAGCTGCCGGCGCGCCGCAACTGGCCGACGACCCGCGCTTCGTCACCAACGCGGAGCGGGTCGCGAACTATCCCGAGACGGTCGCCGCGGTGCAGGCGATCCTTTCCACGCGGACCGGCGAGGAATGGCTTCGGGCGCTCGCCGCGGTGCGCGTGCCCTGCTCGCCGATCAAGACGCTGGCCGAGGTGCTGGCGCACCCGCACACGCTGGCGCGGGACATCGTGCAGGCCTACGGCCATCCCCGGCTCGGCCGCATGAACGGCGTGATGCAGCCCGTCGTCGTCGACGAAGCGCCCCGCCGCGTGCGCCATGCTCCACCGGGCCACGGCCAGCACAGCCGCGAGATCCTGCGCGAGGCGGGCTACCCCGACAGGGAGATCGACGCCCTCGTCGGGTCCGGCGCGGTCTTCGCCGGCGGCCCGTCGTGAGCGGGCGCATCGTCCGCATCGGCGGCGCCTCGGGCGCCTGGGGCGACAGTGTCGCCGGGCCGATCCAGCTCGTCCGCCGTGCCGCGGTCGATTATCTCAGCTTCGACTATCTGGCCGAGGTGACCATGTCGATCCTCGCCCGCGCGTGGGCGAAGGATCCGGCCGCCGGCTGGGCAACCGATTTCGTCGACGGTGCGATGCGCGAGATCGTCGGCGACGTCGCCCGCCGCGGCATCCGCGTGCTCTCGAACGCCGGCGGCATCAACCCACGGGGCTGCGCCGACGCCTTGCGTCGCCTCGCGGAGGAGGCCGGGGTCACGCTCCGCATCGCGGTGGTCGAGGGCGACGACGTGCGGCCATGGCTGGAGCAGCATCGCGACGCCGTTCGCGAGATGACGACGGGCGCGCCGCTGCCGAGCCGCGTCCTCAGCGCCAACGCCTATCTCGGCGCGCTGCCGATCGCCGCCGCGCTCGATCGCGGCGCCGATGTCGTCATCACCGGGCGCTGCGTCGACAGCGCGCTGCCGCTCGCGGCGCTGATCCACGAATTCGGCTGGCGCGCCGACGACTGGGACCGCCTCGCCGCCGGCAGCCTGGTCGGCCACCTGCTGGAATGCGGCCCCCAGGGCGTCGGCGGCCTCCACACCGACTGGGAGCGTGTCGAGCGCTGGGACGACATCGGCTATCCGATCGCCGAATGCCGCGCCGACGGCAGCTTCGTCGTCACCAAGCCCGACGGCACCGGCGGCCTCGTCGAGCCCGCGACCGTCGCCGAGCAGATGCTCTACGAGATCGGCGACCCGTCCGCCTACGTCCTGCCCGACGTGGTGTGCGACTTCACCCAGGTGACGATGGCGCAGGACGGACCGCATCGCGTCGGGGTGGGCGGCGTCCGCGGCCGGCCGCGCACCGACCGCTACAAGGTCTCCGTCACCCATCAGGACGGCTGGCGCGGCGTCGGCGCCCTCGCCGTCATCGGGATCGACGCGGCGCGAAAGGCGGAGCGCACGGCCGAGGCGTTGCTGGCGCGGGCGCGGCAGCGGCTGGAAGCGGCCGGCCTCGACGGCTTTCGCCGCACGCATGTCGAGGTGCTGGGCGCGGAGTCGATCTACGGCCCGCATTCCCGCGCCCGACCGGCGCGCGAGGTGTCGCTCCGCGTGGTGGTCGAGCATCGCGAGCGCGAGGCCATCGAGCTGTTCGGCCGGGAGATCGGCGCCGCCGGCATTTCCTGGGCGCCGGGCACGACCGGCATCGCCGGGCGGCCCAAGCCGACGCCGATCATCCGGCTGTTCTCCTGCCTGATCCCGAAGGACGCCGTGCCGCCCACCGTCACGCTCGACGGCACTGCCCGGCCGGTTGCGGTGCCGACCGACGGCGAGGCCGGCGTGCCCGCGCCCCTGACGCGCTCCGACGGCGGCGGCGAGGTGGTGGACGATGGCGTGGCGTCGATGGAGGTGCCGCTGATCCGCCTCGCCTTCGCCCGGAGCGGCGACAAGGGCGACTCCGCGAATATCGGCGTCATCGCCCGCGAGCCACGCTTCGTCCCGATCCTGCGGCGCGCTTTGACGGCGGCGCGGGTCGCCGCCTATTTTGCCCACCTCGTGAAGGGCGAGGTCGCGCGCTACGAGGTGCCGGGCATCGGCGGGTTCAATTTCGTGCTGGACCAGGCGCTCGGCGACGGCGGCATGGCCTCGCCACGGATCGACCCGCTGGCGAAGGGCTTCGCCCAGATGCTGCTCGACCTCCCGATCCGCGTGCCGCGGGAACTGCTGGCGCCGTAGGGTGGGCGTCGGCGACGCCGATGCCCTCCGGCTGTGCCGCACGTGGGCAACGCACGCGTTGCCCACCCTACTTGGCGGCGTCCTGCGCGACCTCGTCCGGCGTGTGCTCGCCGAGGCGGGGCGGCGCGCTGCGATAAGGCGGGCGGACGCCGTCGAACTGGATCGGCAAGCCCATCAGCTTGAGCTCTTCCCCGGGCAGCGCCTGCAGCATGCCGACCGCGCGGGTCTGGGGGTGCACCGAAACCTGGTCGATCGACTGCAGCGGCGCGCAGGGGATGCCGGCGGCCTCCAACACCTCGATCCAGTGGGCGCGGGGCTGCCCGGCGACGATCTCCGCGACCAGCGCGTTCAGCCGCTCGCGGTGGGCGACGCGGTCGGGGTTGGTGCGGAACGCGGGCTCGTCGGCCAGCGCCGGCCGGCCGAGCACCGCCGCGAGCTTGCGGAACAGCCCATCGTTGCCGGCGGCGATGATCAGCCAGTCGTCGGCGGCGCGGAACGCCTTGTAGGGCGCGATGGTCTGGTTCTCCGAGCCGAGCCGGCGCGGGACCTCGCCGGAGGCGGCGAACACCGCGGCATGGATGCCGACCCAGCCGAGCGCGGTCTCGAACAGTGAGGTGTCGACCTCACAGCCCTCGCCGGTCAGCTCGCGCCGGCGCAGCGCCGCGACGATGCCGAGCGCAGCCCACATGCCGGTGCCCTGGTCGATCAGCGACGGCCCCACCCGGACCGGCTCGCGCCCGTCCTCGCCGGTAATGCTCATGACGCCGCCGAAAGCCTGCATCAGCGGGTCGTAGCCGGGGCGCTCCGCCAGCGGCCCGCGGCGGCCATAGGCGCCGAGATTGGCATAGACCAGGCGCGGTTTCTCGGCGCGAAGCGATGCGGCGTCGAGCCCGTAGCGGGCAAGGTTCCCGGGGCGCATGTTCTGCACCACCACGTCGGCCTGCTCGAGGATCAGCGTGCGCAGCGCTGCGCGCTGGCCGGGGTCCTTGAGGTCGATCGCCGCCGAGCGCTTGTCGCGGTTCAGCGCATGGAACACGGCGGCGCTCCCGTCGACGAAGGGCGGCCCCCAGGCGCGGGCGTCGTCGCCCTTGCCGGGATGCTCGATCTTCAGGACGTCGGCGCCGAGGCCGGCCAGGATCAGCCCGCAGAACGGGGCGGCGACGCTGTGGCCGATCTCGACCACGCGCACGTCGGCCAGCGGCGCTTCCGGACGCGAGACGGTCACGACGCTTTCCTCTGCCGGGTTGGCGCGATGCGGAGCGGCTCGAACGACGCGAGATGCTCCAGGTCGAGTAGCGCCGCGAGGAGCCGCTGCGCCTCCGGCGGGCCCAGCACGGTGGCCGCGCAGTCGAGGAATTTCGCCGCGATGTTGGCCGGCGCGAGCGGATTGGCGAAATGGCCGCGCGGCCGCCGCACCGGCTCGCCCGACATCGTCTCGCCGGACGCGAGGCGGAGCGACACCCGGTCGTAGGGCGAGAAGGTCGGCTCCTCGTCGTCGCGCCCGGCGAGCGGCTGCACCGCGACGCGGGGCAGGAAGGCCTGGACGTCGGGCCTCCGGACGAAGCCGTCGCTGAGCTCGGCGAGGCCGCACCGGCCGGCGATCGCAGCCGCCGCCATCGCGAAGGGCGCGCTGAACTTGGCGTCGAGCGCGGTCTGCGGCTGCGCGGTCCTGAGCATGCCGGCCTGGGTCTCGCCGAGCTCGACCGTGACCGCCGCGATGGCGTCCGGCCCCGCGATGCGGTCGCGGAGCGCCAGCATGCCGTCGAGCGCGCGGTGGAGCGCGTAGCAGACCGGATAGCGCTTGATGTTGAGGCCCTGGCGCAGGATCGCCCAGTCGCCGCCGATCTTCGCCGGCGATTGCGTGTCGACCCGGTCCCGCGGCGACAGCGCGCGGAGCAGCCCGGCGCGATGCTCCAGCGCATCGGGCGAGGCCGTCATGCCGAGGGCGGCCGCGCGGGCCGCCTCGACGCCGGCGCGGGCGGCCGTGCCGACCTGGAACGACTTCGTCATCGACCCGAAATTCGCCACCACCCCCGCGGCGCGCGAGGCGGCGATGCCGAGCGCGGCCGTGGCCTGCGCCGGGTCGAGGCGCCGGAGCGAGGCGGCCGCAGCCGCGGCTGCCACCGTGCCGTAGACCGCCGTCGGGTGCCAACCCTTGGCGTGGAGCTGGTCCGGCTCGCGCGCCCACAGCTCGGCCCAGGTCTCGTAGCCGGCGACGTAGGCCGCGAGCATCGCCGCGCCATCGGCCCGGCTCTCCTCGGCAACCGCCAGGATCGCCGGCACCAGCACCGCGCTCGGGTGGCCGGAGAGGCCGGTGTCGTCGTAGTCGAGGACGTGGGCGGCCGTGCCATAGGCCAGCGCCCGCGCCTCGGCGGTGGTCCCGGCCGGCGGGCCGATCAGCGGGAGGGCGGCGAGCCCGACAAGGCGAGCGGCCGTCTCCGCCGCCGTCTCGGTCGAGCCGGCCAGCATCACGCCGACGCAATCGGTGAAGCCCTGGGTCGCGGTGTCGATCGCGGACCGCGGCAGGTCGGCGAAGCCGAGGCCGGCGGCGAAGCGGCCGATGTCCTGCGTCAGACCCATGTGGGCTTACCCAAGCGACCAGGGGCGGTACCCCGGTGACTAGAGAGCGGGGTTTGGCCTGTCAACCAACCGCTTGAAGCATCAACTGCCGCCGGGCTTGTCGGTCCGCGCGTCCGGCCAGGCGTCGACCGAGGGGAA
>DASZVN010000157.1:0-9863 GCA_035547055.1 Hyphomicrobiales bacterium
CGACGCGGTCCGGCGCCAGCATGCCCACACCACGACCTGGCTCGAGACCCAGCCGCCGGACGCGGTGCTGTTTGCGCAAAGCACAGAAGACGTCGCCGATCTCGTCAGGATCTGTGCGGAATTCGGCGTGCCGGTGATTCCGTTCGGCACCGGCACCTCGCTCGAAGGCCATGTCAACGCGCCGTTCGGCGGCGTCGCCGTCGCCTTCCGCGACATGAACAAGGTGCTCGCCGTCCATGCCGAGGACCTCGACGTCGTCATCGAGGCCGGCGTGACCCGCAACCAGCTCAACGACTATATCCGCGACCAGGGCCTGTTCTTCCCGATCGACCCCGGCGCCGATGCCTCGCTCGGTGGCATGGCCTCGACCCGGGCCTCCGGCACCAACGCGGTGCGCTACGGCACGATGAAGGACAACGTCCTGTCGCTGACGGCGGTGCTGCCGAACGGCGAGATCATCCACACCGGCTCCAGGGCGAAGAAGTCGTCCGCCGGCTACGACCTCACCCGGCTTCTCATCGGCGCCGAGGGCACGCTCGGCATCATCACCGAGCTGACGCTCCGCCTCCACGGCATCCCCGAGGCGATCTCGGGAGGGGTGTGCCCGTTCCCCTCGGTCGAGGATGCCTGCAACGCCGTCATCATGACGATCCAGTCCGGCCTGCCGGTGGCGCGGATCGAGCTCTGCGACGAGATGATGGTCCGGGGCTTCAACACCTATTCCAAGCTCGACCTGCCCGAAATCCCGCATCTCTTCCTCGAGTTCCACGGCACCGAGGCCGGCGTCGCCGAGCAGGCGACGCGCTTCGGCGAGATCGCGCAGGAGTTCGGCGGCGGCCCCTTCACCTGGGCGACCAAGCAGGAGGAGCGCACCAGGCTTTGGCAGGCACGCCACAACGCCTATTTCGCCGGCCTGTCGCTGCGGCCCGGCGCGACCTGCATCGCGACCGACGTCTGCGTGCCGATCTCGAAGCTCGCCGAATGCGTGGTGGCGACCCAGGACGACATCAAGGCGAGCGGCATCGTGGCGCCGATCGTCGGCCATGTCGGCGACGGCAATTTCCATACGAGCCCGCTCTGCGACCCCGACGATCTCGACGAGCGGGCCAAGATCGAGGCTTTCGCCGGGCGGCTGGTCGAGCGCGCGCTCGCCATGGGCGGCACCTGCACCGGCGAGCACGGCATCGGCCAGGCCAAGATGAAATACATGGCGAAGGAGCACAGCGCCGCCGAGCTCGACGCCATGCGTGCCATCAAGCAGGCGCTCGATCCCAAGGGCATCATGAATCCGGGGAAGATGATCGCCTTCTGATCCGGTCGCATTGCTGCCCGATGGTGGGAATAGTGCTGCCGGCGCGGCGCCGAATGCCGCTGCGCCATCTCGCGAGCGGGTGCGAAGGACGACGTGAACACCATTCTGACCGGCCTCGGCATCGCGCTGGTGCTCGCGCTGGCGGCGGCGTTGCTCGCGCCCTGGTTCATCGACTGGAACGCCTATCGGCCGATGTTCGAGGCCCGCATCGCGGCCGCGCTCGGCGTGCCGGTCCGGATCGCTGGGCCGGTCTCGGTCACCCTGCTCCCGACGCCGCATCTCCGCCTGACCGACGTCCGCGCCGGCCGTAGCGCCGACCAGCGCCTCGCGGTGAAGGCGCTGTCGTTCGACCTCGCGATCACGCCGCTCCTGAGTGGCCGCTTCGCGCTCACTGACCTCAGGATCGATCAGCCGACGCTGGTCGCGACGGTCGATGGCAACGGCAAGGCGCTGCTCCCGTTCGATCCGGCCAGGGTCGGGGGCGAGCAGCTCGGCGCGATCTCGGTCGCCGACGTGACGGTGGCGGACGGCATCGTCGAACTGGTCGACGGCCTGACCGGCGAGCGCCGCCGCCTGACCCACGTCTCCGCGAGCGGCAGCGCGACCTCGCTCGCCGGCCCGATGAAGCTGGCTGGTCAGGCCACCACGGACGGCGCCCGCTACCGCTTTCGCCTCTCGACCGGCACCTTCCAGCGCTCGCGCGGCAGTGTCCAGCTCGCGGTGACGCCGGCCGGCGGCGGCCCGACGCTCGACCTCGACGGCACGCTGGCGGGGGGCGCTGGCCAGCCGCTCTTTACCGGCCGGGCGGCGCTGAAGCCGTCGCCCGATCCGCGCGCCGCGCCGGGCACCGAGCCGCCGTGGCAGTTCACGGGCCGCGTCACCGCCTCGCCGCGGAAGATCGTGGCCGATCAGCTCGACCTCCAGTTTGGCGCGGCAGCGCGGGCGCTGCACCTCAACGGCTCGGCCGAGATCGACCTCGGCCCCGAGCGCGGCATCGCGCTGGTGCTGCAGGCGCGCCAGCTCGACCTCGACCGTGCCCGCGGGATCGGCGCCGACGCCCCGGCGGAGCCGCCGCTCGCGGCGTTGCGCGAGTTCGCGAGCCTCCTGCCGACGCTGCCGCCGCCGGCGTGGCCGCTTAACGCCTCCGTTTCGGTCGGCTCGGTGGTCCTCGGCGGCGACCTCGTCCAGGACGCTGCTTTGTCGTTGAGCGCGGGGCGGGGCGGCTGGACCATCGACCGCCTCGCCATGGCGCTGCCGGGGCAGACGCGCCTCGACCTGACCGGCGCGGTCAGCGCCACGCACGACGGGCCACGCTTCCAGGGCGACGCCTCGCTCGATGCGGCCGATCTGCCGGAGCTGCTGCGCTGGCTCGGGGCGAAGCCCGGCCGGAGCGGCATCGTCCCGGTGCGGCGGTTCGCGCTCCGAGGGCGGGTCACCGCCGCGCCGGGTCAGGTCGCGCTCGACGATGTCCGCGTCGCGGCGGGCGGCGCGACGCTGACCGGCCGCGTGGCATGGCGGGACCAGCCGAAGCCCGGCCTTGCGGTGACGCTGACGGCCGACCGGCTCGACGTCGACCGGCTCGGGCTTCCGCCGCTGGTCGCGGCGCTCGGCGGCAGCCGGGAGGATCCGTTCGCCGGCATCGATCTCGACCTCGTCCTGAAGTCGCAGCGGCTGGCCTGGGCCGGGGTCGAGGCGAGCGGCGTCGACGTCGATCTCAGCCACCGTGGCAGCCGGCTCGTCATCCGGCGGCTGAAGCTCGCCGACCTCGGCGGGGCCGCGCTCGACGTCCACGGCACTCTGGTGCTCGCGGGCGGCCACCCGACCGGCGATCTCGCCGCGAGCCTCGACGCCAGGAGCCTCGATGGGATCGTCGGTGCGCTGCGGGCGGCTTCGGTTGCGCCCTCGATCGCCGATGCCGTCGCGGCCCGCGCCACGGCGCTGGCGCCGGCCCATGTCACGCTGCGGCTGAGCGGAACTGCCAAGGCGAAGGCGCTCGCCGTCGACCTTTCGGGCAAGCTGGCCGGCACCACCATCACCGCCGACGGACGCATCGAGCGGGCGGAGCTCGATGCGCCGCTCGACGCCAGGCTGGCGGCCGCGAACCCCGACGCGGCGGCACTGCTGGCGCAGCTCGGCGTCGCCACGGCGCCGTTCGGCAAGGCTGGCGCGGCCGACCTCCGCGTCGAGCTGTCGGGCACGCCCTCGCGCGGGGCCTCGCTCGATGGCAGCGCGACCCTCGCCGGCACCGCCTTCGCCTTCGACGGTCGCCTCGACGCGACCCGTCCCGCCGCTGCGGCCGCGCGTGGCCGGCTGACCGCCGCCGGCGACGATGTCGGGCCGCTGCTGGTGCTGCTTGGCCGGGCGCCGCCGGCGGCGCTGCCGGCGCTGCCGCTTCGCCTCCAGGCCGAGGCTCGGTTCGATGGTCACGGCGTCGTGCTCGACTCGTTGTCCGGCGCGCTTGCCGGCCACGGCGTCGGCGGCAGGCTCGGGTGGCGCGACGGCGTCTTGGCCGGCACATTGAAGCTGCCGCGTTTCGCGCTGGCCGATCTCCTCGGCATGGCGCTCGGGCCGCTCGCGGTCGGGGAAGGCGAGGGGGCCTGGCCCGACGGGCCCCTCGCGCCGGGCCTTCTCGCGGGCCTCAGCGGCAAGATCGCGCTCGCCTGCGATCGCTTCGCGCTTCTGCCGGGAGCAGTGCTGGACGGTGCGGGTTTCACCCTCGCGCTCGCGCCGGGCGAAATGGGGCTGGAGGCGATGAAGGGCACGCTCGCCGGCGGCACCTTCAGCGGCGAGCTGCATCTGCACCGCATCGCTGGCCAGGCGGCGCTCTCGCTCCGCGCCAAGCTCGACCGTGCCGACCTTTCGGAGCTCGCGTGGCGGCGCGACGGCGGCGCCGTCGCGACCGGCCTGGTGTCGTTCAGCGCCGACGCTCAGGGCACCGGCAAGAGCCTCGCTGCGATCGTCGCGAACCTCGCCGGCGGCGGCTCGGCGACCGTGACGGGCGCGCGCATCCCTCGGCTCGATCCCGGCGCCTTTGCCCGGGTGGCGAAGGCGGCCGACGCAATGGATCCGATCGAGCCGGCTCAGATCGCGCCGCTTACCGAGGCGGAACTCGCCAAGGGCGGGCTCGACGCCGGCACGCTGACGAGCGCTTTCACCATCGCCGGCGGCACGCTCCGCGCCGACGTCGCAGCGGACACGGTGGCGGCCACCGCCTCGGCGCATGCCAGCCTCGCGCTCGCGCCGCTGACGGTCGCCGCTGCCATCCGGCTGGCGCCGGCGACGGCCCCCGACGGTGGCGATGCGCCGCCCGAGATCGCGCTTCGTTTCGACGGGCCGCTCGCTGCGCCGCGCCGCACCCTCGATGTGACGCCGTTCACGGGCTATCTCACCATGCGGTCGGTCGAGCGCGAGGTGAAGCAGGTCGAGGTGCTGGAGGCCGAGCGGCGCCGTCAGGAGGCCGAGCGCGCCGCCGCCGCCAAGGCCGAGGCGGAGCGGCAGGCGGCCCTTGCTGCAGAGAAGGCGGCGGAGGAGAAGGCCGCGGTCGACAAGGCTGCCGCCGACAAGGCCCAGGCCGAGAAGGACGCAGCGGCCCGGGCTGAGGCGGAGAAGGCAGCAGCCGTGCGGCCGCTGCCGCCCCTGGCGCCGCCGCGCGAGATCGGCCGTCCGCCGGGCGCGTCGTCGCCGCGGATCGTCGTCGGCCAGCCGCTCGACACCCGCCCGCGCACCGTCCTGCCCGGCCTCGATTCCGGCCCCCGCATCATCGTCCTGCCACGTCCCGCGGTGCCGGCCGACAACGACCCCATCGGTGCCCTGATCGACGGCCGGCCCTGAGCGCCCGCCTGAGACGAAGGACGGATCGCCCGCGAAGCGGAAGAGGGCATCGCCCCGCTGCGCCGACACGCCGGTAGAACGCCGCTCGCTCTCCGCCCGTCTCACGGACTCGCTGCAAGACGTCTGCTTCTGCAAGGGGAGAAGGAAAAAGCCGGCCGCGGAAGTATCTTGACAATGTCAGGATAAGCAATCATGTTTCGCGCCGAACGGGTCGAGCCGCGGCGAGGTCCCGATGCGGGTGGCAACCTCATGACCATGATCACGGAGATCGTCGTCCACACGCCGGTCTGGGTCTGGCTGATCCTGGCCTATCTGCTCTTCATGGGCGTGCGTTCGCTATGGCCGCGCACGGTCGGCTTCACCCGCCTGGCGATCATGCCGGCGGTCTTCTTCGTCTGGGGCCTGTGGACCCTGTTCGAGACCTTCCGCCTGACGCCGCTCGCGGTCGGGCTGTGGGTCGTCGGCCTCGTCATCGGCGGGGCGATCGGGGCCACGCTGGTGGCGCGGCTCTCGATCGGCGCCGACCGCGAGCGCGGGCTGCTCCACATGCCGGGCTCGCCGGTCAATCTCGTCCTGATCATCTTGATTTTCGTGACGAAATACTATTTTGGCGTGCGCATCGGCATGGCTCCCGATCTTGTGCGCGACCCTGGCTTCGTCGCGTTCGATCTCGGGATCTCGGGCATCCTCACCGGCATCTTCCTCGGCCGCTTCTATGGCTACTGGCGCAAGCTCCAGACCGCCCCGGCCGGCAGTCCTGCCTGAGCCGGCGCGCAAGCGCTACCACCACGGCGATCTTCGCGGCGCGTTGGTCCGGGCGGCCGAGGAACTGCTCGAGGAGGTCGGGCCCGACCGGCTGACGCTGCGCGAAGCGGCGCGGCGGGCCGGCGTGTCCCACGCCGCGCCGGCCCATCATTTCCGCGACCTCACCGGTCTCCTCAGCGAGGTCGCGGCGTCGGGGTTCGAGGGGCTCGCCGGCGCGATAGCCTCCTCCGCCGCGGCGGCGCATGCGGCGGGAGAGGACGAGCTGTCGGCGACCGGGCGGGCCTATTTCGCCTTTGCGCTGGCGCATCCCGGCCTGTTCCAGCTCATGTTCCGCTCGCAGGTCATCGACATGAGCGCGCCCCGCCTCGATGCCGCTTCGTCGGCGGCGTTCGCGGCCTTCGCCGACGCTGCCCGCGCCTCCGGCGAGGTCGGGGACGAGGCCGGCGGCGATCCGCTCGCGCGCATGGCGACCCTGGTGCGCAACTGGGCGATGGTCCACGGCTTGGCGTTCCTCGCGATCGACGGCCGGCTTGCGGGGATGCTGCCCGACGGGGCGACGCTCGCGGCGCTCACCGAGGCCATCCTGGCGCCGGCTCCCGCGAAGACGCCCGCAGGCGTATGATCGACGCGCCACCGGCCGTGGAGGCGCGCGAATGAACCCGTTCATGCTCGATCAGGCGGCGATGTACACCGCCTATCACCGCGACCCGCGCAACGTCGCGACCCACGTTCTCGGCGTGCCGGCCATCGTCTTCGCCATCATCATGGCGCTCCAGCGCGTGCCGCTCGACATGGTGCTGCCGGGGCTGACGCTGGCTTGGGTCGTCTTCATCCTGGCGGCAGTCTTCTATCTTTGGATGCACACGCTGGCGGGCTTCGTGCTCGACGTTCTGCTGCTGGCGGCGACCTGGGGCTCCGGCGCGCTGGCGATGCCGCCGGTCGGCGGCTACTGGGTCATCGCGGCGGTGCTGTTCGTCGGCGGCTGGATCCTGCAACTCGCCGGCCACGGCTTCGAGGGCCGCCGGCCGGCGTTCGCCGACAACCTCCTGCAGATCCTGGTGGCGCCGCTGTTCCTGGTGTTCGAGGGCCTGTTCGCGCTCGGCATCGCTCGTGACGTGAAGGACGCGATCGCAGCCCGCAGCGTGGGCTACGGCCTCGGCGGGCGGCCGGCTTCCTCTTCGGGTCACGCTTGACGACCCGTGGCGAAAGGCGCACGCTCGCTTGGTCGTCAAATCGAGAAGCCTGGAGGTCTAGAAAAATGAAACCCCCGGCGAGTTCTCAGCCGCATTGCCGTCCGGCGTGACGACGTCGAGCGGTGAGCGGCAGCCCCGACAATCCATCGAACTGAGCGGACGAGGATAAGGAGATCTTGCAGCGCTTGCGCTGTCGGCCCTGAGATCTGGCGCGAGCTCTGCGGAGACGACGTTATTCTCCGTCCGATTGAAAAGTAGTTTGCTTTCCGGCATTCCCCGAAGCGCGCCGTCGTCCCCGGAGACCGGCGCCAGCCAATTGTTGGAATCGACCGAGCGAACGGCGCCCCGGCCCTCACCGGGGCGCTCTCGTTTTGTTGCCCGTTGTCATCTCGGACACGCGAAGCCCAATCCGGGATCCGGGGACAGCACCTGCCCTTGATCCCGGCTCTCCGCTTTGCTCCAGCCGTGATGACGGGGGGAGGAGCTACGCCGCCGGATACGCCCACGGCCGCGCTTGGCGCGCCGCTTCCTGCCAGGCGGCGATGCGATCGGCCTCGCGCAGCGTCAGGGTCACCTCGTCGGTCCCGGTCAGGAGAAGCTGGCGGCGGAACGCGGGGAGGGAGAAGGCGAGCGTTCGGCTGCCCGGCGTCGTCAACGTGCCGGCGGCGACATCCGCGGCGAAGGCGGCGCCCCCCTCGGCCTCGGCCGCGAGCGCCTCGACCGTCGCCTGGTCGAACACCAGCGGCAGGACGCCGTTCCGGAAGCAGTTGTCATAGAAGATCTGGCCGAAGCTCGGGGCGATGACCGCGCGCAGGCCCCATGCCTTCAGGTACAGAACCGCCGACTCGCGCGAGCTGCCGCAGGCAAAATTATCTCCCGCGACCAGGAACTTCGCTTCTCGGAACGGCGGCCGGTTGAGCACGAAGTCGGGGATTTCCTCTCCCGCGGCGTCGAAGCGCCACGGCGCGAAGAACAATGCGGCACCGATGCCGGCCGAGGAGCGGGCGTCGCCGCCCGAGCCGCGCCGCGGCGCAGGGGCGATGATGTCGGTGTTGATGTTGGCCTTCAGCAGCGCCGCCGCCGGGCCTTCGATCCGGGTGAGCGGGTCCATCCGTCAGCTCATGAGCTTGCGCGGGTCGGCGATGGCGCCGGCGAGGGCGGACGCGGCGGCGACCAGCGGGCTCGCGACGTGGGTGCGGCTGCCTGGGCCCTGGCGTCCGGCGAAGCTGCGGTTCGAGGTCGAAACCGAGCGCTGGCCGGGCTTCAGCGTGTCGCCGTTCATGCCGACGCACATCGAACAGCCGGGCTCGCGCCACTCGAAGCCTGCCGCGCGGAAGATCGCGTCGAGCCCCTCGGCCTCGGCGTCGCGCTTGACGTTGACCGAGCCCGGCACCGCCCACGCCCGCGTGCCGGGGGCGACCTTGTGGCCCTTCACCAGCGCGGCGGCGGCGCGGAGGTCGGAGAGGCGGCTGTTGGTGCAGGAGCCGATGAAGACCTGGTCGACCGGGGTGCCCTCGATCGGCCGCCCAGGCACGAGGTCCATATAGGCGAGCCAGCCCTTCATGTCGGCCCGCCGCGCGGCATCGGGCTCGCGATCGGGGTCGGGCACGACGCCGTCGAGAGGCAGGACGGCGTCGAGGCTGTTGCCCCAGGTCACCTGGGGGAGGAGGCCCGCGACGTCGAGGGCGCGCTCGGCGTCGAAACGGGCGTCGTCGTCGGAGGGCAGGGTGCGCCAGTCGGCGACGGCTCGCTCCCACATCTCGCCCTTGGGCGCATAGGGGCGGCCATCGAGATAGGCGAAGGTTGTCTCGTCCGGCGCGATCATGCCGTAGCGGGCGCCGAACTCCACCGACATGTTGCAGACCGTGAAGCGGCCCTCCATCGGCAAAGCGCGGATCGCCGAGCCGGCATATTCGACCGCGTAGCCGTTGCCGGCGCCGACGCCGATCTGGCCGATCAGGTAGAGAATCAGGTCCTTGCCGGTCGCCCAGGGCGGCAGCGTGCCGTCGAGGCGGATCCGCATCGTCCCGGGCTTCTTCTGCCGCGTGGTCTGCGTCGCGAGGATATGGACGATCTCGCCCTGGCCGACGCCCCAGGCGAGCGCGCCGAGCGCGCCGTTGGTGCAGGTGTGGCTGTCGCCGACGCAGATCGTCATGCCGGGTTGCGAGATGCCCATTTCCGGGGCGATGACGTGGACGATGCCGTGGCCGGCCTCGCCGATGTCGAACAGGCGAATGCCGGCGCGGGCGGTGCCGTCGCGAAGCTCCTGCATCGGCACGCTCTGGCGGGCGAAGCGGTCGGGATGGGCAGGATCGGTCGGGACCAGATGATCGGCGGTCGCAAACGTCAGCTCGGGGTTCCGCACCGTCAGCCCGCGCTCGGCGAGCGACGGGAAGGCGCGGCCATTGGCATCGACCACGATCTGGCGGTCGACATGGATCAGCGCGAAGCCGTCGCCCTCGTCGGCGACGACATGGCGGCGCCAGATCTTCTCGAACAGCGTTCCGTCGGCTGCCATGGCATTCCTCCGCGCCGCCGTCCGCTCCGGCGCGGCCGCATCCCTTCACCGATCGCGGCGATGGTCAAGGGACCGGCCTGGGGCGGAACCTTCTCCCTCGCCGGACGCTTTAGCCGCCACGACGGCAGCCGATGGCGGGCAGGGTGAGGAGAACGGCGGGGCGGATCGGAGCGGGGGGCGCAGCCCTTGCATTCTTCGGCACGCTCGCGGCCCCGGCCGCCGCGGCCGCCCAAGCGGCGCCGGC
>DASZVN010000158.1:0-7677 GCA_035547055.1 Hyphomicrobiales bacterium
CGACTGCACGGCGCCGAGCTTCCACGTCGGCAGCCTGGTGCAGATCATGATGCTGCGCTGGATGCAGAAGACCGGCCACCGGCCGCTGGTGCTCATGGGCGGCGGCACGACGCGCGTCGGCGATCCTTCCGGCAAGGACGAGTCGCGCAAGGTGCTGTCCTACGCGGAGATCGACGCCAACAAGGCGGCACTGCGCGAGACCTTCGCCCGCTTCATCACCTTCGACGCCTCGCCGGCCGGCGCGATCATGGCCGACAACGCCGAGTGGCTGGCGCCGCTCAACTACATCGACTTCCTGCGCGACGTCGGCCGCCACTTCTCCGTCAACCGCATGCTGACGATGGATTCGGTGAAGCTCCGGCTCGACCGCGAGCACGAGCTGTCGTTCCTCGAATTCAACTACATGATCCTGCAGGCCTACGACTTCGTCGAACTGGCGCGGCGCTACGACTGCGTGCTGCAGCTCGGCGGCTCCGACCAGTGGGGCAACATCGTCAACGGCATCGAGCTCGGCCGCCGCATGGCCGACGCCGAGCTCTACGCGCTGACGACGCCGCTCCTCACCACCGCGACCGGCGCCAAGATGGGCAAGACCGCCCAGGGCGCGGTATGGCTCGATGCGGATCTGCTCAGCCCCTACCAGTACTGGCAGTTCTGGCGCGACACCGCCGACGCCGACGTCGAGCGCTTCCTGAAGCTCTTCACCGAGTTGCCGCTGGACGAGATCGCCCGTCTCGCCGCGCTGAAGGACCGCGAGATCAACGACGCCAAGAAGGTGCTCGCGACCGAGGCCACCGCCCTCCTCCACGGCCGCGCGGCCGCCGAGGCCGCGGCGGCGGCGGCACGGGCGACCTTCGAGGAAGGCGGCCTCGCGACCGATCTGCCGACGGTCGCGGTCCGCCGCGCCGAGCTGGAGGCCGGGCTGGGCGTGCTTTCAGCCTTCGTCGCCGCGGGCTTGACCGCCTCGAACGGCGAGGCCCGCCGCCAGGTCAAGGGCGGCGGCCTCCGCGTCAACGATCAGGTCGTGACCGACGAGCGCGCGACCCTAACCCCCGGCGACCTGACCCCCGAAGGGGTGGTGAAGCTCTCCCTCGGCAGGAAACGCCACGTGCTCCTGCGGCCGGAGTGATCCGCACCGCCGTTGCAAACGACGCGAAGCAATCCAGGGCCACAAACGCCAGCGCCTGCGGGCCCTGGATTGCTTCGTCGGCTTTGCCGCCTCGCCGTGACGGACCCGAGCCGCGACAAACCGATCCCTCGAATTTTAGGGACTTTCCACACGGGCCCTTTCACCCCTCGCATGTAGATCCAGCGGAAGTGCGGACGTGCGTGCTTCCAACACGATCGGACAGGAGTGGGCGGTGGGGCAGGATACCTCGCGGCAGCAGAAGGCGGTGCTCGGGTCGGTGACGTCGGTCAAAGGCTCGAGCGTCGGCATCGCGCTCGACGACGCGGCCCCGCCCCAGCGCGCGACGGTCGGCACCTTCGTCGCCGTCCGCGCCGGCGGCGCCCATCTCGTCGGCATGCTGACGGCGCTGTCGCGCGACATCGATGGCGAGCGGCCGCGGGCGACCGGGCGTCTCGACCTTCTCGGACAGATCGAAAGCGGGGCGCAGGGCGGCGCCCGCCGCTTCCGCCGCGGCGTCACCGAATACCCGGTCATCGGCGATCGGGTCGAGCTGATCGCAAGCGCCGACCTCAAGCTCATCTTCGCCGAAGAGGGCGACCGCGCCGCCGTCGGCGCCCTGCAGCAGGACCCCGGCACGGCGGTGTCGCTCCGGATCGACGACCTCGTCTCGAAGCATTTCGCCGTGCTCGGCACCACCGGCGTCGGCAAGTCGTGCGGCGTCGCCGTCATCCTCCGCGAGATCATGGCGGCGCGGGACGACCTGCGCATCTTCCTGCTCGACGGCCACAACGAATACGGCCGCTGCTTCGGCGACCGCGCCAACGTCATCAACGTCCGCAATCTCAAGCTGCCGTTCTGGCTGTTCAATTTCGACGAGATCCTCGACGTGATCTTCGGCGGCCGCCCGCCGGTGCCGGAGGAGGTCGAGATCCTCGCCGAGCTGATCCCGGTCGCCAAGGCGAGCTACAGCCAGTACCGCTCGCTCGCCGAGCGGGTGGTGGTGAAGCGGGTCGAGCCGTCGGCGACCGGCCTTACCGTCGACACCCCGGTGCCCTACGTGCTGCAGGACCTCCTGGCCCTCATCGACGATCGCATGGGCCGGCTCGAGAACCGCGTTTCGCGGCTGCATTACCATCGCCTGGTCTCGCGCATCGAGACGATCCGCAACGATCCGCGCTACGCTTTCATGTTCGCCAACGCCAATGTCGGCGGCGACATGATGGCGGATCTCCTCGCCCACCTCTTCCGCATCGAATCGCCCGAGCAGCCGATCAGCGTGATGCAGATGGCCGGCCTGCCGGTCGAGGTGATGGACGCGGTGGTCTCGGTGCTGTGCCGCCTCGCCTTCGACCTCGGCCTGTGGAGCGAGGGCCGCTTTCCGCTCCTGTTCGTCTGCGAGGAGGCCCACCGCTACGCCGCGGCCGACCGCACCATCGGCTTCAACCCGACCCGCCGCGCGCTGTCGCGCATAGCCAAGGAGGGGCGGAAATACGGCGTCTTCCTCGGCCTCGTCACCCAGCGACCGGCCGAGCTCGACCCCACCATCCTGTCGCAATGCTCGACCCTGTTCGGGATGCGGATGGCGAACGACGACGACCAGGCGCTGATGCGCTCGGCGGTGTCGGACGCAGCGACGACGCTGCTCGACTTCCTGCCCTCGCTCGGCACCCGCGAGGTCATCGGCTTCGGCGAGGGCGTCCCGCTGCCGGCGCGGCTGACGTTCAAGACGCTGCCGGACGACTTCCTGCCGCGCGCCGAGACTGCCGGCTATCGCGCCCAAGAGGTCGGCGAAGCAACCGTGCGGGCGCTGCTCGACGGCGCGGTCGAGCGCTGGCGCGGAGCGACCATGGCTTCGCCGCGGCTGGCGCGGGAAGCACCGGTCGCAGCCGCTCCCGAGCCGCCGGTGGAAGCGCCGGTCCGCACGGCGCAGGCGGCGGCGCTCGATCAGATGCGCGAGCGCATGCTGCGGCGCCCCGAGCCGGCCGGCGTCAGGAGCTTCGCCGACGTTGCCCGCCGCGCCTCGGGCAAGGACGCGTGACCATGAGCGCGGTTGGGCCGGGCGCGCCCGCTGCCGCCCTCGGCTCCCCGAGGGCCGAGCCGCTCGCCGACGGCATGGCGGAGGCGATCCTCGCGTCGCTGCCGATCGGCATCACCGTCCGCGGCAGCGACGGGCGTCGCCTTTTCAGCAACGCTTCGGCCGACGCGATAGCCCCAGGGGCCGCGCCGGAGGATGTCGAGGTCGCGACCGCGCGGATCGCGGTCGACGGCGATGCGGTCGTGGTGGAGACCCGCCGCGACGTCAGCGGCCAGCGCCGGCTCGAGCGCGAGCTGTTCGACCGCGCCTATCTCGACGAGCTGACCGGGCTCGCCAACCGCAGCCTGATCCGCCAGTCGACCGAGGAGCTGATCGCCGCGGCCGCGCCCGGCCACAAATTCGCGATGGCCTTCATCGACATCGACAATTTCAAGCAGATCAACGACTACTACAGCCACGGCGTCGGCGACCTGCTGCTGGTCAAGATCGCCAACCGGCTGTGCGAAACGGTGCGGGCGAGCGACATGGTCGCACGCATCGGCGGCGACGAGTTCGTCGTCCTGCTCAACCCCGCGCCGGACGACGAGGCGCTGCGTGTCCTGGTCGAGCGCGTGGCGGCCCGCCTGAAGGAGCCGCTGTTCGTCGACGGCCAGGAGATCATGGCCTCGGCCTCGATCGGGGTCAGCGTATTTCCGCGCCACGGCGACACCTACGAGATGCTGCGCCAGAGCGCGGACAGCGCGATGTACCGCGTCAAGAGCGGCATCAAGGGCGGCGTCGCCTTCTTCGATGCCACCATGGAGAAGGCGGCGACCGCCCGCATGGCGATCGAGCAGCGGCTCCGCCTCGCGATCCGCGACCGCCGCTTCGCCTGCGCCTACCAACCCAAGGTCGACATCCGCAAGGGCGGGGTCACCGGGGTCGAGGTGCTGCTGCGCTGGCGCGACGCCGACGGCGTGATCCAGGCGCCGGGCGAGTTCGTCGGCGTCGCCGTCGAGCTCGGCGTCATGGACGACATCACCCGGCTCGTCGTCGCCGAGACCATCGCCAATCTCGACCGCATCGACGCGGTGTTCGGGCCCGACGTCTCGATCAGCATCAATGTCGCCGCCAAGCAGGCCGACGATCCCGCCTTCATGCAGACGCTGGCGGAGACGCTGGCGGCGTCGGGCGCGGCACACCGCTTCGTGGTCGAGGTGACCGAGGAGGCCTTCTTCGCCAAGAGCCGGTTCCAGCGCGAGGTGCTGCCCGGGCTGCGGGCGATCGGCGCCAAGGTCTCGATCGACGATTTCGGCGTCGGCTATTCGTCGCTGTCCGCGCTGGCCGACATCACCGCCGACGAGCTCAAGATCGACCGCTCCTTCATCACGCAGATCGAGCGCCGGCCGCGCAGCCAGCTCATCCTGCGCGCGATCGAGTCGCTCGCGACTGCGCTCGGCATGTCGATCGTGGCCGAGGGCGTCGAGACCGACGAGGAGCTGGGCTATCTGCGCGAGCAGACCAACATCCGCTACGTCCAGGGCTATTATTTCTTCCGTCCGATGTTCCTCGGCCAGATCGAGGCCGCGCCATGGGCCGGCGCCCCGGTCCGCGCCGCCGAGAGCGCCCGCGAAGACCCGGCCAACCGGCTCGTCGCCTTGCGCAGCGTCGCGCCGGCCCGGCGCTGACCCTCCCTCACCCGGCGCCTGCGGCCTTTTCGAGCGCCCGCAGCACATCCCGCACCCGCTGGGCGGGATCGGCCGCGCGCATCACCTCGCCCATCACCGCCACGCCGGCTGCGCCGGCGCCGAGGCAGGCCGCGGCGTTGGCGGCCCCGACGCCGCCGAGGGCGTAGACCGGCAGGCCCGCCGGCACCGCAGCGGCGAGCGCCGCCAAGCCGAGTGCCGGGCCGTAGCCCGGCTTGCTCGCGCTCGGGAAGATCGGCGACAGCGTCGCATAGTCCGCCCCCGCGGTCCGAGCCGGCCCCAGCTCGTCGACCGCATGGGCGGAGAAGCCGACCAGGGCGCCCGGCCCGAGCCGGGTGCGGGCGTCGACGACATCGTTCAGCGTCGCGACGTGGACGCCATCGGCCCCGACGAGCCGGGCCAGGTCGACGTCGCCGCCGACCGAGAGGCGGGCACCGGCGGCGCGGGCGGCCGCGACCAGTCCTTCGGCGATGCGGCGGCGGCGCAGCCGGTCGAGGTCCTTGTCGCGGAACAGGAGCCAGGGCGCGCCGGCGGCGATGACTGCGGCGCCGATCTCTTCCAGCGGGACCCGCGCCTGATGGCGATCGGTGATGACGAGGAGCGGCGGCAGCCCCGCGCTCACGAGCCGACCAGGCCGAGCTGCGGGCTCGACGGCTCGGCCCGACTCCGCCGCGGGATGCGCCCGGCCCGATGCGCGAGCCGTCCGGCGGCTACGGCATGGCCCATCGCCGCGGCCATGAGCGCCGGGTTCGCCGCCTTGGCGACCGCAGTGTTGAGAAGGACGCCCGAGGCGCCCAGCTCCATCGCCTGGGCGGCATCGGAGGCGGTGCCGAGCCCGGCGTCGACGATCACCGGCACCGGCGAGCGGGCGGCGATCAGCTCGAGATTCGCCGGGTTGGCGATGCCCATGCCGGAGCCGATCAGCGAGCCCATCGGCATCACCGCCGCGGCGCCGAGATCGGCCAGGCGCTGGCACACCACCGGATCGTCGTTGCAATAGGGCAGGACGACGAAGCCGCGGCCGACCAGCTCCTCGGTCGCGGCCAGAAGCTCCGTCACGTCGGGATAGAGCGTGTCGCGGTCGCCGATGACCTCGAGCTTGATCCAATCGGTGTCGAGCGCCTCGCGCGCCAGCTCGGCGGTCAGCACGGCGTCGTGCGCGGTTTCGCAGCCCGCGGTGTTCGGCAGGAACCGATAACCGGCGAGGAGCTTCACGGTGTCGGCGCCGTGGCCCGCCAGCGAAATGCGGCGGATCGACATCGTCACCATCGCTGTGCCGCTGGCGCGCACGGCGTCGAGCAGCACCTGCTGGTTGGGATAGCCCGCGGTGCCGAGGATGAGGCGCGAGGACAGCGCCTCGCCGGCGATGACGAGGGGATCGTCGGCCATGCTCATCCTCCCGGGAAGGCGCGGACGATTTCGACGCGGTCGCCGTCGGCGAGCGGCGTCTCGGCCCAGCGGTCGCGGCGGACGACGCGGCCGTTCAGGGCGATGGCGACGCCCTTGCGCGCCGGGTCGACGCCCTCGGCGAGGCAGAGCGCGGCAAGCGAGGGCGGCGCCTCGGCGCGGGGCTCGCCGTTGACGACGATGCTCATTCCGCCGCCTCCGCCCGCGGCGCCGGCGCAAACCGCGCCGCCGTGAAATGCGCCGCCGGGCCGCGCATGGCGCCGTCGAGGACAAGGTCGGCGATCGCCTGCGCCGTCACCGGCGCGAGGAGGATGCCGTTGCGGTGGTGACCGGTCGCGACGACGAGGCCCGGCAGCGCGGTTTCGCCGAGGATCGGCGCGTCGTCGCGGGACGACGGGCGAAAGCCGCACCAGATCTCGTCGATCGCCAGCTCCTCGATCCCCGGCAATGCCCGCCGCGCCCCGTCGAGCAGCGCATAGACCCCACCGGCGGTGAGGCTGTCGTCGAAGCCCTTCTCCTCGACGGTGGCGCCGACGATCAGCCGGCCGTCGCTCTTCGGCGCGAGATAGACCTGCTCGGTCCAGACCATGCGACCGAGCGTCGGCGCGCCCACCGGCATCCTGAGCGCGAGAGACTGCCCCTTGAGCGGGCGCACCGGCAGCACCGCCTCCGCCGGCAAGCCTGGCAGCGCCGCCGACCACGCGCCGGCCGCCAGCACCACCGTCGCCGCACGACAGGTCCCCTGCCCCGTCACGACGCCGGCGACGCGGCCGCCCGCGGTCTCCAGCCTTTCGGCCGAGCAATTTTCGAGCAGGATGCCGCCCGCCGCGACGAAGGCCTTGGCCAGCGCCGCCACGAGGAGGCGCGCCTCGACCTGATGGTCGCCCGGGCAGGAAATCGCCGCCGACACGGCAGGCCGCAGCCCCGGCTCGCGCCGCCGCGCCTCGCCGCCGCCTAGCCATTCGGTCGCAAGACCGAGCCGCTGCTGAAGGTCGAAGCGGAAGCGCAGCCGCTCGACCTCCTCGCGGCCGAGCGCCACCACGAGCACACCATCTGCGCGATAGTCGATCGAACGGCCCGACGCCGCCTCCACTTCGTCGCGAAAGGTCGGCCAGAGGCGCTGGCTCTCCAGGAGGAGCGGCAGCAGATCGTCCTCGCCGGGCTCGACCTCGGCCGCGGCGGCGAGCATGCCCGTGGCCGCGTGCGAGGCGCCCGCCCCGGCCCGCTCGCGCTCGAAGATCGCGACCTTCAGCCCGCGCTGCGCCAGCCGCCATCCGATCGCAAGCCCGCACACGCCTGCGCCGACGATCGCAGCGTCGGCGGCGGACGGAAAGGCAGCTTCGTGCACGTCGTGCGGCAGGACACGCTCCCTTCGCTGGTACGGACCAGATCAGGTTCGTCGGGTGTAATCTCAGCCGTCC
>DASZVN010000159.1:0-63501 GCA_035547055.1 Hyphomicrobiales bacterium
GCGGGCGCCACCGCCCGCGGCCGTGCTCGCCGGCGGCACCCGTGCCGATTGACGACGCGCCGGCGCATTGAGACTGTGGCCGCTCCCGCTCCCGCCGATCCCGAGCCGTGCGGCTGATCGCCCAAGTCCTCCTCGCCTTCCTCGTCGCGGCCGGCCTCGGCCTCGGCCTGACCTGGGCCGCCGTGCGCCACCCGCCGACGTTCGGCGCGGTCCGCTCCGGCCCATGGATGTGGCAGCCCGTCGACGGGCCCGGCGAGATCGATCCCTATCGGCTCGCGGCGATCGCGACCTCGGGCACGCTGCCGCTCGCGCGCGGCGACGGCGTCGTCTTCGCGGCGAGCGACGACGACGAGGGCCGTCCGCTCGACGGGCGCTGCTTCTACCGCGTCGCCGGACCGGTGCCTTCCGCCCAGGCGTGGACGCTGACGGTGCAGACGCCGGAGGGCGGCGTGTTCGCCAATGCCGCGGAGCGCGTCGGCTTCACCAGCGCCGAGGTCCTCCGCGACGATGCCGGCCACATCGCGATCGAGACCGGACCTGAAGCGCGGCCCGGCGACTGGATCCCGACGGCGCCGCGCCCGTTCGCGCTCATGCTTCGCCTCTACGACACCAGCGTCGGCGGACGCGGCGGCGAGCTCGACGGCACGCTGCCCACGATCCGCCGGATCGGCTGCCGGTGATGGGCTGGCTCCTCGCCCTCGCGGCCGGCGTCGTGCTCGGCCTCGCGACCCATGTCGCGACGCTTCTCGCGGTGCCGTCCCTGGTTACCGATCCGGCCGTCCAGCGTCTCGCCGTGCTCGGCCCGGAGGATGCCTTCCTGCCGCTCATGGCCGAGAGCGACCGGCCGCGCGTCAGCTTCCTCGATCCCGCGTTCCGCTATCGGCTCTGCCGCTTCGATCTCGCCCGCGGGCCGGTCGAGCTGCGCGTGCCGATCGGCCCGGCCTACACCGCCCTGACCCTCTACGGGCGCGACGGCGTGCCGTTCTTCTCGATCAACGACCGCTCGGCGATCGGCGGGATGCTGGCGGTGGTGGTCACCGGCCCGGGCGCGCCACCGCCCGCGCAGCCCGGCGATGCGCAGGAGGCGTCGGTCGCCGCGCCGACCCTTCGCGGCGTGGCTCTGGCAGCCGCGATGGTGCCGGCCGCAAGCGCCATCGAGGCTGTCGAGACCGCGCTGAGCGGGGCCCGCTGCAGCGAGGCGGGGGCGCCCGGCGCCGCCGCCCGTCCTTGAGGTTCGCCGGGTTCAGCCCTGCGGCATGTGGCTCAGCGGATCGACCGGCGTTGCGCCGCGGCGCAGCTCGAAATGGAGCTGGGGCGCGTCGACGGCGCCGGTCTTGCCCGACTTGGCGATGACCTCGCCGCGCCGGACCTCCTGGCCCTTCTTCACCAGGATCTCGCTGTTGTGGGCATAGGCCGTCACCCAGCCGCCGGGGTGGCGGATCAGGACGAGGTCGCCGTAGCCTTTGAGCTCGTTGCCGGCATAGGCGACGACGCCCGACGCTGCCGCCTGCACCGGCGTGCCTGCCGGCACCGCCAGGTTGATGCCGTCGTTGGTGCTGCCGTTGGGCTTCGGCCCGAAGCCCGAAATGATGCGGCCGCGCACCGGCCAGCGGAAGCTGACGGCCCCGGTCGAGCCGGTGACGTCGGCGCTTTCCGTTTCGGCCTTGGCCGGCGCCGGCGCTGCCTGGTGCGCCGGCGTGGCGACGGCTTGATGGACCGGCGCGGACGGGGCCGGCTGGAGCGCAGCCTGACGCGTCGCCGGCGCGGCGGCGGGCGCGCGCTCCGCGACGTGCGTGCCCCGCGTCTCGGCCGGCCGCGGCGCCTCGGCGCGCGCTTCCGCATGGGTCGCGGCCGCGCCGCCAGGGACGATCAGCCGCTCGCCGATGCGCACGTGATGGTCGAGCCCGATATGGTTCGCGGCGGCGAGGCTCGTCACCTCGACATGATATTCGCGGGCGACCGAATACAGCGTCTCGCCGTCGGCGACGACGTGCTCGCTCGTCCGCGGCGCGGACGTGGCGCGTTCGGCGGCGTGCCGCTCGGCAGCGGCCCGTTCGGCGGCCGGAGCGGGGCCGACATGCCAGCCGGGCGGCGCCGCGGACGGCATCGGAACTGCGGCCCTGGCCGTCGGCGCCATCGCCGCGCTGCGCGGGCCGGGCGTCGAGCCGGAGGAGGTCGGCACGGCGGCGCTGCGATAGACCGGGATGACGATGCGGGCGCCCGGACGCAGCTCGGCGCCGCGCGACAGACGGTTGGCACTGACGATCGCATCCTCGGGCACGCCATAGCGCGCCGCTAGGGTGCGGGTGGTGTCGCCCGGGACGACGATGATGGTCGAGCCGCCGTCGGCGCTCCAGCCCGCCGGGCCGCTCTCCTGCGGCACCGGCGTGATCGAGCCGGTATAAGCCGGTTCGCGCTGGATCATGGACGGGGCATAGGCTTGGCGCGGCGTATAGGGCGTGGAACGCGGCGGCGCGGCATAGGCCGCGCCGGGTGCCGGCAGCGGCGCCGACGTCACGCTGCCCGACGGAACCGCCGACACCGACCCGGTATAGGTCGGCGCGCGGGACTGCGCCTGGCTGCTTCCGCCCTGGAAGGGATTGCTCAGAGCGAAACGCTCGGTGGCGCTGCTGCAGGCGGCCGCGCTCAGCGCCACGACGGACACCGCCGCCAGCCGGACGGCCAGCCGCGAGCTCAACAACGACACCGACGGACGCATCGCACCACTCGCCACAGGAGGGATCAACGCCGTCGACTAAATGCGATTTGCGGTAAACAGACGGTTTCGATGGGCCGGAAGCGGCACAATTTGCCGTAATTCCGCCGCAGATTGCGGCGGCCGGACCCCTGCAGGCCGTCGAGCGACCGGCCTCGCCTCGTATGAAGCGCTAGGCGTCGTTCACCTCCAGCACGCCCGGCATGGCGCGGAGCGCCGCGGCGGCCGGCGGCGGCACGCGATAGCGCCCCGGCAGGCGGATCTCGACCTCGGTCGCACCTTCGATTCGCAGCACCATGCTGACCTCGGCCTCGCCGCCGGGCTCGAGCCGGCCCGACACCAGGTCGAGCGGCGGCGGCGTGTCGAGCACGATGCGAAGCGAGCGGCCGAGCTTCTCGGCCGCATTCGCCAGCGGCTCCACCGACTGGATGCGGGCGCGGACCTCCTCGCCGTCGAGCGACGCCTCCAGCGTCACCAGCACCGCGGCGTTGACCTCGAGCGCGTCGCGATAGAGGCCCAGCCCCTCGGCGAAGATGATCGCCTCGTAGTGCCCCGACGGATCGGACAGGCGGATGACGCCCATCTTGGCGCCGCTCTTGGTGCGCCGCTCCTGCCGCGAGAGCACCGTCGCCGCGAGCCGGCCGGCGGTCGCGCCCTGGCGCACCGCGGCAGAGAACTCGCTCCAGCGCTGCACGCGCAGGCGCGCCAGCACGCCGGCATAGGCATCGAGCGGATGGCCCGAGAGAAAGAAGCCGACCGCCTCGAACTCGCGGGTCAGGCGCTCGCCCGGATCCCACGGCTGAACGGCGGGCAGCCGGATCGGCGCCGGCGCGCCGCCGTCGAACAGGCCGCCCTGTCCCTGCTCCGCGCCCTGCATCCGCGCGTTCGCGGCGGCGACGATATGCTCGACCGCGCCGAACACCGCGGCGCGGTTCGGCTCCAGCGCGTCGAAGGCGCCGGCCTGGGCCAGCGCCTCGATGGTGCGCTTGTTGACGAGGCGGGGATCGATCCGCTCGGCGAAGTCGGCGAGGCTCGCGAACGGCCGCTCGCCCCGCGCCGCGACGATCGCCGCAGCCGCCGGGGCGCCGACGCCGCGGAGCGCCGCGAGGGCGTAGCGGACGGTGCCGTCCTCGACCTCGAACTCGACGCCCGAGCGGTTGATCCCGGGCGGCTCGACCACGATGCCGAGACGCTCCGCCTCGGCGCGAAACTCCGACAGCTTGTCGGTCGAGCCCATGTCGAGCGTCATCGAGGCGGCGAGGAACTCGGTCGGGTAGTTCGCCTTGAGATAGGCGGTCTGGTACGAGACCAGCGCGTAGGCTGCGGCGTGGCTCTTGTTGAAGCCGTAGTCGGCGAACTTCGCCAGCAGCTCGAAGATCGCGTCGGCCTGGCCGGCATCGACCCCGCGCTCGACGGCGCCCGAGACGAAGCGGGCGCGCTGCTTCTCCATCTCGGCGCGGATCTTCTTGCCCATGGCGCGGCGCAGCAGGTCGGCCTCGCCGAGCGAGTAGCCGGCCAGGACCTGGGCGATCTGCATCACCTGTTCCTGGTAGATGATGACGCCGTAGGTCTCGGCGAGGATCGCCTCCAGCTTGGGATGGGGATAGTCCGGCACTTCGAGGCCCTGCTTGCGGGCGCAATAGGTCGGGATGTTGGCCATCGGCCCCGGCCGGTAGAGCGCGACCAGCGCGACGATGTCCTCGAAGCGGTCGGGCTTCATCTCGGCGAGGGCGCGGCGCATGCCCGCGCTTTCAACCTGGAACACGCCCACCGTCTCGCCGGCGCCGAGGAGGGCGTAGCTTTTCGAATCGTCGAGCGGAATGCGCGACAGGTCGAGCTCGATGCCGCGGCGACGCAGCAGCTTCACCGTCCGCTGCAGCACCGTCAGCGTCTTCAGGCCGAGGAAGTCGAACTTCACCAGGCCGGCCGGCTCGACCCACTTCATGTTGAACTGGGTGACCGGCATGTCGGATCGCGGGTCGCGGTAGAGCGGCAGGAGCTCGTCGAGCGGCCGGTCGCCGATGACGATGCCGGCGGCGTGGGTCGAGGCGTGACGGTAGAGCCCCTCCAGCCGCAGCGCGATGTCGAGCATGCGCCCGACCAGCGGCTCGGCCCGCGCCTCCTGGAGACGCGGCTCGCCCTCGATCGCCTTGGCGAGCGTCACCGGCGCCGCCGGGTTCTGCGGCACGAGCTTGCACAGCTTGTCGACCTGCCCGTACGGCATCTCGAGCACGCGGCCGATGTCGCGCATCACACCGCGGGCCTGCAGCGTGCCGAAGGTGATGATCTGGGCGACGCGGTCGGCGCCGTATTTCTGCTGGACGTAGCGGATCACCTCCTCGCGCCGCTCCTGGCAGAAGTCGATGTCGAAATCCGGCATCGAGATGCGCTCGGGATTGAGGAAGCGCTCGAACAGGAGGCCGTGGCGGATCGGGTCGAGGTCGGTGATGGTGAGCGCCCAGGCGACCAGCGAGCCCGCCCCCGAGCCGCGCCCCGGCCCGACCGGGATGCCCTGCGCCTTGGCCCATTTGATGAAGTCCGAGACGATCAGGAAATAGCCGGGGAACTGCATCTGCTCGATCACGTCGAGCTCGTAGCCGAGGCGCTCGCGATAGGCCGCCTCGTCCGCGCCCGGCGCCGGGCCGTGGGCGGCGAGGCGCGCGGCCAGCCCCTCCCCGGCCTGGCGGCGGAGCTCCGCGGCCTCGTCGGCCGCGCCGCCGTCGGCGACGAAGCGCGGCAGGATCGGCTTGCGCGTCACCGCCCGGACCGCCGAGCGGCGGGCGATCTCCACGGTGTTGGCGGCTGCTTCCGGAAGGTCGGCGAACAGGGCCACCATCTCGGCGCGGGTCTTGAAGCGGTGCTCCGGCGTGACCTGGCGCCGCTCCGGGTCGCTCAGCAGCCGGCCTTCGGAGAGCGCGAGCAGCGCGTCGTGGGCTTCGTAGTCCACCGCGGTCGCGAAATAGCATTCGTTGGTCGCCACCAGCGGGAGGCCGCGGCGATAGGCGAGATCGACCAGGCCCGGCTCGAGCCGGCGCTCGGCCTCGATGCCGTGGCGCTGCAGCTCGATATAGAGTGCGTCGCCGAACAGGCCCGCGAGGCGGCCGAGCCGGGCCTCGGCCAGTTCGGGCCGCCCCTCGGCGAGCGCCTGGTCGAGCGGGCCGCGCGGCCCGCCGCTCAGCGCGATCAGCCCCGCGGCATGCGCGTCGAGCTTGGCGAACGGCACGTGCGGCGGCGCATCGGGCTCGACCTCGAGAAATGCGCTGGAGCTGAGCGCGAGGAGGTTGCGGTAGCCCGCCGGATCGCGCGCCAGGACGACGAGCCGCGGATGCGCCGCCTGGCCGCCGCGCGGGCGCAGGCCGCCGCCGTCGCGGTCGGCGAAATCGACCGCAAGCGTCAGCCCGACGATCGGCTGGATGCCGGCGCCGGCGAGCTTCTCGGAGAATTCCAGCGCCCCGAACAGATTGCCCGAATCGGTCAGCGCCAGCGCCGGCTGATGGTCGGCCTTGGCCAGTTCCGCCAGCCGCGCGATCGTCATCGCGCCTTCAAGCAGCGAGAAGGCCGAATGGACGTTCAGGTGAATGAAGCCAGGCCCCTCGCCCATCGCTGCCTCCTGCCCGCGGGCCGCGAGCGCCTTCCTTGCCGCGCCGATCGGGCCGCCTCAGACCCCGGCAGTCAGCGCCCCGGCCCAGACCAGCACCATCGCGACGAACAGCGCGACCGCGCCGAACTCGGCCGCTTCCGCAATCAACCGCACCATCGCCTGCCCTGCCATGGGAGCCTCCCGTTTTCCACGGCCAACATCATTGTTCCTGTTTTGTTCTCAGTCAAGAGGCTGGCGCGCGGGGTAGTGTCTCAGTTTGAAATGTCGCAGGGGTCAGGAGGTTGGGCCGTCGATTTGGGGCGGCGTCAGGGTAGCGATAGCCAATTCCGCCACGGAGGGTGGGAGTTCCCCACGACTGACTTTCCCTTTGAGATAGTCGCGGAATTTGCCTCCCTCGATGTAGACGTCTTGGAGCCACTGGCGATACGCGCCGAGAGCTTCCAGCGGATAGCACCACGATTCTTGGGGATTTGAGCGCGCCTGTGGATGGCTATCCGGATAGCGGTGTGGATATTTTCCGCGGCCGCCATAAGCCACATTGAATTGGTTGTCGCTCCAGTATTTAGACCAGTGTTGCCCGATTGAAATATCCACGACGAAGTGTTCTCCGATATCGGCGCCAGCCTGGATTAGTTCATAGATCACTGTATGGGCTTCATTAAATACATGAAAAAATCCACGAGGAGCAGATTGATAGTTGAGGGCAATTCGCTCGTGCCATTTCTCGAAGCGGCGTTGATTCTTGCCAGTCGGATCATATCCGACTTGACTGTAGATGAGGTCTCTTAGCTTTGATCCAGCAAGTCGTCTGAAATTGTCCCGTGCTTGCGGTTGGCAATTGGAGCCGGCGTCGAAGGCATAATATTCTAAGACAGCAAGACACACGTCGGCAGGATAACAATAATGGGTGGTACCAAGGTGGCGTACCTCAATGTGAGCGTGCGCATATTCAAACCCAGACTTGGAAAGAATATCCTTGATGGCTCTTATACGAGGCTTTTGGTCAGTTTCGTTCCATTGGCTGCTGATGGTGCCAATGTGAGCGTTCTGCACCCCGCAGAGCGCTGCTAACCCCCGCTGATTGAGATACGGGGTGCCGTCAGACAGCACCCCCATTCCGATGCCGTTTACATCGGTGTCTCGTTCAATTCCGAGGTCAAGCACATGCTGGCCGGGGGCGATTCCCTTTCCAGTCGAATTGGGGGCCTTTATGCTGATTTTCTTGGGCGTTTTGCTGATTTCCTTCATCGCCTCCCCCTACCCCTTTTTGGTTGCGGAGGAAGGCTAGCACACGCTTTCTCCGTTAGAAAAGGCGCCGCCGCTCTTCCCGAGCGTCAATCAGCGCGACGACTTCTTCCATCGTCCACAGATGATCCGTCACGCCCGCAGCCATGGCCGGCGAGACGCGAAGCGTCTTGTGGACGCGGACGAAATTGTAGAACAGGAAATAGAGCGCCAGCGCGTGGCAATGGTTCTCGACCTTCTTTGAGAAGGCGTTCGTCAATCGCGTGAAGCGGCGCATCCCCATCCGCATGTTGAGGTTCTGCCGCTCCACGTATGATGTAGAGACGTGCTTGGGATCGGGGTTGCCTTCGATCCGCTCTTTGCGAGCGCCGACGCACTCTGCGGGGCTATAGCGGCGCTCGGGCGTGTCACCGGCCACTGCGCCATAGAGCTTCACAAGCATGGCGTAATCAACACCGCCGCCGAATGCCGTCTCGATGGCTTCCAGATAGGCTTTGTGGCCGTCCGTGGTCAGTTGCATCCGGCCGTCGAGGCGGTCGCGCAGATCCTCCATCAGATCGCGGGCAACGCCGGCATCCCGGCCGCCGACCGCCCAGGTCAGGATCATCTTGCTGTCGGCGTCGATTGCCGTCCACGTCCACACGTCGCCAGCGCCAACCGGGGCAGCCGTCGCTGCGGCGACGTTCTTGGCCTTGGCGTAACAGAAGCTCCAAATCTCATCGCATTGGACCCGCCGCGCCTTCACGCGGCGGACGTGCTGATCGTGATAGCCCGATGCCGCCTCCCCCGCGTCCATAAGCAGCTTCGTCACCGTGTTGATCGATACGTCCGCCACGCGGGAGATCGACCGCATGGAGGACCCCTCGCACAGCATGGAGAGGATTTGGACGCGCTTCGCGAGGGGCAGCTTGTTCATGCCCCGATAATATGAACTTATTTGCTTAGCGTCAAGCATAGGAGAAGCTACGTATCATGCAAAAAGCCCGCGCACTGGGTGAGTGCGCGGGCTCCTGGCCGGGTAGATTGAGCGATCATGCAGCCTTGGCTAGGTCTCCATCCCAAGGTCCATCATCCTCACCGCCGTCACTCCGCTGATCCGGATCCCGTCGTTTTCTGCTGAAATGCAGCTCAATCTGCTCAGCAGCATCACGCACAGCGACGGGCTTAAGCACTTCGAATATTTTGTCGAGTGCATCCTCCAGCTTGGTTTTTGCTTCACAGTCCTTCAGCTTGTGAAGCTTAAGGGCTGTTTTAAGAGCAAAGACCCTCATCAGCTTTTCGCTCGACGGCGACATCGGTAGAGCACCATTCTCACACCGCGAAAGATGTTCCGGCGACACTTCGATGACGCTTGCGAGATCCTTTTGCTTCAGGTCAATCGCCTTCCGAATGAAGCGGACATCCCCGCCGGAAAACCGGAGCGGATGCAGGACACGATTGATCACGATCACCTTTAGCAGGCCGTCGAGATCCGGAATCGCGTAACTGACCGCGTTTCCAGCCTTGTCATACGTGACCTTGACCGCATCGTGTAGGACCACTTTGAAAGGAGTTCCCAGGTCAGTCGCTTCGAACTGATCTACCACACGGGTCTCCGTTTCTCCCCCGTGCTTTACGATCATCATTCGCCACTCCTCCTTACCGTCACGATGCGCAGCAACTCGACCTCATATTCGGTCGAGATGACAGCGATCTTCAGTTCCAGAACAATACCATCCACGGTTTTTCCGCGGACATCCCAGAGACCGCGGCTCTCATCCATGTCGCTCCGCACGACTGAGCCGGTCCTCAGGACGCAGTTCACATCGACCAGGTCGACCTTCTGCCGACGCATGGCCTCCGCTACAGTCGAGTTGACCACCAACTCGTAGACGCCGGTTTCGACCCAGCTATTTATGAATGTCGTCTCGACCTTGAATTTTGGCGCTGCCATTGGGGTGTCCGCTCGCATTTGTCCCGGTGCCGCCCCCCCGATATAAGCCGGACTTGATAAAATATCAAGTCCGCTTCCACCGCTTCGCCGCCGCCTTCCGCGCGATCTCGGCCCGGCGCTCCGGGCTCAGCTTGTCGGCGCGCGCCTTCGCCCCTTTGCGGCCCATTTCCTGCGCGGCCTTGTCCTTGCCGTCGTCCGGCGGCATGTCCTCTTCTTCCTCGCCGGTGGCGATGCGGGCGACCTTGATGGCGTTGCCGATCACGTCGGCAGGGCGCCGCAGGGGCCGCACTTCGATGGCTTCTAGCCCTTGCTGAAACTCGTCACGATGATCAGCGAGGTACACAGCGGCCCACTCCTCAGCCTTCGAGCGATCCTCGAATCTGGGTGCACCCGGCAGAGGCTCTATGAATGAGCCTCGTCGCTTCACGACCTCGTACAAAGTCGGCATTCGGCCTCTCCATGCTCAGCGCCAAGCATACCACCGGCTGAACATGCGCGCGACGTGGGGTCAACGGTCGGAAAATTCAAACTGAGACACTACTGCGCGCGGCCTGCGGTGCAGGAAGCGCGGAATGCTCAGCGCAGCGCGATCACCGCGGCTTTCGCCGCCAGGGTCGGCGGCAGCGGCGCTCCATCCCATTGGCGGCCGCCCAGCCCGTCGAGCGGGAGCGGGGACGCGTCGGGCTCGTTCACGACAACGCTGCCGCCGGAGAAGTCCCGCCGCCAGCCACCGTGCCAACGAAAGCGCGGGCCGAGCGGGCGGCCGAGCGGAACCTGGTAGACCGGCGCGGGGTCAGCCGGCGTCACGTGGTCGTCGAGGATGAGGTCGCGCCCGTCGGCGACGAGGAGATAGCAGCCGAGGGCGTAGCCGCGTCCCTGCCGGTCGCCCGGCGTGCCGCCGAGGATGACCGGTCGGCCGAGCCCGTGCGAGACGTCGACGTAGCGCATCAATTGCGCCAGCGAAAACGGCCCGTCGCCCCCGGTGATGCCGCCGTCGGCGACGCCGAACTCCATCAGCGAGTAGTCGGCGGCGGCGATCTGGCGGTGCAGCAGCGGGCTCTTGTGGTCGTGCCCGGTATCGTAGAACCAGACGCTGTTGTGGACGATCTCCGTGGTCGGGAAGGCGGCGCGGATCTGCTCCACGAAGGCATCCATCGCCTCCGCCCACAGCGTCGCGTCGATCGGCCGCCCGGTGACCGGGTCGATCGGCGGCACCATCTTGCCGGCGCCGTCGGAGACCCGCTCGGTCAGGCTCACGTCGTCGACGAAGATGCCGCGATAGCCTTTGGCCAGGCCGGCCCCGGCCGTCTCGATCCACCAGGCGCGGAAGGCCGGATCGAGGATGTTCGCGGCGAAGGCCGGGCAGGTGCCGTCGTGGCAGCCCCAGGGGATGTAGAGCCGCCGGCCTTCCGCGTCCCGCAGCACCCACTCGGGATGGGCGCGGGTGACCGCCGCCTCGGGATAGAGTGCGTAGGCGTTCTGGTAGAACCAGGCGCGAGGATACCAGGCGAGCCGGCTGTCGAAATAGGGCCGGTAGACCATCATCCGGTCGAAGCGCCGGTTCATGAAGCGGACGTCCGTCGGCGTCGGGCTCTCGGAATATTTCTCGAACGGGATGTCGGCGATCCGCATCAAGCGGATGACCCCTTGCGCGGACGAGCGCGGGGCCGGCGCGGCGCGGGGTGCCGCGATTGCGGCAAGGCCGCACAGCAGGAGTCCGAGGCCGGCGGAGAGGAGGCGCATGCCTCGCTATGCGCCCGCCGGGGTGAAGAAGATGCGAATTCCGGACGGCTCCGGGGCCATCATGGGAAAGTCGGCCGGAGCGCAGATCGGGCGCCGCTGGCGGGAAAACGCACGTTGCGCCGCAAACCTCTTTGAGAATAGCATTTCGGGCGTATTGGCGACGGCGCCATGATCGATGGCCCGCCGTACATTGTCGATAGAAAATACAAGGGGGAAACGGGATGCGAAGATTACTTCTTGCGGCGCTCGGCGCCGCGCTACTCGCCGCCGCGCCGACGGCCCATGCGGACAGTGCCGATCATGTCATCAAGATCGGGGTGCTGACCGACCTTTCCGGACCCTACGAGGGCAATGCCGGCCACGGCTCGGTGATCGCCGCGCAGATGGCGGCGGAGGAATTCGGCAACGAGATCAATGGCGCCAAGGTGGAAATCATCTCCGGCGACCATCAGAACAAGCCCGATGCCGGCGCCGCCATCGCCGCGCGCTGGTTCGACGCCGACCATGTCGATGTGGTCGCCGACCTCGTCAATTCTGCGGTTGCGGGGGCCGTCCTCAATCTCGCGAAGAAGAGAAACAAGCTGGTGCTGCTGACCAGCGCGGGCTCCGACACCTTCACGGGAAGCGCCTGCGCCCCCGACAATGCCGTGCAGTGGGTCTACGACACCTACGCCATCGGCAAGATGGCCCAGGCGGCCGTTCCCCTGCTCGGCAAGACCTGGTTTTTCATCACCTCCGACTACATCTTCGGCAGAGGCATCCAATCGGGAACGACGCGCGCCATTGAAGCGGCCGGCGGCAAGGCCGTGGGGTCGGTGCTGCATCCGATCGGCGCGTCCGACTATTCGTCCTATGTGCTGCAGGCGCAGGCGTCGAAGGCGGAGGTCGTCGACCTCGCCAGCGGCGGCCAGGACACGGAGAACGCGATCAAGGCGCTGCACGAGTTCGGCGTCAAGGCGAAGATCTTCGCGGGCCTCGACATGATCGAAATCAAAGCTCTCGGACTGTCACAGGCCCAGGGGGTTTTGCATTCCGCATATTGGAATCCGATGCTGAATGAAAAGTCGCGGGCGTTCTTCGCGGCGTTCCTGAAGCGCACGGGCAAGCCGCCGACCGACTTCCATGCCGGCACCTATTCGGTCGTCCATGCCTATCTCCAGGCGGTCAAGGACACGCATTCGACCGATCCCAAGACCGTGCTCGCCGCCATGCGCAAGATGACGGTCGACGACGCCTTCACCAGCAACGGTCATCTGCGTCCCGACGGGCGCATGGTGCACGACGTCTACCTGCTTCAGGTGAAGACGCCTGCCGAAAGCCATGGCGACTACGACTGGAACAAGGTCGTCGCCACCATCCCCGGCAAGGACGTGTTTCGACCGATCAATGCGCCCGGCGGCTGCCCGGCGTTTGCGAACAAATGAGGCGCGCGCCGACCGGGTCGTCTTCCATCGGTACCAATGGCGGCGGGGCGCAGAGGAACCTGCGCCCCGCCTGCCTTACCCCTTGTCGCGCAGGAGGCGGGCCTTCTCGCGGTTCCAGGTCCGCTCCTTCTCGGTCTCGCGCTTGTCGTGGAGCTTCTTGCCGCGGGCCAGCGCCAGCTCGACCTTGGCGAGGCCGCGCGGGTTGAAATAGAGCTTGAGCGGCACGACCGTCATGCCGTCGCGCTCGACCGCGCCACGCATCTTGTCGATCTCGCGGCGGTTCAGCAGCAGGCGGCGCGGCCGCTTGGGCTCGTGGTTGAAGCGGTTGGCGGCGAGGTATTCGGGGATGTAGGCGTTGATCAGGTAGAGGTCCCCGCCCTCCTCCGCCGCGTAGCTGTCGCCGATCGTCGCCTTGCCGGTCCGGAGCGACTTCACCTCGGTGCCGGTCAACTGGATGCCGGCCTCGAACGTCTCGCCGATCTCGTAGTTGAAGCGGGCTCGGCGGTTGTCGGCGATCAGGCGGCGTGCCGGATCGCTCTTCTTCGCGTTCATGGCGACACCGACGGTAAATTCGGCTTCGCGCCGCTGCGCCCCCTCCGCCGTGCTTCGCATGGTCCCCCTCCCCCGCCGCGCGGGAAAGGAATGCGGCCGCGGCGCCGATCCTCCCCTGCACGAACTCGGGTGTTCCCGCGTTCGTCACGAGAGACCGCGATGCGAGCAGGATCGACTTGCGTGCGGGGGAAGCGGCGAGCGACGCGAGCCGGAGGGGCCCCGCCGCTACGATTGATGTCGATCACGCGTCTAGCTGTTCAGCAGCCCGGCGTGGACCATGGCGCCGCGCACCCGGCCGCGGGTGGCATCGCCGCAGGGGGCCAGCGGCAGGCGCAGCTCCTCGTCCATCCGCCCGAGCAGGTTCAGCGCGAATTTCGTCGGCGCCGGGCTGTTCTCGAGGAACAGGCTGACGTGAAGCGGATAGAGCCGGTCCTGCACCTTCAGCGCGGCGCCGAAATCGCTGGCGAGGCAGGCGGTCTGGAACTCCGAGCAGAGGCGCGGCGCGACGTTGGAGGTCACCGAGATGCAGCCGTCGCCGCCATGGGCCATGAATCCCAGCGCGGTGGCGTCCTCGCCCGAGAGCTGGATGAAATCCGGCCCCATGGCGTCGCGCTGGGCGCTGACGCGGGCGAGGTTCGCCGTCGCGTCCTTGACGCCGACGATGTTCTTCAGCGCATAGAGCCGCGCCATGGTCTCGACCGAGATGTCGATCACGCTGCGGCCCGGGATGTTGTACATCACGATCGGGATGCCGATGGCGTCGTTGATCGCCTTGAAGTGCTGGTAGAGGCCCTCCTGGCCGGGCTTGTTGTAGTAGGGCGCGACCACCAGGACGCCGTCGGCGCCGGCTTCTTCGGCATGCCGAGCCAGCTCGATCGCCTCGCGGGTGGAATTGGAGCCGGCGCCGGCGATCACCGGCACACGGCCCTTGGCCTGGTCGACGCACCACTCGACCACGGCCTTGTGCTCGTCGTGCGACACCGTCGGGCTTTCGCCCGTGGTGCCCATCGGGACGAGGCCGTGGGTGCCCTCGGCGATCTGCCATTCGACGAGCTCGCGGAAGCCGCGCTCGTCGAGCTCGCCGTTCTTGAACGGCGTCACCAGCGCGGTGAAGGAGCCGCGAAACGGCGGGCGGGTCGACATCGGACAGGTCCTCGTGCGGTCCGGCCGCGTAGGGCGGCGAACCCGGCTAGACTTAGCACGATGCCGCAGCGGGAAAAGCCCCGACACGCTTTCGCCCCCTTGCCGGCGTAGGCGGCAGGTCGATTCGACCGGGTGCGGACGGGCGGCATGGCCGCGCGGGGCACCCCGTCGAGACGGCTGGAAGCGGACGAACGGCGTCTCGGTTAGCACTTCGTAAAGGCGGTTCCGTGACACTCGCACGTGCTCAGCGGCACGCATGGGAGTATGGGGCGTTGGGGCTGAAACCGCTCGCCGTCGGCTTCGCCGTCGTTCTCGCGTCTGCGGCGCTCGGAGGTGCAGCCGCCGCAGCGACGCATCGCCACCACCATCATGTAGCCTCGTCCGAATCCGCCAAGCACCACGGCCACGCCGCGGCGGCGCATCGCCATGCCGCCGGCCACGCCCATTCGGTTGCCTCCAAGCGTCACGCCAAGGCGGCCCACGGCCATGCCGCGGCGACGCGCCATCACCACGACAGCCGGACGCACCATGTCGCCGCTGCCGTGCCGATGCCGGCGGCACGGCCGGAAGCGCGGCCCCCGGCCGCGGTCGCGGCCCCGCTTCCCGTTGCCGCGCCGGCCAGCGTGGCACCCGTGCGGGAGGCCGCGCGCGTTGCGACCGAGCCCCGCGCGGCGACCATCGTCGCGGTGAAATCCGCCTATTCCCGGCTCCAGGCCGGCGATCTTGCCGGCGCCACCGCGATCGGCGACCAGATCTCCGCTCCCGCAGCCCATGCCCTGGTCGAGTGGCTTGCGATCCGCTCGGCCTCGCGCCAGGTCGGCTTCCGCCGCATCGCGCAGTTCCTGCACGATTATCCGTCCTGGCCCGACGACAGCATGATCCGCCGCCGGGCCGAGGAGGCGCTGTATCTCGAAGACAGCCCGCCGGCCGAGATCCGCGCCTTCCTGGCCGCGTCGCCGGCCACGACGCCGCTCGGCCGCCTCGCCGCGGCGCGCGCCGCGCTGGCCGCGGGCGATGCCAGAAGCGCCGCGCTCGAGGCCCGCCGCGCCTGGCGCGACGGCGATTTCAGCGCCGAGGTGCAGAAGAAGGTGCTGTCCGAGTTCGGCCGCTTCCTCCAGCCGGGCGACCAGGTCGCCCGCGCGGAGCGGCTGTTCTACGACGGCGACGTCGAGTCCGCGCTCCGCGCCGCAGCGCGCGCGCCGGCTGCCTACCAGGCGGTCGCCCGCGCCCGGGCCGAGGTCGCCCGCCGGCGGCCGGACGCCAAGGCCGCGCTCGACGCCGTACCGGCCGACGCCCGCGGCTTCGCCGGCTATCTCTATGCGCTGACCGAGTACAACCTTGCCGCCAACAAGCCCGAGGCGGCCGCCGCGGCCACGCTCAAGGCGCCGCGTGACGCCGCGGCCCTGGTCGACACCCACGCCTGGTGGGAGAAGCGGCGCTGGCTGGCGCGCGACCTGCTCGATGCCGGCGATGCCGCGACCGCCTTTCGCGTCGCCGCCAGCGGCACCGAGCGCGCGCCCGCCGACGCCGCCGACGCCGCGTTCCACGCCGGCTGGATCGCGCTTCGCTTCCTGGAAGATCCGCACACCGCGATCAAGCAGTTCGCCGCCATCGAGGCGGTCGCGACCACGCCGATCACCCGCGCCCGCGCCTACTACTGGCTCGGCCGCGCCTATTCCGCCGCAGGACGCGGCGCCGACGCCCGCGCCGCCTATCAGAAGGCGGCCCAGTTCTCGACCACCTACTACGGCGAGCTCGCCGGCGCGGAAATCGGGCGCCCCGCCATCACGCTGCATCCAGTGCCGGGGCCGTCGCCGCAGGCGGCCGCGGCGTTCCGTCGGGCGCTGGCCGCCCAGGCGATCGACCTCCTCTACGCCATCGGCGCGAACGATCTGACGACGCCGCTCTACCGCGCGATGGCCGACCAGGCGATCAACGCCGACACCTACGTGCTTCTCGCGGCGATGGCCCGCGACCACCACGATTCCCGCGCGCTCCTGATGGTCGGAAAGTCCGCCGTCGCCGCCGGCTATCCGCTGGAGAGCCTGGCATGGCCGACCGCCGGCATTCCGAGCTATCACGCGCTCGGCGACAAGGTCGAGGCGGCGGTGGTCTATGCAATCGCCCGCCAGGAGAGCGCCTTCCACGCCGCCGCGGTGTCGGCGGCGGGGGCGCGCGGCCTGCTCCAGCTCATGCCGGCGACGGCGAGGCGCACCGCCAAGGCGGTCGGCGTCCGCTTCGATGCCCATCGCCTGACGACCGATCCCGCCTACAACGCCGCGCTCGGCTCGGCCCATCTCGGCCATCTCATGGCCGAGTTCGACGGCTCCTATCTCCTCACCTTCGCCGCCTACAACGCCGGCAGCGCGCGGGTGCAGGACTGGATCAAGCGCTACGGCGACCCCCGCAACCCGCAGGTCGACCCGGTCGATTGGGTCGAGCGCATCCCCTTCACCGAGACGCGCAACTACGTGCAGCGGGTGATGGAGAACGTCGAGGTCTATCGCGCGCGGCTCGACGGGCACGTCCCGTGCAACATCGTGGCCGACCTTCGCCGCGGCCAACTGGCGGCGCGCTGAGATGGCGACGGCCGACGGCTTCGCCGACCGCTGGTTCAAGAGCGCCGACGGCCTCACGCTGCACGCCCGCGACTACGGCGCGGAGGGCACGTCCGGCCGCCTGCCCGTCGTGTGCCTTCCCGGGCTCGCGCGGACGGCGGCGGACTTCCACGACCTCGCGCTGCATCTCGCGCCCGAGCGCCGCGTTGTCGTCGTCGAGAGCCGCGGCCGCGGCCGTTCCGAGCGCGACCCCGACTGGCGCCATTACGACATCCCGCACGAGCTGGCGGACCTCCTCGCCGGGCTCGCCGCGCTCGGCATCGCGCGGGCGATCTTCGTCGGCACCTCGCGCGGGGGGCTCCTCACGATGGCGCTCGCGACGCAGCGGCCCGGAACGATCGCAGGCGCGGTCCTGAACGACATCGGGCCGGTGATCGAGCTCGACGGCCTGAAGCGGATCGCGAGCTATGTCGGCAAGCTCGCGACGCCGGCGGATTGGACCGCCGCCGCGGCGGCGCTGAAGGCGAGCGGCAGCGACCACTTCCCGGCGCTGTCGGATGCGGATTGGCGCGCGCTCGCCGGCGCGATGTGGCGCGAGGAGGATGGCCGCCTCGTCCTCGACTACGACCCTGCCATCGGCAACACGCTCTCGGCCGTCGACCTCACGACCGCGATGCCGCCGGCCTGGCCGCTGTTCGACGCGCTGCCGCAGGTGCCGCTGCTCGTGCTGCGCGGCGAGCGTTCCGACATCCTGTCGGCCGCGACGGCCGCAGCCATGGCGTCGCGGCGGCCGGCGGCGACGGTGCTCGAAGTTCCCGGCCAGGGCCATGCCCCGCTGCTTCGCGGCGCGCTCCTCGCGCCGCTGGCCGAGTTCATCCGCCGCTGCGATCCGCCGCCGGCGTGAGGCTGCCTGCGCTATTTCCCGCGGGCGTGGCTGTGGGACTTCGCCTCTTCCTCGGCCTTGCGTAGGTCTGCGCCCTCGCGGCCTTCCAGCGCCTTCTCGGCATCCTTGCCCATGTCGGCGATCTTGTCCTTGTTGCGCTCGACGAAGGCGTGCTCCGCGTCGTCGAATTTCTTCGACGCGGTGTAGTTGCCCTCGCCGTGGATGTCCTTGTCCTGGGCCATCGCTCGCCTCCGTTCCCGTGGTCGATTGGGAGAACGGTTGCCCGAAGCGACCGTTCCGCCGCCGCGAGGCGGGATGGCGGCGGAGCCGGCTTTCGTGCGACAAAGCGCCCGATGCCGGATGCCGAGATCATGCCGTCCCCGCCCGACGCCGCACCCGCGGCCGATCTGGCCTGTGGCCGCCGCATCCTCACCCGGGCCGACGCCCTCGCCGCCTGCTCGGAGAGCGCCGACGGCCTGACCTGCACCTATCTGACCCCGGCGCACCAGGCCGCCGCCGCGATGCTGCGCGACTGGATGTCCGAAGCGGGCCTTGCCGCCGAAATCGACGCCGCCGGCAATGTCGTCGGCCGCCTGGCCGGCGCCGATCCGGCGGCGAAGGCGGTGATCCTGGGCTCGCACTACGACACCGTCCGCAATGCCGGGAAATATGACGGCCGGCTCGGCATCCTCGCCGCGATCGAAGCCGCGGCGGCCCTCCGCCGCGACGGCGATCCCCTGCCCTTCGCCATCGAGATCGTCGGTTTCGCCGAGGAGGAAGGCGTGCGCTTCGCGCGGCCGTTCCTCGGCGTCGACGCGGTGGCCGGCCGCTTCACCCCGGCGATGCTCCTGCTGGAGGACGAGCAGGGCACGACCGTTGCCGACGCCCTCCGCGCCGCCGGGCACGACCCGGCCGCGATCTTCGCGCTGCGGCGCGACCCCTTCAGCCTCGCCGGCTATCTCGAGATCCATATCGAGCAGGGGCCGGTGCTGCTCGACGAGGGGTTGCCGGTCGGGATCGTCACCGCCATCGCCGGAGCGACCCGCTACGCGCTCACCCTGACCGGCATGGCCGGCCATGCCGGAACCGTGCCGATGACGCTCCGCCATGACGCGGCGGCCGCGGCGGCCGCGATCGTGCTGTTCGTCGAGGAGCGCTGCCGCAAGACCCCTGGGCTGGTCGGCACCGTTGGCCGCCTCTTCGTGCCCGACGGCGCCGTCAACGTCATCCCGGGCCGCTGCGAGCTCTCGCTCGACATCCGCTCCGGCGACGACGCCCAGCGCGAGGCGGCGGTCCACGACGTCCTGGCGTTCGCCGACCGTACCGCGCGCCAGCGTGGCGTCTCCCTGGCCATGCACGAGCTGTCGCGGAGCCCGGCGGTTCCCTGCTCGCCCCGCCTGCAGGCGCTGTTGACCGATGCCGTCGCCCGCGCCGGCATCGCGCCGCGCCTGCTGCCGAGCGGTGCCGGCCACGACGCCATGGTGATGGCGGACGTCGCCGACATCGGCATGCTGTTCGTCCGCTGCGGCAACGGCGGCATCAGCCACGATCCGCGCGAGACCGTCACCGCCGACGATGCCGGCCTCGCCACCCGCATCCTGATCGACGCCCTCGCCCATTTTTCGGACGCTGCATGACCCTCGCCGACGACATCGACGCCTTCGTTGCCGAGCATTTCGAGGACGAGGTCGCCTTTCTGGCCGAGCTGGTGAAGGTGCCGAGCGACAACCCGCCGGGCGATTGCGCCGCCCATGCCGCCCGCACCGAAGAGCTGCTCGCCTCGCTCGACCTCGCGGTCGAAGCCTATCCGGTCGATGCCGCCGACGTGCTCGCGGTCGGCATGACCAGCGCCACCAACCTCGTCGTCCGCCACAGCTTCGGCGACGGGCCGACGATCGCCTTGAACGCCCACGGTGACGTCGTGCCGCCCGGCCTCGGCTGGCGCCACGACCCCTACGGCGCGGCGATCGACGAGGACCGTGCCCACGGCCCGACCATGTTCGGCCGCGGCGTCGCCGTGTCGAAGTCCGACTTCGCGACCTACACCTTCGCCCTCCTCGCGCTGCGCGAGGCCGCGGCGCGCGGGGCGCGGCTCGGCGGCACCGTCGAGCTGCACTTCACCTACGACGAGGAGGCCGGTGGCGAGATCGGGCCGAAATGGCTGCTCGACCAGGGCTTGAGCCGGCCGGATTTCGCGATCGGCGCAGGCTTCGCCTACAACATCGTGAGCGCCCACAATGGCTGCCTGCACCTCGAGGTCGTCGTGACCGGCCGGCAGGCCCACGCCGCCATGCCCGAGACCGGCGTCGACGCATTGGAGGCCGCGACCGCCATCCTCGCCGCGCTCTATGACAGCCGTGCGGCCCTCGGGGCGATCCGCTCGGGCATCCCCGGCATCGGCTCGCCGAGCCTGAACGTCGGGCTGATCGCCGGCGGCATCAACACCAATGTCGTGCCCGACCGCGTCACGTTTCGGCTCGACCGCCGCATCGTGCCGGAAGAGGATCCGGGCGCGGCCGAGGCCGGCCTGCGCCGGCTGATCGCCGAGGCCGCGGCATCGCGGCCGGGCATCGCCGTCGAGGTGCGGCGGGTGCTCCTGGCTGAGCCGCTGGTGCCGGTTCCGGGGTGGGAGCGCATTGCCGAGGCCATCCAGGACGGCGCCGAGGTGGTGATGGGCGCCCGCCCCCCGGTCGGCGGCGTTCCGCTCTACACCGACGCCCGGCACTATGCAGCGCGCGGCATCCCGATCGTGCTCTACGGCGCCGGGCCGCGCACCCTGCTCGAAGCCAACGGCCACAACGCCGACGAAAACCTGCGCCTGCGCGACCTGCACGCCGCGACCCGGATCGTCGCCCGCGCCGTGGCGGAGCTCGGCGGTGGCTGACGCGGAGCGGATCGTCCGCGGCCGCCTGCTCTCCTTCCTGCGCCAGCCGGCCGGTGCCGGCGATGCCGGCAGCTATCGCCACCGCGCAGACGGCGCGCTCCTCCTGCGCGACGGCCGGATCGCCGCGATCGGCGAGGCCGCGGACATCGTCGCCGCCCATCCCGGCGTCTCGGTCGACCACCATCCCGATGCCCTGGTGCTGCCGGGGCTGATCGACCTCCACATCCACTTTCCGCAGACGCAGGTGATCGCCTCCTACGGCACCCAGCTCCTGGAATGGCTGGAGCGCTACACCTTCCCGGCCGAGCAGCGCTACGCCGAGCGCAACCATGCCGAGGCCGGCGCCCGCTTCTTCCTCGACGAGCTCTTGCGGAACGGGACCACCACCGCGGCGGTCTACGGCTCGGTCCACCCTGGGGCGATCGACGCCTTCTTCGCCGAGTCGGAACGACGCGGCACGCTGATGCTGGCGGGCAAGACCATGATGGACCGCAACGCCCCGCCGGCGCTCTGCGACACCGCCGAAAGCGCCTACGCCGACAGCCGCGACCTGATCGAGAAATGGCACGGGCGCGGCCGCCAGCGCTATGTCGTGACGCCGCGCTTCGCGATCACCTCGACCGAGGCGGAGCTGGCGGCCGCGGGCGCCCTTCTCCGCGCGTTCCCCGACGTGCATCTCCAGACCCATCTTTCGGAGAATCGCGCCGAGATCGCCGCGGTGCGCGGGCTGTTCCCGCAGGCGCGCGACTACACCGACGTCTACGACCGCTTCGGCCTGCTCGGGCGGCGCTCGCTGTTCGGACACTGCATCCATCTGTCCGACGCAGAGGTGGCGCGGCTCGCGGAAACGGGATCGGTCGCGGTGTTCTGCCCGACCTCGAACCTGTTCGTCGGGAGCGGACTGTTCGACCTGCCGCGGCTTCGGCGCGCCGGCATGCGGATCGGGCTCGGCACCGATGTCGGCGGCGGCACTTCCTATTCGATGCTCCGCACCGCCGGCGAGGCCTACAAGGTGCTGCAACTCCAGAACATGAGCCTGTCGGCGCTGGAGGCCTTCGACCTCATGACCCGCGGCAACGCCGCCGCCCTCGGCCTCGACAACGAGATCGGCACGCTGGAGACGGGGCGCGCGGCGGACCTCGTCGTGCTCGACGCCCGCGCGACGCCCGCGATGGCCCATCGCATGGATGCCGCGGGCAGCCTGGAAGACGAGCTGTTCGTCCTGATGACGCTCGGCGACGACCGGGCGGTGCGGGCAACGTATGTTGCGGGAGCGCTGGCGCACTCCTTGTAAGGTGGGCATCGGCCTGCCGATGCCTACGACGTGGGCAAGCTTCGCTTGCCCACCCTACGAGACGGGCGACTCAGGCAGTCGCCTTCTCCTTCGCGGCCATCATCTCGGCGGCGGCGCGGGCGATCGGCGAGAGGCCCTCGCCGCCGGCGGCAAGATGAGCGAGGAAGTCGCGTCTCATGCGCGGCTCCCAGTAGCGCTCCAGATGGTTCAGCGTCGCCGCGGCCGCCTTGTCGCCCGCCTGGCCCTTGAAGAAGGCGGCGACCTGGTTGGCCACGTAGACCAGCTTGTCAGGCGACATCGCTCGAAATCTCCCGCCCCATCCGTTCCGCGCCCGTGAACAGCTCGAAGCCGTCGCCGCGGGCGATCGCGATCAGCGTGATGCCGGCGGCCTCGGCCGTGCGGAGCGCGAGCGCCGTCGGGGCCGACACCGCGACGATGACCGGCGCGCCGATGGCCGCCGTCTTCTGCACCATTTCCACCGACACCCGGCTCGTCAACACCACGATCGCGTCCGACGCGTCCTCGCCGGCACGGGCGAGCGCCCCGGCAAGCTTGTCGAGCGCGTTATGGCGGCCGACGTCCTCGCGGAGCGCCACGAGCCCCCGCTCCGGCCGGAACAGCGCCGCCGCGTGAACGGCGCGCGTCTCCCGGTTCAGGGCCTGGGCCGAGGGCAGCGCCGCCAGCGCGGCAGCGACGGTCTCGGGCGTGATCGAGAGCGGCGAGGCGATCCGCCGCGGCGGCCGCACCGCCTCCTCCAGGCTCTCGATGCCGCAGAGGCCGCAGCCGGTCGGCCCCGCAAGATGGCGGCGCCGCGCGGCGAGCGCCGTCCCGCGCGCCTCCGCGAGGCGCATCCGCATCTCGATGCCGAATTCGGAGGGAACGGCCTCGACCGCGTCGATCTCGGCGAGGCCGGCGACGAGGCCTTCATTCAGGGAGAAGCCGACCGCGAAGTCTTCGAGGTCGGCCGGCGTCGCCATCATCACCGCCTGGGTCGAGCCGTCATAGGTCAGCGCGACCGCCGTCTCCTCCGGCAGCGCCCGCTCGCCGCCGCGGAACCCCGCGCCGGTCCAGGCCAGCCGCGGCGCGCGCCTGACCGGAGGCGGCGCCGCGTCGGTCATTCCGCCGGCTCCAGCGCCACGTGGCGCGCCGCGCGGCTGTGGGCCTCGTAGTCCTGCTGCCACTCGCTCGGCCCGTTGGAGGGCGCGACCTGCACCGCGGTCACCTTGTATTCGGGGCAGCTCGTCGCCCAGTCGGCATAGTCGGTGGTGACGACGTTGGCCTGGGTCTCGGGGTGGTGGAAGGTGGTGTAGACCACCCCCGGCGCCACCCGGTCGGTCACCCGCGCGCGAAGCGTGGTGTCGGCGACGCGGCTCGACAGCCGCACGAGGTCGCCCTCGCGGATGCCGCGCTCCTCGGCGTCGTGCGGGTGGATCTCCAGCACGTCCTCCTCGTGCCAGACGACGTTGTCGGTGCGCCGGGTCTGGGCGCCGACATTGTACTGGCTGAGGATGCGCCCCGTGGTGAGGAGCAGCGGGAAGCGCGGCCCGACCTTCTCGTCGGTCGGAATGTACTCGGTGATGACGAAATTGCCCTTGCCGCGGACGAAGGTGCCGATGTGCATCACCGGCGTGCCTTCGGGCGCCTTGTCGTTGCAGGGCCACTGGATCGAGCCGAGCTCGTCGAGCTTCTCGAACGAGACGCCGGCGAAGGTCGGCGTGAGCCGCGCGATCTCGTCCATGATCTCGGACGGATGCGTGTAGTTCATCGGGTAGCCGAGCGCGTTCGACAGCATCTGGGTGATTTCCCAGTCGCCGTAGCCGTTCTTCGGCTCCATCACCTTGCGGACGAGCTGGATGCGCCGCTCGGCGTTGATGAAGGTGCCGTCCTTCTCGAGGAAGGTCGAGCCGGGCAGGAAGATGTGGGCGTAGCTCGCGGTCTCGTTCAGGAACAGGTCCTGGACGATCACGCATTCCATCGCCGCCAGCGCCGCCCTGACGTGCTTGGTGTCGGGGTCGGACTGCAGGATGTCCTCGCCCTGGACGTAGAGGCCGCGGAACGAGCCGTCGAGCGCGGCGTCGAACATGTTGGGGATGCGGAGCCCCGGCTCCTTGTCGAGGGGTCGGCCCCACAGCGCCTCGAACATGGTGCGGGTGGTGGTGTCGGAGATGTGGCGATAGCCCGACAGCTCGTGCGGGAACGAGCCCATGTCGCACGAGCCCTGCACGTTGTTCTGCCCGCGCAGCGGATTCACGCCGACGCCGCGGCGGCCGATATTGCCGGTCGCCATCGCGAGGTTCGCGAGGCACATCACCGCGGTCGTGCCCTGGCTGTGCTCGGTGACGCCGAGGCCGTAATAGATCGCGGCGTTGCCGCCGGTCGCGTAAAGGCGCGCCGCGCCGCGGATGTCCTCCGCCGAGACGCCGCAATAGGCCGCCACCGCCTCGGGGCTGTTGCGCTCCTCGGCGATGAAGGCGGCCCAGTGCTGGAAGGTCTCGATGTCGCCGCGGGCACGCACGAAGTCCTCGTCGACGAGGCCCTCGGTGACGATCACGTGGGCGATCGCGTCGAGGATGGCGACGTTGGTGCCCGGCCGCGTGGCCAGGTGGAAATCGGCCCGGATGTGGGGCGAGCGCACGAGATCGGTCTTGCGCGGGTCGATCACGATCAGGCGCGCGCCCTCGCGAAGGCGCTTCTTCATGCGCGAGGCGAACACCGGATGGGCGTCCGGCGGGTTGGCGCCGACCACCAGCATCACGTCGCACTCTTCGACCGAATCGAAGTCCTGCGTGCCGGCGGAGGTGCCGAAGGTGGTCGAGAGGCCGTAGCCGGTCGGCGAGTGGCAGACGCGCGCGCAGGTGTCGACATTGTTGTTGCCGAAGGCGGCGCGGACCATCTTCTGGACCAGGAAGGTCTCCTCGTCGGTGCAGCGCGAGGACGTGATGCCACCGACCGCGCCGACGCCGTATTGCGTCTGGAGGCGCTTGAGCTCGGAGGCGGCGCGTCCGATCGCCTCCTCCCAGGTCGTCTCGCGCCACGGGTCGGTGATCTTCTCGCGCACCATCGGCTTGAGGATGCGGTCCTTGTGGGTGGCATAGCCCCAGGCGAAGCGGCCCTTGACGCAGCTATGGCCATGGTTGGACGCGCCCGCCTTGTAGGGCATCATCCGCACCACCTCCTCGCCCTTCATCTCGACCTTGAAGGTGCAGCCGACGCCGCAATAGGCGCAGGTGGTGACGACCGAATGGGTGGGCGGGCCCTGCTCGATCACCGTCTTCTCGGTCAAGGCCGCGGTCGGGCAGGCCTGGACGCAGGCGCCGCAGGAGACGCACTCGGAATCGAGGAACGGCTCGTCGATGCCGGCGACCATGCGGCTCTCGAAGCCGCGGCCGGCGATGGTCAGCGCGAAGGTGCCCTGCACGTCGTTGCAGGCGCGCACGCAGCGCGAGCAGACGATGCACTTGGCCGGATCGTAGGTGAAATACGGGTTCGACTCGTCCTTGGCGTCGGCGAGGTGGTTGGCGCCTTTCATGCCGTAGCGGATCTCGGAAACGCCGATGGCATCGGCCATCGCCTTCATTTCCTTCATGCCGTCGACCGGCGTGTCGAGCGCGCCCTCCGGATAGTCGGAGAGGTAGAGCTCCATAACCCCCTTGCGGATGCGAGAGAGGCGCTCGCTCTCGGTGTGGACCACCATGTCCGCGGCGACCGGGGTGGTGCACGAGGCCGGCGTGCCGTTCCGGCCCTCGATCTCGACCAGGCAGACCCGGCACGAGCCGAAGGCGTCGAGCATGTCGGTCGCGCAGAGCTTCGGGATCCGGGTGCCGATCTCCATCGCCGCGCGCATGATCGAGGTGCCTTCCGGCACCGTCACCGCGCGCCCGTCGATGGTGAGCGTGACCATGGCCGCGCCCTTCACGGCGGGCGTGCCGTAGTCGATCTCCTCGATCAGGGACATCGTCGGTCTCCTATTCGGCCGCGGCGAGCCTGGGCTCGGGGCCGAAATCCTCCGGAAAATGCTTCAACGCGCTCGTCACCGGATATGGGACGAAACCGCCCAGAGCGCAAAGCGAGCCGAACTTCATCGTCTCGCACAACTCCGCGAGGAGCTTCATGTTTTTCTCGCGCTCGGTGCCGGCCACGATGCGGTCGACGACCTCGACCCCGCGGGTCGAGCCGACGCGGCAGGGGGTGCACTTGCTGCAGCTCTCGATCGAGCAGAACTCCATGGCGAAGCGGGCCTGCGCGGCCATGTCCACCGTATCGTCGAACACGACGATGCCGCCATGGCCGATCAGCCCGTCGAGCGCCGCAAACGCCTCGAAATCGAACTTCGCGTCGAACTGCGACGGCGGGTGATAGGCGCCGAGCGGGCCGCCGACCTGGACCGCCCGCACCGGCCGGCCCGAGGCGGTGCCGCCGCCGATCTCGTTCACGAGCTCGCCCAGCGTGATGCCGAACGCCGTCTCGTAGAGGCCGCCGTGCTTGACGTTGCCGGCAAGCTGGATCGGCATCGTGCCGCGCGAGCGGCCCATCCCGAAATCGGCGTAGAACTGCGCTCCCCGGTCGAGGATGGTCGGCGCCGCCGCGAACGAGAGCACGTTGTTCATCGTCGTCGGGCAGCCGAACAGGCCCTTGTGGACCGGCAGCGGCGGCTTGGCGCGGACCTGGCCGCGCTTGCCTTCCAAACTGTCGAGCAGCGCCGTCTCCTCGCCGCAGACATAGGAGCCGGCGCCGACCCGCACCTCCAGCTCGAAGCCATGGTTCGAGCCGGCGATCCTCGGCCCCAGCAAGCCGGCTTTCCGCGCGATCTCGATCGCGCGCTCCATCACCTTGATCGCGTGGGGATATTCGGAGCGGATATAGATGTAGCCCTGGTCGGCGCCGGTGGCGATCGCGGCGATCGTCATGCCCTCGATCAGGAGGAAGGGATCGCCTTCCATCAGCATGCGGTCGGCGAAGGTGCCGCTGTCGCCCTCGTCGGCGTTGCAGACGACATATTTCCGCGCGCCGGGCGCGGCTGCCGCACCCTCCCATTTGACGCCGGTCGGGAAGCCGGCGCCGCCGCGGCCGCGGAGGCCGGACTTCTTCATCTCCTCGATGATCGCGGCCGGCGTCATCGCCAGCGCCTTGTCGAGGCCGCGATAGCCGCCGTGGGCGCGGTAGTCGTCGAGGGACAGCGGATCGGTGATGCCGCAGCGGGCGAAGGTCAGCCGGGTCTGGCGCCCGAGGAACGGGATCTCCTCCGGCCGCCCCACTCTCAGCCTATGGGCGCCGCCGTCGAGCAGGCCGGCGGCGAGAAGGCCGACGACGTCGCCCGGCTTCACCGGCCCGTAGGCGATGCGGCCCTTCGGCGTCTCGACCTCGACCATCGGCTCGAGCCAGTAGAGGCCGCGCGAGCCGGTGCGGACGATCTCGACCTTGCCCTTGGCCTCGCGGGCCAGCGCCGCGGCGACGCGGTCGGCGCCGACCGCGACCGCGGCCGAATCGGCGGGGATGAAGACCCGGGTCATGCCTGGGCCTCGCGGACGAGGGCATCGACGCTTTCAGCGTCGAGCCGGGCGTGGAGCTCGCCGTCCAGCATCGCCGACGGGGCGCAGGCGCAGAGGCCGAGGCAGTAGACCTCCTCCAGCGTCACCCGGCCGTCAGGCGTGGTCTCGCCGAAATCAATGCCGAGCCGGGCCCGGACCTGGTCGGCCAGCGCGCGCGTGCCCATCGACTGGCAGGCCTCGGCCCGGCACAGCTTCAGGACGTGGCGGCCCTGCGGCGCCGTCTTGAAGTCGTGGTAGAAGCTCGCGACGCCGTGAACCTCGGCGCGGGTCAGGTTGAGGATGTCGGCGGCCGCGACGACGGCAGCGTCCGGCACGAAGCCGAAGGTCTGCTGCACCGCGTGCAGCACCGGCAGCAGCGCCCCCGGCCGCTTCGCCTCTGCCGCGATGACGGCGCGCCCCCGTTCCTCGCTCCAGGGCTCGTATTCGGCCATGGCGGCTCCTGCCCGGTTGTTTTGACCATTTCTCGACTATCGTCGCCATCCCGTCAACGCAACCGCCGGGCGGAGAGGCGCCTATCAGTCGTAAGGCGACATTATCGCACATGGCCGCATTGCGACGCGCCACGACCGGGCATCAGGGCCATGCGAACCGCGGGTCGGCCATGGCGGGCCCGATCGAATCCACAGGGTGGGCATCCGCGATGCGGATGCCCACGTCCGGCGCCGCTCGTGGGCAAGCTGCGCTTGCCTACTCTATGAGGAGACTACCCCTCGTAGTATTCGGCGACGAGGCGGTCGAGCAGGCGGACGCCCCAGCCCGAGCCCCAGGAGCGGTTGGTGTCGGTCTGCGGTGCCGCCATGCCGGTGCCGGCGATGTCGAGATGGGCCCACGGCACGTCGTTGACGAAGCGCTTCAGGAACTGGGCGGCGGTGATCGAGCCGGCGTTCCTGCCGCCGACGTTCTTCATGTCGGCGAACTTGGAATCGATCAGCTTGTCGTATTCCGGCCCGAGCGGCATCCGCCAGACCCGCTCGCCGGTGGTGCGGCCGGCGGCGGCCAGGCGCTCGGCAAGCGTGTCGTCGTTCGAGAACAGGCCGGCATGCTCCTGGCCGAGCGCCACCAGGATGGCCCCGGTCAGGGTGGCCAAGTCGATCATCGCCTGCGGCTTGAAGCGCTCCTGGCAGTACCAGAGGACGTCGGAGAGGACGAGGCGGCCCTCGGCGTCGGTGTTGATGACCTCGATGGTCTGGCCCGACAGCGAGGTCACGATGTCGCCGGGGCGCTGGGCGTTGCCGTCCGGCATGTTCTCGACCACCCCGATCAGGCCGACGGCGTTGACCTTGGCCTTGCGGGCCGCGAGCGCATGCATGAGGCCGACGACGCAGGCGGCGCCCGCCATGTCGCCCTTCATGTCCTCCATGCCGCCGGCCGGCTTGATCGAGATGCCGCCGGTGTCGAAGCAGACGCCCTTGCCGATGAACGCGATCGGCGCGGCGCCGGCTTCCTTGGCGCCGTCCCAGCGCATCACCACGACGCGGCACTCGTTGGCCGAGCCCTGGTTGACGCCGAGCAGCGCCCGCATGCCGATCTTCTTCAGCGCCGCCTGGTCGAGCACCTCGACCGTGACGCCGACATCCTCGAGCGCCTCCTCGGCGCGGCGGGCAAACTCGACCGGGACCAGGACATTGGCCGGCTCGTTCACGAGGTCGCGGGCAAAGTCGACGCCATCGGCGATCGCCTTGCCGGTCCGCCACAGCCGGCGCGCCTCGGCGTCGGCCTCGACGCCGATGGTCAGGCGCTGCGGTGCCTTGTCGTCCTCGTCGTCCTTCTTCCTGGTCTTGTAGCGGTCGAAGCGATAGGCGCGGAGCCGCATCCCGAGCGCGAGCGCGGCCGCCGCCTCGGCGCTGGCGGCCACATCCGGCGGGTCGAACAGGATCGTCGCCTCCTCGGCATGGCCGATCTTGCCGAGGATCTGCCCGCCGGTCTTGACCCAGTCGGTCTCGCCGATCTTGTCGGACTTGCCGAGCCCGAACACGATCAGCCGGTCGTAGCCGGCGCCGACCGGATTGATCATCTCGAAGGACGAGCCCGCCTTGCCCTTGAAGCGCGCGGTGGCGGCGGCACGCTCGATGCCGAGCGGTGCGACGACATCGCGCGCCGCAGCGCCGAAAGCCAGATCCTCGTCGGCGAGGACGACCAGCGTGCCCGCCGTCGGTACGGCGGGCTTGGCAAAGGCGATTTTGGGCTCGTCCGCCATCTCGGCTAAAGCTCCTGCGGAAAGGCGGGCGGGCATCACCATGATCCGGCCGCATCGACAGCCAATCCTTAGACCACGTTCCGCCCAGGGCGGAAGGGGCAGCCCGCAGTGACCACGCTCGACCGCTACCTGCTCCGCAACGCCACGCTCGCGTTCCTCGCGATTCTGCTGGCGCTGACCGCCGTGGTGTGGGCGACCCAGGCGCTGCGCCAGTTCGACCTCGTCACGGCGCAGGGCCAGACCCTGTGGACCTTCCTCGCCGTCACCGCACTCGCCATCCCCTCCTTCGCGCTGGTGGTCGGGCCGATCGCGCTGTTCGCCGCGGTGGCCTTCGTTCTCGACCGGCTGAACGCCGACTCGGAGTTGCCGGCGCTCGCGGCGGCAGGCCTGCCGCCCGGGCGGCTGATGCGCCCGTTCCTCATCCTCGCCCTGGCGGTCGCCGCGCTGACGGCCGCGCTCAGCATCTCGGCGATCCCGGCGAGCCTCCGGACGATGCGCGACATCGTCACCGCGATTCGCGCCGACGTCGTGCTGAACGTGCTCCGCGAAGGCACCTTCACGACGCTGGAGGACGGCATCACCCTGCACGTCCGCGACCGCCAGGCCGGCGGCCGTCTCGAAGGCATCTTCGTCGACGACGGGCGCGATCCGAAACAGGAGATGGTCTATACCGCCGAAAGCGGCCACGTCGCCGAGACCGGCGAAGGCACCTTCCTGATTCTCGAAAAAGGGGCGGTCGAGCGCAAGGCGGAGGGCGCCAAGGACGCCCAGATCGTGGTGTTCGACCGTTACGCCTTCGACCTGTCGCCCTTGCTTGGCGCCGGCGAAGTCACCTCCTATAAACCACGCGAGCGGACGATGAGCGATCTGCTGCATCCGAGCCCGGCCGACCCGGTCGCCCGTTCGGAGCGTGGCCGATTTCTCGCGGAGCTTCACGAACGGCTGGTCAACCCGCTGTATCCGTTGGCGTTTATGATTGTTGCGTTCGCCATCATGGGCCGGCCTGCCACCTCGCGTCAGCGGCGGGTGACCGCGATCCTCGTCGCCGCCGCGGTGGTGTTTGCGATCCGCCTCAGCGGGTTCGGGGCGATCAACCTCGTGGCCCGGTTCGCCTGGGCGGTGCCGCTGGTCTACGCGGTGCCGGTCATCGCGGCCATCGTCGGCCTCGTCGCCATCTTCCGCGACGGCGGCGGACCGCGGCGGCGCCTCGGCGCGGCCGTGCCGGCGGCCCAGCCATGACGGTGATCGGGGCAACCTTCGGCGGCTATCTGGCGCGCCGCATGGCCGCAGCCATCGCGATCGTCTTCTTCGGCCTGCTGCCGCTCGTGTTCATCCTCGACTATGTCGACCTGCTGCGCCGATCGAGCGACCTTCCCGGCCGCAGCGCCTTCGCCGTCGCCCTCCTCTCGCTCGAGCGCACGCCGGCGATCACCGAGCGCACGCTGCCGTTCGCCGTCCTGTTCGCGGCGATCATCGCCTTCCTCCAGATGTCGCGGCGGCTCGAGCTCGTGGTCGCCCGGGCGACCGGCGTGTCGGTCTGGCAGATCCTGATCCCGCCGGTGATCGTCGCGGCGCTGGCCGGCGCGCTCGCGAGCGCGCTCTACAACCCGATCTCGGCCTATCTCGACGATCGCGCGGCGGTCGGCGAGGCGGCGCTCCTCGGCACGCCCGGCATCGCCGACGGCGGGCGGCGCTACATCCGCCAGAAGAGCGTCGACGGCCAGGCCATCCTGCGCGCCGACACCAGCAGCGCCCGCGGCCAGGTGCTGAACGGCGTCACGGCCTTCGTGTTCGCGCCGAACGGCGCGTTCTCGGCGCGGATCGACGCCGCCGCGGCGACGCTCCACAAGGGCTATTGGGAGCTTCGCGATGCACGTGTGCTGAACCTCGGCAGCAAGCCCAAGGCGCAGCCGACCTATCTCCTCGCCACCAACCTCACGGCCTCCCAGGTGGCCGAAACGCTGACCCCGGTGCAGGCGATCTCGTTCTGGGAGCTCCCGGCGGTGATTCGGCTCTGGCAGGCCGCGGGCCTGCCGGCGACGCGCTTCGAGCTGCAATATCAGTCGCTTTTGGCGGCGCCGGCGCTCCTGGTGGCCATGGTCCTGATCGCCGCCACGGTTTCGCTCCGCTTCTTCCGGCTCGGCGGCATCGCACGCGTCATTCTCGGTGGCGTGGTCGCCGGCTTCGTGCTTTATCTCGTCACGAAGCTGGCCGGCGACCTGGGGGCGGCAGGCTTCGTGCCGCCGGCCGCCGCCGCATGGACGCCCGCGATCGTGGGGGCTCTGATCAGCGTCTCGGTTTTGCTCCATCAGGAGGACGGATGACCCGGCCGGTCTTTCGTCTCCGCGGACGCTCCCGGCTGCATCGGCAATGGCCCGGCTGGGCGGCGGCGCTCGTCCTGGTGTTCGGCTGCGCCGCGCCCCTCCTGGCGCAGGAGCAGGCCGCCCCGCAGAGCGTGACCGGCCGCCTGCTCGCCAAGCATCGCACCGACAAGAACGCCAAGATGCTGATGAAGGCGGATCAGCTCGTCTATGACGACAACAACGACACCGTCACCGCCCTCGGCAAGGTCCAGATCTACTACTCCGGCAACATCCTCTTGGCCGACCGGGTGGTCTACGAGCGCAAGACCCAGCGGGTGCGGGCCTACGGCAACGTCCGCCTGACCGACCCCCAGGGCAACGTCGTCCGTTCGACCGAAGCCAACCTCACCCAGGACTTCAAGGAGGGCTTCGCCAGGGCGCTCCAGATCGACACCACCCAGCGCACCCGCCTCGCCGCCAACACCGCGACCCGCACCGGCGGCCGCGTCACCGTGTTCGAGAAGGGCGTCTACACCGCCTGCGAGGGCTGCGCCAAGAAGCCGGAGAAGCCGCCGGAATGGGACATCCGGGCCGCCCGGATCATCCATGACGAGCAGGAGAAGACGATCTATTTCGAGGACGCCTCCTTCGAGCTGTTCGGCCACCCGATCGCCTGGCTGCCCTATTTCTCGGCGCCCGACCCGACGGTGAAGCGCAAGACCGGCTTCCTGGCGCCGCGCTACATCGCCTCCAGCGAGATCGGCGTCGGCGCCGAGGTGCCGTTCTTCTGGGCGATCCGGCCCGACATGGACGTCACGGTCGCCCCGACCGTGCTGAGCCGGCAGGGCGTCTTGATGCAGGGGCGCTTCCGCCAGCAGCTCGACAACGGCAGCTACACCATCCGCGCCGCCGGCATCTCGCAACTGGATCCGGGCGCGTTCCCGACCACCGACAACCACGGCGTCACGATCGGCGGCGGCGGCCGCCATGACCGCGGCGCCATCAGCACCCAGGGCACCTTCAACATCAACGACAAATGGTCGGTCGGCTGGGATGTCAACCTCCTGTCGGACAAATGGGTCCTGACCGACTACAACCTCTGGGGATCGAGCTGGTCGGAGGCGGTGTCGACCGTCTATCTGCGCGGCCAGGGCGACCGCAACTGGTTCAACCTCCAGGCTTATTACTTCTACGGCCTCGCCAGCGACGACGAGCAGAAGCAGCTCCCCATCGCGGCCCCGGTGCTCGACTACCACAACATCGCCGCCGAGCCGGTCCTGGGCGGCGAGCTGTCGTTCCGCCTCAACACCACCACGACGTTCCGCGACTCGACCGACTTCGAGCCGACCCGGCGCAGCAACGCCCGGCTGGTCGACGGCACCGTACCGGTGACCAACCGCGACCTCCACAGCCAGAACTTCACCTGCGGCATCTTCATCACCGACTGCTTCGTCGCCGGCGCCGCCGGCCTCTACAGCCGCGCCTCGGCCGAGACCCAGTGGAAGCGGACCGTGATCGACCCGATCGGCGAGATGTGGACGCCGTTCGTGTTCGCCCAGGGCAGCTTCATGTGGCAGGACGTGCCGACCAGCGCGGCGCTCAACAATTTCCTCGCCCCGGGCCAGCAATCCCTCGGCGTCGGCATGGCCGGCGTCGGCCTCGAATACCGCTATCCCTTCATCATCCACTCGGCGATCGGCACCCAGATCATCGAGCCGATCGCCCAGCTCATCGTCCGGCCCGACGAGCCGCACATCCGCGACCACCCGGACGAGGACTCGTCGAGCCTGTTCTTCGACGACACCAACCTGTTCGACTGGAGCAAGTTCGCCGGCTGGGACCGCGTCGAGGGCGGGACCCGGCTGAACGCCGGCCTGCACTATTCGTGGACGCTCGGCACCGGCCAGTTCGTCAGCGCCCTGTTCGGCCAGTCCTACCAGCTCGCCGGGCGCAACTCCTATGCGGTGCCCGACATCTCCGACACCGGGCTCGATTCGGGGCTGCAGCGGTCCGCCTCCGACTATGTCGGCGGGGTTTCGTTCCAGGCGACCCAGCACCTCGCGCTCGCGACCCATTTCCGCTTCGACCAGCAGACCTGGGACCCGCAGGCGTTCGAGGCCGAGGCGCGCTACGATTTCGGCAAGGTGTCGGGCTCGCTGATCTACGGCCGCTTCGCCGCCCAGCCCGATCTCGGCTATTTCGACACCCGCGAGGGCATCGTCGGCGCCGGCCTGATCCAGACCTCGCAGAACACCTATGTCAGCGGCGCCGCCCGCTACGATCTCGACCTCGGCCGCTTCGATGCCGCCCAGATCGGCATCGGCTATCTCGACGACTGCATCGCGCTCGGCCTGGTCTACGGTGCCGACTGGAGCGACAACGGCAATCGCGGCGTCGTCCACACCGTGCTGTTCAGCTTCTCGTTGAGGACGCTCGGCGGCACCGGTCCCACGATCGACGACCTCAACGGGCTGAACCAGACCAAAATCAGCCGCGGTCTGCCCTGATGCGACCCACGGTCGCCACATTCGCCTCTACAGTGTCGCCATGAATCCGATTCGCCTCCTCGCCCGCCTCGTTCCGGTCGCGGCCCTCGCGGTGGCCGCGCTCGCCTCTGCTTCCCTGCCGGCCAGCGCCCAGTCGATCGTGGCGGTGGTCAACGGCACGCCGATCACCTCGATCGACGTGCGGGAGCGCAGAGCCTTCATCCAATTGTCGCAGCACAAGAACGAGACGCCCCGGCAGGTCACCGACGACCTGATCGACGAGGCGCTGATCCTGAACGAGGCCAAGCGCTACGGCATCACCGCGTCCGAGGCCGAGGTCGAGGCTCGCTTCGCCCAGGTGGCGCAGTCGGCCAAGCTGACGCCCGACCAGCTCGCCAAGGCATTGGCCCAGCACGGCGCCAGCGCCCGTACCTTCAAGAACTCGATCCGCGCCCAGCTCTCCTACCGGACCCTCCTCACCCGCAGCTTCAACCCGGTCAACGTGGTTTCGGAGCGCGACGTGCGGAAGGAGATGGCGAGCAACAAGAGCGACGCCGGCAAGACCTATCGCTACACGCTGCGCCAGGTCATCTTCGTGACCAGCAGCAAGGCCAGCCCGGGCGAGGTGGCGCGCCGCAAGCAGGAAGCCGAGGGGCTGCGCAACCGCTTCGCCGATTGCCAGAGCGGCCCCGCGCTCGCGCGCGGGCTGCGCGACGTCGCGGTGAAGGAGCCGGTGGTGCGCGACGACACCGAGTTCGCGAAGGAGCTCCGCGACGAGCTCGCCCACACCGCCGTCGGCCATCTGACCAAGCCGCAGCGGATCGACCTCGGCATCCAGATGATCGCGGTTTGCGCGCGCCGCCAGGTGTCCGGCAGCGAGGCCGAGCGCAGCCAGGTCCTCAATCAGCTCGCCGACGAGAAGTTCAAGCAGGAGGCGAAGGAGCGCATCGCCGACCTCAGGCGCCGGGCAGTGATCCAGTACTACCGCTGAGCGGCCGCGGGCCGATGCGGGACGCGGCGGACAATGCGCTTGCGCTCACCATGGGCGAGCCGGCCGGAATCGGCCCCGAGCTCGCGCTCAAGGCCTGGCTGGCGCGCGACGAGGCAGGCGTCCCGCCGTTCTTCTTCGTCGGCGATCCCGACCATCTCGCCGACCTGGCACAGCGCCTCGCCCTGCCGGCGCCGGTGATGGTGGTGCCGCCGGCACGGGCGGCGACAACCTTCCGGCTGGCCTTGCCGGTCGTGCCGATCGAGTTGGCGGTGATCGGCGCGCCGGCCCGGCCGAGCGTCGCCGACGCGCCGGCGGTGATCCAGTCGATCCGCGCTGCCGTCGAGCACGTCGCGGCCGGGCACGCCGCCGCGGTCGTGACCAACCCGATCGCCAAGGCGCCGCTGCTCCGCGCCGGTTTCCCCCATCCCGGCCACACCGAGTTCCTGGGCGAGCTCGCCTCGGAGCAAGTGGGGCGTCGTCTGCGGCCGGTGATGCTGCTGTGGGCGGAGGAGCTGGCGGTGGTTCCGGTCACGGTGCACACGCCGCTCAGCACCGTGCCGGAGCTTCTGACGGAGGATCTCATCGTCGAGACCGCCGAGATCGCCGCCACCGACTTCGCCCGCCGCTTCGGCATCGCCCGGCCGCGCCTGGCGCTGGCCGGGCTCAACCCGCATGCCGGCGAGGACGGCGAGCTGGGCCCGGAGGATCAGGCGATCGTCGCGCCGGCGGTACGGCGGCTGCGCGCGGAGGGGATCGACGCGGTCGGCCCCCTCCCTGCCGACACGATGTTCCACCCGGCGGCGCGGGCGCGCTACGACCTTGCGATCGCGATGTACCACGACCAGGGGCTGATCCCGATCAAGACGCTGGCGTTCGAGCGTGCCGTCAACGTCACGCTCGGCCTGCCTTTCGTCCGCACCTCGCCCGACCACGGCACCGCCTTCGACATCGCCGGGCAGGGCAAGGCCGACCCCGCGAGCCTGATCGCGGCGCTGAAGCTCGCCGGCCGGCTCGCCATGGCGGACGCCGCCGTCGCCTCGTGAGCGCGGGCGACGGCCTGCCGCCGCTCGGCGAGGTCGTCCGCCGCCATGGACTGGAGCCGCGGCGGAGCCTCGGCCAGAATTTCCTGTTCGACCTCAACCTGACCCGCAGGATCGCCCGCGCAGCGGGACCGCTCGACGGCGTGACCGTCGTCGAGGTCGGCCCCGGCCCGGGGGGCCTGACCCGGGCGCTGCTCGCCGAGGGCGCGGCACGCGTGATCGCGATCGAGAAGGACGCGCGCGCGCTGGCCGCCCTGGCCGAGATCGCCGCGTGCTATCCGGGCCGGCTGGAGATCATCGAAGGCGACGCCCTCGCGACCGATTTCGACGGGATCGTCGCCGCCCCATCCCCGTCATTGCGAGGAGGCGACGGCGACGAAGCAATCCAGGCGCAACGAGCGCCTGCGCCTGCGGCCCCCGGATTGCTTCGCTCCGCTCGCAATGACGAGAGGGGGCCGGCGCGGATCGTCGCGAACCTGCCGTACAACATCGCAACGCCGCTCCTGACCGGCTGGCTCACCGCGCCGGAGTGGCCGCCGTGGTGGGACAGCCTGGTGCTGATGTTCCAGCGCGAGGTGGCAGAGCGGATCGTGGCGCAGCCGGGCGAGGAGGCTTTCGGCCGGCTCGGCGTGCTCGCGGGCTGGCGCAGCGAAGCGCGCATCCTGTTCGACGTGCCGGCGGCCGCGTTCGTGCCGCCGCCGAAGGTGACGTCGTCGGTGGTCCGGCTGGTGCCGCGCCCGCAGCCCCTGCCGGCGGCGGTCGCCGACCTCGAGGCGGTCACCCGCGCCGCCTTCGGCCAGCGCCGCAAGATGCTGCGCCAGAGCCTGAAGGGCGCCTTCCGCGATCCTGCCGCCGCGCTCGCCGCCACGGAAATCGACCCGACCGCCCGCGCCGAGACGCTCGACATCGCCGCCTTCGCGGCGCTGGCGCGGCACCGCGCGGCCGAGCGGGCGTGACGCTCCGTCATGCCCGGGCTTGGACCGGGCATCCGCGAGCTGGAGAATGACGCAGCCGGAAAAGTCGTGGATGGCCGGGACAAGCCCCGCCACGACGGCGGAGACTGGCCTCACCGCCCCTTCTTCGTCACCTCGACGATGCCGTTGTCGGCGTCGACCTTCACCCAGTCGCCCGTCTCGATCACCTGCAGCGGATCCTGGTCGAGCTCGGTCATCGCCGGCACGCGCGTCACCACGGCGCCCAGCGCCGCCTTGGCCGTCATCTTGTTGAAGAGCATGGCCTTGGGCGCCGCGCCGGCAACGCGCGCCAGGTGGAAATAATGCGAGTAGCCGGACGAGCCCTTGGCGCCGGGGAACACCAGGATCTTGTCCTTGAAGCTCTTGCCGCGGGCCTCGTGGCGGCGCTCGATGATGGTGCCGGTCGCGCTCTCGAGCCCGCCCCAGCCGGAGATCGTGTCGGTGGTGACGAACGCCTCGCCCTCGGCGACGCCGGGCACGACCTTGCGGCCGCGCAGGACGATCTTGGTCAGCGTCTCGCTCATTTCAGCTCTCCGCTCCAGCGCCCGGTGAGCGCCGCGTTCACGCAGTCCTCGACCGACCCGAACCAGGTCTCGACGGGCAGCATCGCCGGCAAATAATGCGCCTGCTTGGCGGAGTCGGTCGCGACGACCTTGGTGCCCTTGGGCGCGACGCGCCCGATCGCCGGGCAGGTGTCGCTCAGGACATGGCCGCCGGCGTCCTCGATCATCTTGGTGTAGCCGTTGAGGTCGGCAGTGTCCTTCAGCGCCCGCGGCGTGAAGATCCAGAGTTCGGTGTTCTCGTGGAGCTTCTTGCCGTTGAGGAGCTTCGCCGCGATCCACACCTGCTCGATCGAGCTGTGCGGGCAGCCGAGCATGACGAAGTCGACATGGTCGTCGTGCGCCGAGGAGTTGAGGTTGTCGTAGGCCTGCTTGCGCTCGGCCTTGCCGTATTTCAGCGTCGCGTGGGGCTTGCGCCCACCGAAGGCCGCGGCGAGGTCCGGCGCCTCGGGAGTGATGCCCGGCACGTGGAACATCTCGACCCCGCCGGACGAGGCGCCGGCCGCGCCGAAATGCTTCAGCATGATCATGCTCGGCGTCGCGCGGATGCCGTCGATGACCGGGATGTCCTCCTCGACGACCTCGCCCACGGCGTAGCCCATCAGGCCCCAGCCCATCATGTCGTCGACATCGATCTCGACCTCGACGAGGTGGGTGCCGAGGCGGTTCTCCGGCAGGTGATAGCCCCAGTACGGGATGCGGCCGGTGATGCTGGCGGCGCCGGTGCTCTCGCGGCCCTCGGTGTTGGTGCGGGCGCCCAGCACCGAGTTGCAGTAGACGACGGCCGAGGACTCCATCCAGGCGCAGTGCTCGCCCCGCACCGGCACGTTGCCGACCTGGTAGGGCGTGCAGGTGTTGAACATCGCGACGCCGCGCTGGCCGAAGTAGCTCTCGGCCTTGCGCTGGGCCTCGGCCTGCTCCTCGGGCACGCCCATGATGGCGTTGTGGCGGGTGTCGATGCCGTGGATGAGCTGGCAGGTATAGACCTCGGCCTGCGGCGTCTCGACCACCTCGTCGCTGTCGAGGTTGAACTTCGAGAACACGGCGTCGAGGCTTTTCGCCGCGAACGGCAGCATGGCGCGCGAGCCGGCGTTCCAGGTGCCGGCGACGTTTCTGGTTTCGACGAGCCGGTCCGCGCCCAGCGCCTCGCCGTAGCGCACCAGGAGGTCCATCGCCTTCTGCTTGGCCTTGCCGTGCTGTCCGTCGAGCATGGCCTTCTCGACATCGGTCAGCTTCATGCGCCTCACCTCCCCTGGCCGGACCGGGGCCGAAGCTAGCTTCTTTGGAACCGTTGGCAAGAGCGCTCGCCGTGCGGCGGCGGCGCGCACGCCGGGTGAAACAGGAAGGCGGCGGCCGCCGCCGCTACAGCACCTTGTAGTAGTGGATGCTGTTGCCCTCCGGCGTCTTCTCGCCGACGCCGACGAAGACATATTTCGCCAGCCATTCGTACTTGCCCGCCGGCACCTCGAACTTCGGCGCGACCCGCATGTAGTAGCTGTCGGGCTCGACCGGCTCGTGGTCGCGCATCCGCCGCATCGCCTCCTCGCTGCCCCAGCGATAGCCGCGGTTGTGGAGCAGGATCACCGCCCCGTCGTCGGTCTGGAGCATGTAGCGGGCGTCGAAATCGATCACGCCGTCGGGCCGAATCCACGGCCAGTCGGCGCCGCTGTCCGGCAGCACGATGCCGCGGATGCCGGGGCCCTCGAAGGTGCCCCCGGCGATGTACGCGCCCGCGCGCTCCGACCCGTAGAGCGACGGCTGGATCCGGTAGAGCCGCTCCAGCCTCAGCGTGACGGTCATGGCAAATTCGAGTCTCGGCGCAGTCGGCACGCGGGCGCTCCTTCCTTGGGCAGCACGATGCCGCTATTCCATCCGGCAGAGGACGCTTGCGCAACGCGAAAAGCGCACCAGGAGGTCCATCGCCTTCTGCTTGGCCTTGCCGTGCTGTCCGTCGAGCATGGCCTTCTCGGCATCGGTCAGCCTCATGCGCCTCACCTCCCCTGACGGACCGGAAGGCGAGGCTAGTCTGTTTGGAACCGTTGGCAAGAGCGCCGGACGCGCTGCCGCGGACGACGCGACGTCGGCGAAGGGTTGGCGCTCGCGTTAATTCTAGTACAAATTTATGCAACTGCGGGCGGCGGAAGCCGGCTACAGTGCCGCCGCGGCCGCGCGACCGTCATCCGGAGGAACGATGCCCAGCTTCCCAGCCCTGTTCGACCTCGACTCGGTGAACGGAAAGAACGGCTTCCGCATCGACAGCAGTTCGCTCAACCCTTGGCTCGCGGCGGCCCCGATAGGCGACGTGGACCATGACGGCTTCGGCGACATCGCCCTCGGCATCCATCCTTCGCTCGCCGGCAGCGTCGTCATCTCCGGAAAGGCGGTCGTCGAGCTCGGCGCCGCCCATCTCAGCATTTCGGATCTCCCCCCGGATGCCGTCATCGATACCAGCGGCGGCGTGTTCGCCGCGGCCGGCGACGTCGATCACGACGGCATCGACGACTTCATCCGCGGCACGGACGGGGGGTGGACCGCCGTCTTCTTCGGCACCAAGAAAGGGCTCAGCCACCTCACCTCCCACACCTTTTCCGGCGTCTTCCCCGGCAGCAATTCCACCGAGCAGGCGACCACCGGAATCGGCGACATCAATCACGACGGCATCGACGATGTCATTGCCGGAGACCATGTCGTATTCGGCGCCGACGGCGGCTTCGCGAACGACTTCGATTTCGACGATCTCGACGGCATCACCGGCTTCCGCCTCGACGGCGTCACTCGCTCCTCCGACGCTGCGGCCGCAGGTGACGTCAACGGCGACGGCGTCGACGACCTGATCGTCGGCGGGCCTTTCGACGGGGCCAAGCCCAATACGGCGGCCTATGTCGTGCTCGGCCGCAAGGGCGGCTTCGGTGCTGCGGTGAACGCCAACCATCTCGGCGACCACGGCGTGCGCCTCACCGTTACGGGGGCGGAAAGCGACATCGCCAGCGTGTCGGGTGGCGGCGACATCAACGGAGACGGCGTCAACGACGTGATCGTCACCACGGCAAAGGCCAACCCCCCGATGGTCGGCGGCGCGACCGGCACGGCCTATGTCGTCTTCGGCAATCGTCACGGCCTGGCCACCGCCATCAACCTGGGTAAGCTCGACGGCTCCGACGGCTTCCGCATCAACCTCGGCGAGACCAGCCCCAGCGCCGCGATCGGCGACATCAACGACGACGGCATCGACGACCTCGTCCTCGGCGGCGGCGTCGTCTACGGCCACAAGGACGCCTTCGCCGCGCGGATGAACCTCGCCGGCCTCGACGGCCACAACGGCTTCCGGTTCAGCGGGTCGCCCGACACGGTCTCGGTCGACGACATCAACGGCGACGGCATCGACGACATCGTCATTGCCGATAACGACGCCTACGTCGTCTTCGGGCGGCAGCACAGCGTGGACGGCACCCAGAAGGCCGAGCGCCTGACCGGCACGGCCCACGGCGACCTGATGAACGGCCTCGGCGGCAACGACACCCTCATCGGCTTCGCCGGCAACGACCGGCTCAACGGCGGCGCCGGCCGGGACGTCATGCGAGGCGGGGCCGGCAACGACAGCTACGTCGTGGACAACGCCGGCGACAAGGTCGTGGAGGCCAAGGGCCAAGGCATCGATCTCGTGAAGAGCACGGTCAGCTACACCCTCGGCGCCAATGTCGAGAAGCTGACCCTGACGGGCAGCCATGCGATCGACGGCACCGGCAACGCGCTCGCCAACACGATCGCCGGCAACGCCGCGGCCAACCATCTGCGCGGCGGCGGCGGCAACGACACGCTGCGCGGCGGTGCGGGAGGCGACCACCTCGACGGCGGCCTCGGCAGGGACGCGCTGCGCGGGGGCGCCGGGCACGACAGCTTCGTGTTCGACAGCCGACTGGGTGGCGGCAATGTCGACCGGATCGTGGACTTCGCCCATGGCGACCATATCGAGCTGGCGCACGGCGTCTTCGCCGGCATCGGCGCGTCCGGTGCGCTGAAGGCCGGCTTCTTCAGCGACGACGGCAAGGCGCACGACCACAACGACCACATCCTCTACAATGCGAAGATCGGCGCCCTCTTCTACGACGGCGACGGCGACGGGGACGGCGGCGCCGTGCGCTTCGCGACCGTCCAGCGGGACCTCGACCTCCACGCCGCCGATTTCCTGGTCGGCTGACCGGGCGTCCTTTCCGTCATCCCGCACGCGCGCAGCGCGATCCGGGACCCGGCCGCGAGCACCGTGCTTGGACCCGGATCCCGGCTCGCCTTCGGCTCGGCCGGGATGACAGCGTGCCGGCTTGAACCGCCCGCCGGGGCGCGGCAGGGTTCCGACGTCCCGGCAAGACAGGAGCGAGGATGGCCACGCCCACGACCCGAACCTATGACTACATCGTCGTCGGCGCCGGCTCGGCCGGCTGCGCGCTGGCCTACCGGCTCAGCGAGGACCCGGCCAACCGGGTGCTGATCGTCGAGGCCGGCGGGCGCGACGACCATCTCTATCTCAGGATGCCGATCGCGTTCCTGCGCGCCTTCCTCAACCCGCGCTTCAACTGGGGCTACATGAGCGAGCCCGAGCCCGGCCTCGACGGCCGCCGCCTGCCGCTGCCGCGCGGCCGCGTCTGGGGCGGCTCGTCGTCGATCAACGGCATGTTCTACATGCGCGGCCATCCGCGCGACTACGACGTCTGGCGCCAGATGGGCTGCACCGGCTGGGGCTATGCCGACGTGCTCCCCTATTTCAAGCGGATGGAGACGAGCTGGCGCGGCGAAGGTCCCTATCACGGCGGGTCGGGGCCCCTCCACGTGGTGCCGATCGACACCTCGCGCCTCCTCCACGACCCCTTGATGCGGACCGCGGCCAACGCCGGCTACGCCGTCTCGGACGACATCGACGGCGCCGTGCCGGAGGGCTTCGCCCGCGGCGAGGTCACGATCGACCGGCGCGGCCGTCGCGCCTCGACCGCACGGGCCTATCTCCGCCCGGCGCTGAAGCGCCCCAACCTCGCCATCGTCTCCGAGGCGCTGACCACCCGGGTGCTGGTCGAGGGCGGCCGCGCCGTCGGCATCGAGTATCGCCGCGGCGGCGCGCTGCATCGGGCGCGGGCCGACCGCGAGGTGATCCTGTCGGGCGGCACCTATAACTCGCCGCAGCTCCTGATGCTGTCGGGCATCGGCCCGGCCGACGAGCTGCGCGCCGTCGGGATCGAGCCCCTGCTCGACCTGCCCGGCGTCGGCCGCAATCTGTCGGAGCACCCCAATGTCCGCATGGGCTTCGCCGCCCGGCAGCCGGTCAGCTTCCTCCGCGAGCTGCGCTACGACCGCGCCACCCTCTCGGTGCTGCGCTGGGCGCTGTTCGGCAGCGGTGCCTTCGCGTCGCAGATCAATAGCTGCAACGTCATGATCCGCACCCGGCCCGAGCTCGACCGGCCGGACATCCAGCTCATGTGCAATCCGATCCGCATGGACGCGAAGCTGTGGTTCCCGGGCCTGACCGAGGTGCAGGAGCACATGCTCGGGCTCGGCGTCGTCCTGCTGCACCAGGAGAGCCGCGGCCACGTCACGCTGCGCTCGGCCGACCCGGCCGCGCCGCCGCGGGTGCTCCTCAACATCCTCTCGGCGCCCGAGGACATGGCGACCCTGCGCCGCGGCATCCGCGAGGCCCGCCGCATCTATGCGACGGAGCCCCAAGCGAGCATCGCCGGCGCGGAGCTGTTCCCCGGCGCGGCGCTCAAGTCCGACGCCGAGCTCGACCAGGTGATCCGCTCGACGGCAAGCGTCACGCAGCACCCGGTCGGGACCTGCATGATGGGGATCGGAACGCAGGCGGTGGTCGACCCCGAGCTGCGCGTCCGCGGCATCGACGGCCTCCGCGTCGCCGACGCCTCGATCATGCCGACGGTGCCGGGCGGCAACACCAATGCCGCCTCGATCATGATCGGCGAGAAGGCAGCCGATCTCGTCCTCGGCCGCCGCCTCCCGCCGGCCGAAGGCGTCTGGCCGGAGACCGCGGCGGCGTAGAGCCGTTCGGCCGTCACGGCCGGGCTCGTCCCCGCCATCCACGACGTGCGCCGGCGGCAGTGCTGAAAACTCGTGGATGCCCGGCCCGAGGCACGGCATGACGGCTGCGCCGTTTGCGGTAGCCCCTCCCCTCGACCGGGCGATTGACCGGCGTCGCCCGCGGCCGCCACCCTCGCGGCGGAGGGCGCTGGCGAGGGCATGACGAAGGTTTACGACATCGCGCCGGTCGCGACCGCGATCAACGCGGCGCGGAACGGGCGGCTCCTCGTCTATGCCGCCCGGCGTACCCGCCTCCGCCTCCCGCGCGGCTCGACCGGCGGGCGGGGCCGGCTGGTCGTCGGGGCGCGCTGGGACGACGGCGCCTTCGCGCCGTCGCAATTCGTGCTGCGTCCCGGGGCGCGCTGCACGGTCGACGGCAGGTTCCGCATCCACACCGGCTGCTTCGTCTTCGTCGAGCGCGGCGCCCGCCTCGCGCTCGGCAGCGGCTATGCCAACAACTTCCTCACGCTCGATTGCGCCGAGGAGATCGTCATCGGGCACGACGTCGCGATCGCCGACCACGTCACCATCCGCGACACCGACGACCACCACATCACCGGGGGCCGGCCGATGACGCTGCCGGTCCGCATCGGCGACCATGTGTGGATCGGCACCCGCGCCATCATCCTGAAGGGCGTCACCATCGGCGACGGCGCGATGGTCGCGGCGGGCGCGGTGGTCACCCGCGACGTTCCGCCCGGCATGCTCGTCGCCGGCGTGCCGGCGCGCGTGCTGCGCCCGGTGTGCTGGCACGACCGCTGAGCCGCCGCTTCCTTCGGCGCCGAACGATCACTCGCTTGTCGCTTGCCGCGGCGGCGTGGCAGAGTCGGACCGTGAGCCGAAAACAGGAGGCGCGGCCATGGTGACCTTTCCCGATTTGCCGATCTACCAGGGCTATGCCGCGCCGACGCGCCTCGAAGCCGACATCCACGACCTCGACGTCGAGGGCACGGTGCCGAGCGAGCTCGACGGCGCCTTCTACCGGGTGCAGCCCGACCCGCAATATCCGCCGCGGCTCGGCAACGACATCTTCTTCAACGGCGATGGCATGGTGTCGATGTTCCGCTTCAAGGACGGGCGGGTCGACTTCAAGCAGCGCTACGTCCGCACCGACAAGTTCAATCTGGAGCGCAAGGCCGGCAAGGCGCTGTTCGGCGCCTACCGCAATCCCCTGACCGACGATCCCAAGGTCAAGGGCAAGATCCGCGGCACCGCCAACACCAATGTCCTCGTGCACAACGGCCAATTGCTGGCGCTGAAGGAGGACAGTCCGGCGGTCGCGATGGACCCGATCACGATGGAGACCGAAGGCTATACCGACTTCGGCGGCCAGGTGACGAGCCCGACCTTCACCGCCCATCCCAAGATCGACCCCGAGACCGGGGCGCTGTGCGCATTCGGCTACGCGGCCAAGGGCCTCCTCACCCGCAGCATGGTCTACTACGAGATCTCGGCCGAGGGCGAGAAGACCCGCGAAGTCTGGTTCGAGCCGCCCTATTACTGCATGATGCACGATTTCGGCGTGACGAAAGACTACGCCTGCTTCCACGTCGTGCCGATCGTGGGCTCATGGGAGCGGCTGGAGAAGGGCCTGCCCCATTTCGGCTTCGACACCAAGAAGGAGATCTATCTCGGCATCCTGCCGCGCGGCGGCGAGGCCGGGGACATCCGCTGGTTCAAGGCGCCGAACCTCTTCGCCAGCCACGTCATGAACGCCTTCAACGACGGCACCAAGATCCATTTCGACACGCCGGTCGCCAAGAACAACATGTTCCCGTTCTTCCCGGACGTGGACGGCCACCCCTTCAGCCCGGCGGACTCGGCGTCCTACCTCACGCGCTGGACCGTCGACATGGCGTCCAACTCGGACGAGTTCGAGAGCAGCGAGCGGCTCACCTCGATGGTCGGCGAGTTCCCCCGGATCGACGAGCGCTACGCCACCCTGCCCTACCGCCACGGCTGGCTCGCGGTGATGGACGTGACCAAGCCGTTCGACATGCCGGGCGGACGGAGCGCGGCCGGCCTCCTCATCAACTGCATCGGCCACGTCGACCACGCCACCGGCAAGGAGGAGAGCTGGTTCGTCGGCCCGACCTCCTCGCTCCAGGAGTGCTGCTTCGTCCCGCGGACGCCGGACAGCCCCGAGGGCGACGGCTATCTCGTCGCGGTGGCGAACCGCCTCGCCGAGATGCGCTCCGACCTCCTGGTGTTCGACGCGCTCCACGTCGCCGAGGGTCCGCTCGCGACGATCCACCTGCCGGTCCGCCTGCGCCAGGGCCTGCACGGCAACTGGGCGAGCGCCGCCCAGATCGAGCCGAAGAAGAAGCCGCGGAAGAGCCGGCGGGCAAACTGAGCGCGCCGGGCTCCTCCCCCGTGAACCGGGGGAGGCGGCGAGCGTAGCGAGCCGGAGGGGGCCGATCCGGCGCGGCGAGATGCCCTCTCGCCATGCCTCGCAAGGTCCCCCTCCCGCGCGGACGCGGAGGAGGATGACGCGGAGGAGGATCAAGCCCGCGCCTGGCGCTGCGCGTGGCGTGCTGCGCATGCTCACGCTACGGGGCGATAATTTATGGTGGGCGGTGACGGATTCGAACCGCCGACCCTCTCGGTGTAAGCGAGATGCTCTACCGGCTGAGCTAACCGCCCCGACCGGGGCATTCTATCGAAGAAATGCGAACGGGAGGCGGCGATCTTCGCCGATGCGCCCCCCGCCAGCGCGCCTCACGGCGCTATTTGTTGACGGCGTCCTTGAGGACCTGGCCGGCTTTGAACTTGGGGCTTTTCGAGGCGGGAATCTTGATGGTCTCCCCCGTCCGCAGATTGCGGCCGACACCGGCCGCGCGCTTCACGACCTGAAACGTGCCGAAGCCGACGAGGCGCACGTCGTCCCCCTTCTTCAGGCTCGATACGATCGCGTCGATCGCCGCCTCGACCGCACCCGACGCCTGCGCGCGGCTGAGCCCGGCCTTCTCGGCGACGCTGGCGATCAGATCCGATTTGTTCATGGTGCCTCCTTCTCGTTCATTGAACGTGAGCCGCAGGGACCCCGCCGCCGCAGCGTTTCCCGATTGGCTATCGAACGCAAGCGTTTCAGCCCCGGGCCCGTCCCCGCGACGGCGAAAATCGGCCATCATTGCCACGAAAGCAACAAGCCGCCGCCGCCCCTGGGCAACACGCATCGGCCCGCGCGGCGATGCAATGCGAAAGCGCCGCCGGCGGGCGGCCCTGCACCGCAAAAGCCGCCGAACCGATCTTCACCGGCGACGAACAAGCGACGGGGTGGGCACCGGTGAGATGCCCACCCCGCACAAGTCGCGTTGGTCAGTGCGCGGTGACGGCCGGGCCGTCTTCCTCCGCCGGCCGGGCGGGAAGCGGATCGGCCTCCTCCTCCCACTCGATCGGCTCGGGCTTCTGCACCAGCGCCCGCTCCAGCACCTCGCCCATGCGGGCGACCGGGACGATCTCGAGCCCGTTCTTCACGCTGTCGGGTATCTCGGCGAGATCCTTGGCGTTCTCCTCGGGGATCAGCACGGTCTTGATGCCGCCGCGGAGCGCGGCGAGCAGCTTCTCCTTGAGCCCGCCGATCGGCAGCACGCGGCCGCGCAGCGTGATCTCGCCGGTCATGGCGACATCCTTGCGCGCCGGGATGCCGGTCATCACCGAGACGATCGCCGTCGCCATCGCGACGCCGGCCGACGGCCCGTCCTTCGGGGTCGCGCCCTCCGGGACGTGGACGTGGATGTCGCGCTTGTCGAACAGCGGCGGCCGGATGCCGAAGGCGATCGCGCGCGAGCGGACATAGGAGGCCGCCGCCGAGATCGACTCCTTCATCACGTCGCGGAGGTTGCCGGTCACGGTCATGCGGCCGCGGCCCGGCATCATCACGCCCTCGATGGTGAGGAGCTCGCCGCCGACCTCGGTCCAGGCCAGGCCGGTGACGACGCCGACCTGATCCTCGCCCTCGATCTCGCCGTAGCGGTGCTTCGGGACGCCGAGGAAGTCGCTGAGATTGTCGGCGGTGACCCGAACCTCGGTATCCGCGGAGCTGACCAGCCGCTTGACCGCCTTGCGGATCAGCGCCGCGAGCTCGCGCTCGAGATTGCGGACGCCGGCCTCGCGGGTATAGCGGCGGATGACGGTGAGGAGCGCGTCGTCGTCGATCGACCACTCCTCCGCCTTCAGCCCGTGCTTCTTGAGCTGGCCCGGGATGAGGTGGCGCCGCGCGATCTCGGTCTTCTCGTCCTCGGTGTAGCCGGCGATCCGGATGATCTCCATCCGGTCCATCAGCGCCGGCGGAATGTTCAGCGTGTTCGCCGTGGTGATGAACAGGACGTTCGAGAGGTCGTAGTCGACCTCGAGATAATGGTCGTTGAAGGTCGCGTTCTGCTCGACGTCGAGCACCTCCAGCAGGGCCGACGCCGGGTCGCCCCGGAAGTCCATGCCCATCTTGTCGATCTCGTCGAGCAGGAACAGCGGGTTCGACTTCTTGGCCTTCCTCATCGACTGGATGACCTTGCCGGGCATCGAGCCGATATAGGTGCGGCGGTGGCCGCGGATCTCGGCCTCGTCGCGCACGCCGCCGAGCGACATGCGGACGAACTCGCGTCCGGTCGCCTTGGCGATCGAGCGGCCGAGCGAGGTCTTGCCGACGCCGGGCGGGCCGACGAGGCACAGGATCGGGCCGGCGAGCTTGTTGGCGCGCTGCTGCACCGCCAGGTACTCGACGATGCGCTCCTTGACCTTCTCCAGGCCGTAATGGTCCTCGTCGAGGACCTTCTCGGCGAAGGCGAGGTCCTTGCGCACCTTGCTCTTGACGTTCCACGGGATCGACAGCAGCCAGTCGAGGTAGTTCCGCACCACCGTCGCTTCGGCCGACATCGGGCTCATCTGCTTGAGCTTCTTCAGCTCGTTGGTGGCCTTCTCGCGGGCCTCCGGCGACAGGCGCGTGGTCTTGATGCGCTCCTCGAGCTCGGCGGAGTCGTCGCGGCCCTCCTCGTCGCCCAGCTCCTTCTGGATCGCCTTCATCTGCTCGTTCAGGTAGTACTCGCGCTGGGTCTTCTCCATCTGCCGCTTGACGCGGGTGCGGATGCGCTTCTCGACCTGGAGCACACTGATCTCGCTCTCCATCAGGCCGAGCACCCGCTCCAGGCGCTCGGTGACGTTGGCGAGCTCCAGCACGTCCTGGCGGTCCGGGATCTTGACCGAGAGGTGCTGGGCGATGGTGTCGGCGAGCTTCGAGGCGTCCTCGATCTGGGTGACCGCGGTGACGACTTCGGGCGAGATCTTCTTGTTGAGCTTGACGTAGTTCTCGAACTCGGAGACCACCGAGCGGGTCAGCGCCGCGACCTCGACCGGGTCGCCGGCGTCGTCCGCCAGCACCGTCGCCTCGGCCTCGTAGAACTCCTTGCGCGCGCTGGTCTTGCCGAGCCGGGCGCGGCTGGTGCCCTCGACCAGCACCTTCACGGTGCCGTCGGGCAGCTTGAGGAGCTGCAGCACCGAGGCCAAGGTGCCGACCTTGTAGATGGCCTCGGGCGCCGGATCGTCGTCGGCGGCGTTGAGCTGGGTCGCGAGCAGGATCGCCTTGTCCTGCTTCATCACCTCCTCGAGCGCCCGGATCGACTTCTCGCGGCCGACGAACAGGGGCACGATCATATGCGGGAAGACCACGATGTCGCGCAGCGGCAGGACCGGGTAGACCTCGGCTCCTGCCGGCGGCGGCGTCTTGTTGGTTGACGTGGTCATGCACTGGTCCTTTCTCGGCGCACCCTCGTACGCCGCACCGCTGGCCCCGCAACGCGGGACAGCATAGGCGGTGACGGGCAGAGTCGCGACTGTCGGAGGAAACCGGCGCCGCGGCGGCGCCGGCCGGAAGCTTCACCGCTCACGTGGTTCGCGGCGGCGTCCATGTCAAGGACGCCCCTGCACGCCGCTCAGGCGCTGACCCCGGCGTCGCCGGCGCGGTCGGTGTAGATGTAGAGCGGCCGGGCGTTGCCATCGACGACGTCACCCGAGATCACCACGTCCTCGACCCCCTCCAGGCTGGGCAGGTCGTACATGGTGTCGAGCAGGATCGCTTCCATGATCGAGCGCAGGCCGCGCGCACCGGTCTTGCGCTCGATCGCCTTGCGGGCGATGGCGCCGAGCGCGTCCTCGTGGAAGGTGAGGTCGACCCCCTCCATCTCGAACAGGCGCTGGTACTGCTTGACGAGCGCGTTCTTGGGCTCGAGCAGGATGCGCTTCAGCGCGGTCTCGTCGAGATCCTCCAGCGTCGCGATCACCGGCAGGCGGCCGACGAACTCGGGGATCAGGCCGAATTTCAGCAGGTCCTCGGGCTCGACCTCGCGGAACACCTCGCCGGTGCGCCGGTCCTCCGGCGCCGACACCTTGGCGCCGAAGCCGATCGAGGTGCCCCGCCCGCGGGCGGAGATGATCTTCTCGAGGCCGGAGAAGGCGCCGCCGCAGATGAACAGGATATTGGTTGTGTCGACCTGGAGGAACTCCTGCTGCGGGTGCTTGCGGCCGCCCTGAGGCGGAACGCTGGCGACCGTGCCCTCCATGATCTTGAGCAGCGCCTGCTGCACGCCCTCGCCCGACACGTCGCGGGTGATCGAGGGGTTGTCGGACTTGCGGCTGATCTTGTCGATCTCGTCGATATAGACGATGCCGCGCTGCGCCCGCTCGACATTGTAGTCGGCCGACTGGAGCAGCTTCAGGATGATGTTCTCGACGTCCTCGCCGACATAGCCGGCCTCGGTCAGGGTCGTGGCGTCGGCCATGGTGAAGGGCACGTCGAGGATGCGTGCCAGGGTCTGCGCAAGCAGCGTCTTGCCCGACCCGGTCGGCCCGACCAGGAGGATGTTGGACTTTGCCAGCTCGACGTCGTTGTGCTTAAGCGCGTGATTCAACCGCTTGTAGTGGTTGTGCACGGCGACCGAAAGCACCTTCTTGGCCGGATCCTGGCCGATGACGTAGTCGTCGAGGACCTTGCGGATCTCCTTCGGGGTGGGCACGCCGTCGCGCGACTTCACCAGCGAGGACTTGGACTCCTCGCGGATGATGTCCATGCACAGCTCGACGCATTCGTCGCAGATGAACACCGTCGGCCCGGCAATGAGCTTGCGCACCTCGTGCTGGCTCTTGCCGCAGAAGGAGCAATAGAGGGTGTTCTTGGAGTCGCTGCCGACCTTGCTCATCGTCTGTACCCCTCCTGGGGCACCGCGGCCGCACCCGACCCAGCACCCGCGAGGCTAACATTCGGTACAGGGCATTCGATCCCTGCCCCGGCTGCGATCCGCTCCGCGCGGTCCGAATCTGGCCACGCTACGCCAGCGCGGATCAACAGATCGCTAAGATAGAGGGTGGGATGGCGGCGGTGCAATGCGCGCGGGCGCGCCATACCATCCCATCCGGCGGAACCGGTCCCACGATCGCGGGATGGCTTGGGTTCCACCTTATGCGTCGTCGCCTCCCGGCCATCGCGGGCGGAGCGAAGCAGAAGCAATCCAGAGGACGCGCGCATGGGCTGCCGTAGTCCTGGATCGCTTCGTCGCTTCGCTCCTCGCAATGACGGCGCTCTCACGAGCCGGCCGGCACCCGCTGCTCGATCCGGGCCGCGCCTTCGGCGTCGCCGTCGGTCGGCCGCTTCTCGAACACCTGATCGATGATGCCGAACGCCTTGGCCTCTTCCGCGCTCATGAAATGGTCGCGATCGAGCGTCTGCTCGATATGGTCGTAGTCGCGCCCGGTGTGCTTCTCGTAGATCTCGTTGAGGCGCCGCTTGACCTTGATGATGTCTTCGGCGTGGCGCTGGATGTCCGACGCCTGGCCCTGGAATCCGCCCGACGGCTGGTGGACCATGACGCGGGCGTTGGGCGTGGCGAAGCGCATCCCGGCCTCGCCGGCGGCGAGGAGCAGCGATCCCATCGAGGCGGCCTGGCCGACGCAGAGCGTCGACACCGCCGGGCGGATGTACTGCATGGTGTCGTAGATCGCGAGGCCCGACGTCACCACCCCCCCCGGGGAGTTGATGTACATCGCGATCTCCTTCTTGGGGTTCTCCGCCTCCAGAAACAGGAGCTGCGCCACCATCAGCGAGGCCATGCCGTCCTCGACCGGGCCGGTCAGGAAGATGATGCGCTCCTTGAGGAGGCGGGAGTAGATGTCGAAGGCGCGCTCGCCGCGATTGGTCTGCTCGACCACCATCGGCACCAGGTAGTTCATGTAGATTTCACGCGGGTCGCGCATGGTCGCTCAATCCTCGAATCGGCTCACGCCGGCGATGGTTCGTCCGGATCGGTAAACAGTTCCTCGCGCGAGACCTCCTTGTCGGTCACGGTCGCGAGCTCGCTCACGTAATCCACCACCTTCTCCTCGAAGAGCGGCGCCCGGAGCTCGGACAGCGCCTCGGGGTTCTTGGTGTAGAATTCCCAGACCCGCTGCTCCTGCCCCGGGAACTGGCGCGCCCGCTCGACGACTGCGCGGGTGACGTCCTCGTCCGGCACCTTGATATCGGCGCGCTCCCCGATCTGCGCAAGGAGCAGGCCAAGCCGCACCCGCCGCTCGGCAATGGCGCGGTACTCACCCTTGAGCTCGTCCACCGGCTTCTCGGGCTCGGCGCCCTGGAGGTCGCGCTCGACCTGGGCCCAGATGTTGTCGAACTCCTGCTGGAGCAGCGTCGGCGGCACCTCGAAGCGGTGGCCGGCATCGAGCGCGTCGAGAAGCTGCCGCTTCAGGCGCTGGCGCGAGGCCGCGGCGTGGTCCTTCTCGAGCTGCTCGCGGAGCTTGGACTTGAGGTCGTCGAGCGATTCCGTGCCGAGCGACTTGGCGAACTCGTCGTCGGGGGCCTTCTCGATCGGCTTCTCGACCGCCTTGACCGTGACCTCGAAGGTGCCGGTCTTGCCGGCGAGATCCTGGCGGAGATAGGCGCCGGGGAAGGTCGCTTCGACAGCGCGGCTCTCGCCGGCCTTGGCGCCGACCAGCTTCTCCTCGAAGCCGGGAATGAAGCTGTTCGAGCCGAGCTCGACGGTGATGTCGCTGCCCTCGCCGCCCTCGAAGGGCTGGCCGTCGACCGTGCCCTTGTAGTCGATCGTCAGGCGGTCGCCGTCCGCCGCGGCCTCGCCCTCGCCGCGCGGCTCGAAGCTGCGGTTGCGCTTGGCGAGCGCCGCCAGGGCCTCGCCGACCTCGGCGTCGGTGACGGGGGCCTTGGGACGCTCGACCTTGATCGCCTTGAGGTCGCCGACCTCGATCTGCGGCAGCACCTCCAGTGCCACCCTGTAGTTCAGGTCGGCATCGCCCGAGACGACGCTCTCGACCTCCTTCTCGTCCTCCGACAGCGTGACCTTGGGCTGCATCGCGAGCCGCAGCGCATGATCGTCGATGATCTTGCGGTTGGCCTCGTTCATCACCGTCTCGAGCACCTCGGCGAAGACGGCGCGGCCGTAGAGCCGGCGGAGATGCGCCAGCGGCACCTTCCCCGGCCGGAAGCCGTTGATGCGGACCTTGGTCCTGAGGTCCTCCAGGGCGCCGGAGACCCGCTCGGCGAGATCGGTCGCGGGGACCGTCACCTGGTATTCGCGCTTGAGGCCTTCGGAGAGGGTTTCGGTGACCTGCATTGGTTGGACTCTCGGATCGAACGGGCGAAATTCGGCGATGCGCGAAGAGGGCGGCGCAAGCGGCCGGCGCTCTGGTGCGGGCGGAGGGGCTCGAACCCCCACGACTTTCGTCACGGGAACCTAAATCCCGCGCGTCTACCAGTTCCGCCACGCCCGCGCCGGGCGCTCCGCTTCGCGCGGGTCGCCGCTCTATAGAGTGACTGCCGGCCTTCGTCAAAAGGCCCGGGCGCGACGGCTCAGCAGTGGTCGCGCTGCATCTCGCGGCTGGCGTCGGCCTTGGCGGCGCTCGCCCGCGGGAACTTCTTCGGCAGCGCGTTGAAGGTGGCGCAGGCCTGCTCGCGCTGGTCGATCGCCGCGAGGGTCTGGCCGAGCCGGAGCATTCCCTGAGCGGCCCGCGGCGAGGAGGCGTGGTCGGTCACGAGCTTCAGGAACGGCTCCAGCGCGTCGTTGTAGCGGCGGCGCATGTAGTAGCTTTCGCCGAGCCCGTAGAGCGCATCCGCAACATGGGAGTCGCGCGGATAGGTCGAGAGGAAGTCCTTGAACTGCAGTTCGGCGTCGTCGTAGTTGCGCCGCTCGAGGAAGCCCTTGGCGAGGGCGTAGGCGTCGTCCGGCGAGTTGGTCGGCGGCGCCGCGATCGACGGCTGGATCGGCTGGCCGAGCGTCGCAGTCGAGCGGCCGGGGGCCGCCGGGGCCGCGCCCGGCAGGTTGGGGGTGATGACGAGCGGCCCCCCTGCCCCGCCGCCCGGACCCGGCGCCTCGTCGGGCGCGACGATGCCGCCGTCCTGGCCGGACGTCGCCAGCGTGCCGAGATTGGTCTGGCCCGGCGCCGGCGCCCGCGGGTTGCGCGCCGAATTGTCGGGAACATCCGCATCCGGCGTCGCGGCGCCGCCGGCGTCGCTCCGCCGGAGCGGCGGCGGGGACGACGGCCGGGCATGACCGTGGCCTTCGAGCGCGTCGAGGCGGAAGCCGACGTCGGCCTGCTCGCGCTTCAGCTGGTCGCCCAGCACCTCGACCTGATGCTGCAGCACCTGGATCTGGCCGGTGAGGTCGCGGTTCCGCTGCTCGAGCTGGTCGACCCGGACCGTGAGGTCGGAAGCGTCCTGGGCATGGGCGGCCGCCGGCAGCGCCAGGAGCGGCACGATGGCAAGGACGGCGCGGAGCGGCAAAAGCGGCATGGGCGAAGTCACCTCGGCGGGAAAACTCGCCTTAGGCAGCCATTTCGACCGAAATTCGACCGGTGGCAACCCGTCCACACCACATCCGAAAGCCGGCCGACGGCTCCTCCCCGGCACGACGCGGGGGAGGATGCCGATCGCCGGCCGACCGGGCTCAGCCCGTCGGGCCGCTCAGGACGGTGACGGCGCGGCGGTTGAGGTCCCAGCAGCGCTCTTCGTCGCAGGTCGCGACCGGGCGCTCCTTGCCGTAGGAGATCGTGTGCATCCGGCCGGCCGGCACGCCGCGGGCGACGAGGTAGTCGTGCACGACCTGGGCGCGGCGGGCGCCGAGCGCGAGGTTGTACTCGCGGGTACCGCGCTCGTCGGCATGGCCCTCGATGGTGATCGGGTACTGGCGGTAGCGCTGGAGCCACGCCGCCTGGCGGTCGAGGGTCTGGCGCGCGGTCGGGGTGAGATCGGTCGAGTCGGTGGTGAAGAAGACGCGGTCGCCGACATTGACCGTGAAGTCGCCGACGCTGCCCGGAGGCCCGCCCCGCCCGCCATTGGCGCCGAAGCCGGCGCCGCCGGCACCCGCCAGCGTGTCGTTCGGCTTGGAGGCGCACGCCGCGGCGAGAAGCGCCACGGCGAAGACGGCCGCGAACGCAAGGCCGCGGCGGCAGAGCTGGATACGCGACATCATCGGGACTCCCTCGTGTCTCTCCGGTCTTACCTCCGCCTTGGTTAAGCGAAGGTTCCGTTAAGCGAGCTTCTTCAGCGCCGATTCACGATGCCGCACCCCCTCACTTCAGGAGCGGCGACCACGCCGGGTCCGAGGCGAAGCTCGGCGTCGGCACGCGCTGCTCGTTGTAGCCGGTCAGGTCGATCGAATAGAGGTACGGCCCCGGCCCGAGGTCGCGGAAGAACATCAGCACCCGGCCGTTGGGCGCCCAGGTCGGCCCCTCGTTGTGGAAGCCCTCGGTCAGGATGCGCTCGCCCGAGCCGTCCGGCTTCATCACGCCGATGCCGAACTTGCCGTTGAGCTGGCGGGTGAAGGCGATGTAGTCGCCCCGCGGCGACCACACCGGCGTGTCGTAGCGGCCCTGCCCGAAGCTGATGCGGTGCGCGCCGGAGCCGTCGGAGTTCATCACGTAGAGCTGCGGCGAGCCGCCGCGGTCGGACTCGAAGGTGATCCGGCTGCCGTCGGGCGAGAACGACGGCGCGGTGTCGATCGACGCGTCGCCGGTCAGCCGCGTGGTCTGATGCGAGCGCAGGTCCATGACGTAGATGTTGGCGTTGCCGCCCTGCTGCAGGCTCAGCACGACGTGCTGCCCGTCGGGCGAGAATCGCGGCGCGAAGGTCATGCCGGGGAAATTGCCGACGACCTCGCGCTGCCCGGTCTCGATGTTGAGCAGGTAGACCCGGGGATAGCCGCCCGCATAGGACATGTAGGTGACTTCCTGGCTCGACGGATTGAAGCGCGGCGTCAGCACCAAGTTGTCGCCGTCGGTCAGGTAGCGGACGTTGGCGCCGTCCTCGTCCATGATGGCGAGGCGCTTGACGCGGCGGTCCTTCGGGCCGCTCTCGCTGACGAAGACGATGCGGGTGTCGAAATAGCCCTTCTCGCCGGTCAGCCGCTCGTAGATCTGGTCGGCGATGATGTGGGCGATCCGGCGCCAGTTGTCGGCCGCGGCGTAGAACTGCTGCCCGACGAGCTGCTGGCCCGCGGAAACGTCCCACAGGCGGAACTCGGCGCGGATGCGGCCGTCGCCCTGGGGCGTGGCGCGTCCGGTGACGAGCGCCTGGGCGTTGATGGTGCGCCAGTCGGCGAAGCGCGGCGGCTGGTCGACATTGGTGATGTGCTCGATGAAGGCGCGATGGTCGATCGGCGCGAACAGGCCCGAGCGCTTGAGGTCGGCCGACACCACGTCGGAGATGTTGCGCCCGAGATCGCCGCCGCCGCCGAAGTCGGTGATGGCGATCGGCAGCGGCTGCACCCGGCCCTGGGTGATGTCGATCGAGACCACCGCCCGGGCTTCGCGAAAGGCGAAGGGCAGCGCGACGAGCAGGGCGACGGCGGTCGCGAAAACGGTCTTGGCGAGGCGGGAAGCGGGCATCAGGTTCTCTGGCAGGGCTGGGAATGCGGCAGGTCCGCGCGGGGCGTCAGCCGCCCATCATGTCGCGCGGGTCGAAGGTGATCTCGACGTCTTTCCAGTAGCTGTAATATTGCGCCGGCAGGTGCAGCGGCGCGCACTCGCGCACCGCGCGGGACGCGCTCTCGGCGGCGACCTGGAAATAGGGCGCGCTCGAGGTGTTGGTGACGGCAGGGCCGCCCGACAGCGAGCCGTCGGCGTTCAGCGCGAACTGCACGCGGACCCGGAGGTTGTCGGCGCCCATGGCGCCCGCCGGCGGGTTCCAGCAGCGCTCGACCTGCTGGCGCACCATGCCGTCGATCATCCGGCGCTCGGTCACCGACAGGCGGCCGTCGACGCCGTTCTGGATGCCGGCGGAGCTCGTCGCCGACACCGCCTGCGCCGTCGGGGCGACGCGGCCGGGGTCGCGGCGGTCGATCAGGGCGGCGATCTTGGTCGGATCGAACCTCGCGATGCGCTTCTCGGGCGTCGGCTTGGCCGGCCTGGGCTGCGGCTGATCGGCCGCGTCGAACAGCTTGGTGAGGTCGGCCTTGTCGCGGCGGTCGACCTTCTTCGGCTGCGGCTTGGGTTCGGGCTTCTCCGCGGCCTTGTCGATCAGCTTGTCGAGGTCTGCCATCTCGCGCCTGTCGACCTTCTTCTCCGGCGGCGGCTTCCTGACCGGGATGGAGTCGTCGGCGACCGGCTTCGGCGGCACCGGCTTGGCCTCGGCGACCTTCGGCTTGGGCGGCGGGGCCGGCTTCGGCTCCGGCGCCTTCCTGGGTTCCGGCTTGGCCTCGGCGGCGCGCGGCGGCGGGGCCGGCGCGGGCGGCGGCGGGGTCACGTTCTCCTTGGCCTCGGGCAGGTCGGGCTTCGGCTCGGGCGTCGGCACCGCGACCTTCTTGGCCTCGACCTTGCCGGAGCTCAGCTCCTTGCCGTGCATCGTCCCCTTGGTGAGGTGGTCGAACTGCGCGGGCGTCAGGATTTCGACCGGCAGCGGCTCGGTCGCGGCCTCGAGCGGCGGCGCCGAGATGAAGCCGAAGATCACCCAGGCCAGCACCGCCGCGTGGGCGGTGGCGGAGACCACCATGCCGGGGCGCAGTTCCACGCCTCAGCTCCCCTGCTCGACTTCCGTGACGAGGGCGACGCGCTTGAACCCGGCGCCGGACAGCGCGCCCATCACCCGCATCATCTGTCCGTAGCTCACCGAGCGGTCCCCCCGCACGTAGATGCGCTCGTCATAGCCCTGGTTCGTGATCGCATTGAGGCGCGGCACCAGCTCGTCTTCGGTCACCTTGGTGTTCTGCAGGAAGATCTCGCCCTTGGCATTGACCGAGATGGTCAGCGGCTCCTTCTGGTCGTTGAGGTTGGAGGCCTTGCTCTGCGGCAGCTCGACCGGGACGCCGACGGTGAGGAGCGGCGCGGAGATCATGAAGATGATGAGCAGCACCAGCATCACGTCGACGAGCGGCGTGACGTTGATCTCGCTCATCACCGCGACGCGGCGATGATTGCCCTTGCGCCTGCCCGCCCCGCCGGAGCTGATCGGGCCCATCGCCATGGCTCAGCTCCGCTCGTCGATCTGGCGCGACAGGATCGCGGAGAACTCGTCGGCGAAGCCTTCGAGCCGGCTCGCCTGGCGCGTCACCTCGGTCGCGAACTTGTTGTAGAAGATCGTCGCCGGGATCGCGGCGAACAGGCCGAGCGCGGTCGCGAACAGCGCCTCGGCGATGCCGGGCGCCACCACCGCGAGGCTGGTGTTCTTGGATGCCGCGATCGACTGGAAGCTCGTCATGATGCCCCAGACCGTGCCGAACAGGCCGACGAAGGGGCCGGCCGAGCCGACCGTCGCCAGCACCAGGAGCCGCGCCTCCAGCCGTTCGACCTCGCGCTGGATCGACACGTCGAGCACCTTGTCGATGCGCATCTGCAGCCCGCCGATGGCGCGGCCGCCGCCCTCGAACGAGCGCTTCCACTCGCGCATCGCCGCTACGAACAGGGCCGCCATCGAATGGGTCGGACGCGTCACCAGCGAGCGATAGAGCTCCTCCAGGCTCTGGCCAGACCAGAACACCTTCTCGAAGCGCTCCATCTGGCGCCGCGTGCGGCCGAAGAGGACGTATTTGTCGATGATGATCGCCCAGCACCACACCGATGCCAGAAGCAACCCCACCATCACGATCTTGACGATCAGCGAGGCTTGCAGGAACAGGCCCCACAGCGAAATCTGGGTGCTGACCGCACCGAGGCCTTGCTGCGCCACCGTCGCGGCATCCATGTCGACGAACCCCCGGGCTTTCCGCCGACCCCGGCACGATCGGCGCTGGCTCTTGACGTTGTTGGCGAGCACGCATGCCGACCGCCGGCACCGGCCTGTCCGCCAAACGCAAGGCCGCGGCCGGATGCCCCGATCGGCGGTGGTTAACTCGCCGTTCAATGCGGCCGAACTGCGGCGCCGTCGCCCGGGATCTGCTACCCGTTCATGACCGGTTAAGATTAAGGATGGGTTAGCGATGCGAGCCCTCTTCGCCGTCGCCGCGGGCCTCGGCGCGCTGATCCTGACGCATGCCGCGGCAGCGCTCGAAGGCGGCCGCTCGGCCGCCGGCAACGCCGCGGAACCCGCGACCGTCGCGGTCGAGGCCGCAACGCCGGTCGCCGCCGGCACCCGCTTCAGCCATTGCACCGGCGTCCTGGCGGCGCCGGACCTGGTGCTCACCGCGGCTCATTGCGTCGACGGCGTCGCGGCCGCCGAGACCGCGGTCTTTCGTTTCCGCGCCGGCCACGCCGTGCCCCCGCCGCTCCGCGTCGCGGCGATCGTGCGCGATCCCGCCGCAGCGGCGCACTGGGGCACGCGCGTCCATGGCATCGCTGCCCGCCAGGAGGCCATCGCCGCCGACCTTGCGCTGCTGCGCCTGGCGGCGCCGTTCGGCGTCCGCCCGCTCCGGGTCGCCGGCGGGCACGACGGCGCGCTCCGCCTCCTCGCGGCGGGTGCCAGCGGCCCGCGGCGGGAGGCATCGGGCGTGCTCGCGGAGGCTGCGCTGGGCCGGCTCCGCCGCACCACGACGGGGCATCCGCTCGTCTTCGCGACGCCGGACGGCGCGCGCGTCTGCCCCGGCGACAGCGGCGCCCCGGTGGTTGCCTCGGGGCCGGGCGGGCCGACCCTCTGGGGCATCGTCGGCGCCGTGATCCCGGAGCGCGACGGCTGCGCCCGCCGGGTCATCATCGTTCCGCTCGCCGGAAATTCCGCCCTGCCCGCCCTCATCGCCGCCGCGCGCCAAAGCCGCTAGGGTGGCGGCGGCAGCGGACCACATGGGAGGCGCAGCATGAGCGGCACGATCCGGGTCGGCATCGGCGGCTGGACCTTCGCCCCGTGGCGGGGAACGTTCTACCCGGCCGACCTGCCGCAGAAGGACGAGCTCGCCTATGCCAGCCGCCAGCTCACCGCGATCGAGATCAACGGCACCTACTACCGCACCCAGTCGCCGGCCAGCTTCCGCAAATGGGCGGACGAAACGCCGGACGATTTCGTCTTCTCGGTCAAGGCGCTGCGGTTCTGCACCAACCGGCGGGTGCTCGCCGAGGCCGGCGAATCCGTCGGCCGCTTCGTGAACAGCGGCCTCGCCGCGCTCGGCGACAAGCTCGGACCGATCCTGTGGCAGTTCGCGCCGACCAAGCGCTTCGAGCCCGAGGATTTTGCCGCGTTCCTGGCCCTGCTGCCCGAAAAGCTCGACGGACGACGTCTGCGCCACGCCGTCGAGGTGCGCCACGACAGCTTCGTCGCCCCCGACTTCGTGGCGCTGCTGCGAAAATTCGGCGTCGCCGCCGTCCTCGCTCACTCGGAGAAATATCCGCTGATCGCCGATCCCACGGCGGATTTCGTCTATGCCCGCCTCCAGGGCACCGAGGCCGACCTCGACACCGGCTACGCCGCGTCTGATCTCGACGCGTGGGCCGCCCGCGCCAAGGCGCTCGCGGCGGGCGAGCTGGCGGGCGATCTTCCCGCCCTCGCCGAGGCGCCCGCCGTTGAGAAGCGCGACGTCTTCGTCTTCATGATCAGCGGCGCCAAGGTCCGCGCGCCGGCCGCCGCTACCGCCCTGATCGAGCGGGTCGGCCGCCCCGGTTGACCCCTGGGACCGCCGAGCCTGCGGCATCGCGCCGCTTTCCTGCTAGACTTGGCGCGCGAGTCGTTCGTGCGCCGCGGCGCCACGGGCCAACACCGGGGGTACACCCATGCTCGAGGAATTCAAGAAATTCGCGCTCCGAGGAAGCGTCGTCGACTTGGCGATCGGCGTCATCATCGGCGCCGCCTTCAACCGCATCGTGACGTCGCTGGTCGAAGACATCATCATGCCGATTATCGGTTTCATCACCGGTGGGCTCGATTTTTCGAACTACTTCCTTCAACTGGCCGGCGTTCATGCAAGCAACTACGCCGACGCCAAAAAGGCCGGAGCGACCATCGGCTACGGCAACTTCATCACCATCGCTATCAATTTCATCATCATCGCTTTCATCCTCTTCCTCATCATCAGGGGCATCAACGCGATGTGGCGCAAGGAAGAGGCAAAGCCCGAGCCGGCAGCCGAGCCCCGCGACGTCCAGCTCCTGCAGGAGATCCGCAACATCCTCGCCGAGCAGCGCCGCCCGGCGTAGCTCGCGCCGGCGACGGAGCACCGCGGTCGAAGACGCGGGCGGCGGCGGACGATCGTGGCCGCCGCCCGCTTTTTGGGCGTTGAGCCATGGTCTCGACGGCGCGATAAAACGGCCTCAAGGCGGGGCCGGTCCTGATCTTGCCGCGGCTTGATCGGCAACGGCCTCGCTGAAGGTCCGCCGCGGGACCGGTTAGGTCGTTGACGGATCCGTTCATCCGCGGCTCACCGGTCGCCGCCTCGTCGAAGGCCCGCTCGAAGAGTGCACCCATGTCGAAGAAATCCGCGGCTCATCTGCCGCGGCCGCAGTGACGCCGCATCTGCCGGGATGCGAAATGGCGGCAGATGAGCGGCCGGATTGGCTGCCGCCGCCCGCCGCGACGCTCGCGACGCGGGATGCCGCGTTGCTGCGCTGGCCTCACGCCGCCGCCTTCCTCGACGCCGCGGCGGTGCTGCCGCTGCGGCGGTTCGGCCGGCGGGCCGACGGCGTCCTGCTCCGGAGCCGCGATCGCGCCGCCCCGTCGCGTCCGCACTGGTGGATCGGCGACGGCTTCTTCCGCCGCGTCGTCCGCCCCGGCGAAGACCCGCCGGCGGTCTCGCTCCTCGTCGACGACCTCGGCCCGCCGCGCGATGCGCGCCGGGAGAGCCGCCTCGAGCGCATCCTGACCGACGCCGGCCTCGAGGCACATGCTGCGCGCGGCGCCGACCTGCGCGCGCGGATCGTCTCGCTCAGGCTCGCGCAGGAGTGCGGCGGGGCGGACATTCTCCCTCCCCTCCCCACAAGCGGGCGGCGGCGCATCCTCCTGGTCGACCAGCGCCGCGGCGACCCCCTGCTGGATGGCGCCGCCGCGACCGCCGCCGATCTCGGCACGATGGCGGCGGCGGCGCGGCGCGAGCATCCCGACGCGGATCTCCTCCTGCGCACCGTGCCGGGCGGCATCCTCGGCGCCACCGCAGCCGCCGACCTGATCCGCCTCGACCCCGGCCTGTCGGACCACGCGGCGCTCGATCTCGCCGACGAGGTGTGGACCGTATCGGCCGAGATCGGCTTCCTCGCCGTGCTGCGGAAGCTGAAAGTCGCCTGCTTCGGCCTCCCGTTCTATGCCGGCTGGGGCCTCACCCTCGACCGCAGCAGCCCAGCGGGCGCTGCCGCGCTGGCGCGCCGGCGCCCGCTGTCGCTCGACGCCTTCGCCGCCGGCATCATCGCGCTCTACCCACGCTATGCCGACCCGATCCTGCAGACGACGCTCACAGCCGAAGCTGCCCTCGACCGCCTCGCCGACTGGCGCGACCGCCAGCGCGGCCCGCGGCGGTGCTACGTCTGCGTCGGCTTCGTGCCGTGGAAGCGGGCCATAGCCCGCCTCTATCTTGTCGACGCGGCAGCGCCGCCGCGCTTCGCGTCGCCGGCCAGCCTGCGCCGCCAGCCGCCGCCGGCCGAAACCGTGATCTGCGCCTGGGGCGCCGAACTGCCCGAGGCTGACGAGGCCGAATTGCGGGCGGGGGGGCGCGAGTTGCTGCACATGGAGGACGGCTTCGTCCGCTCGGTCGGGCTCGGCTCGGATTTCCTGCTGCCGGCCTCTCTCGTGCTCGACCGCAGCGGCCTCTATTTCGACGCCACCCGGCCAAGCGACCTCGAGACTCTGCTCGCCACTACAGAATTCGAGCCGCTGCTCCTCGCCCGTGCGGCGGCGCTGCGGCAGCGCCTCGTCTCCGCCCGCCTCACCAAGTACAATTTCGCCGATCCGATCGCACGGCCTGCCTCAGCGACGGGCCGGCGCCTGATCCTCGTTCCCGCGCAAGTGCCGGGCGA